>JAGCCX010000081.1 GCA_017651465.1 Bacteroidales bacterium
AGCTTGGCGTGTATAAATCCGATGGAAATCACGAGATGTTTGATATTAATTCTGAGAACATTATGACTTACATCGGTTGTATCAATGCCAACTCTGCCAGCAAGATTTCCGGCATAAGTTTCGTTGAGTAACAACGGTTTTTTTACTGAAACGGTGGTCGCAAGGCCACCGTTTTGTGTTTTTATAGCTTGTATAATTATTATAAAAAAGCTAAATTCGCACCATTGTACAACCAAAATTATTAACACTATGTTTCTTCACAAACCCTTCTACCGGCCTCCTCGCAGCGAGGATCTTCCGTATGAGGATGAGGCTGTTATCTGCTTGTCCGGAGACGTCACCTCCGAACCATTTGAAAACTCCGATGAAGAGCTGACTTGGTAAACGTCCTGCCTTATGAAACGATTAGCATTAGCGGGATTGTTGATAGCCATCCTGGCGGGCTGTGCCAGGGAGGTTGAACCACAGGTCCCCACGGGTAAATACCCCACACTCACCCTTACAGCCACTCTTGTAGAATCAAAGACCTCGCTCGGAGCTTCCGAGGGCGCCACGACCCCCGTTCTCTGGAGTGACACAGACCAGATCTGGGTCCGTTCAGCAGCCCAGGAGGCCGGCACACCCGGCAACCTGTTCAGCACCAGCGAATCAGCCATCACCGACGGCGGAAAGCGTGCCGCCTTTACCGGAGAGGCTCCCTCTGACGGCCCGTACGTAGCCATCTATCCTTATTCTGCCGTGTCGAACAGCTCCAGCAATACCCAGCTGGTGTTTGTCCTCAAAGGTGAACAGGCATACGTACCCGACAGCTTCGACCCGGCGAGCAACGTAACTGCCGCCGCCTGGGCGTCCGGCACCAGCTTCAGTATGAGCAACCTTTTCGGTCTGCTGCGAATCAAGCTTACCGGCACTGCCTCGGTCAAGAAACTTGTCATCTCCGACAACAATCCCGATTTCAAGCTTTGGGGCACCTGCCGCCTGGCCGTCAAGCAGGATGACAACACCCTCGGAGACGTACAAATCAGTAATGCAGAGCAGGGGGCCAATACTCTCACCCTTACCTGCCCCGAGGCCGTGACGCTGAGCGCAGAGGCTACATCATTCTATTTTGTAGTTCCTGCCGGGGCATTCGCTAAAGGCTTTACCTGCGTTTTGTACGACTCCAACAATGCGGCAGTCAAGAGCTTAACCACCGAAACTGACTGCAAGATCCAGCGTGGATGCATATCCGATATGCAGGCCATCGATCCCGAGTCGGTTCTGTTCAGCGGAGGCGAGGGCACCAAGGCCAATCCCTGGCGCATTGCCACTCCGGCAGACGTCAAGCAGATGGACGAACTGATCAACGGTGATTCATCTGCGGACTACGCCTCCGGATTTTATCGCCAGATTCGCGACATCAATATGCAGGATACTGCTTTTGAGTGTATAGGCAAGCAGTCCACTGCGCCCTTCAAAGGCACTTACGACGGCGGCGGCTTCACTTTGGGCAACCTCAGTCCCACCCCCGCTTCCAACGCAGCTGCTGGACTCTTCGGATATACCGATGGCGCCACTATCAGCAACCTCAATATCGACGGATATACAAATAATGGAACATCCGGCAACCAGGGAGTGATTGCTGGCTACAGCACCGGAACCACCTTCAGCGGCATACATATCAATGCCGTGGTAGATTTCGTCAAGTGCGCGTGCGGCGGTGTTGCCGGCTACGTTGACGGCGGATCCATCAGCGACTGCTCTTTCGAAGGATTCATCCACAACGAGGATTCCGACACATTCCAGGGCATCACGGTGGTTTCCTGCGTCGGCGGCATTGCCGGCTACCTGGGAAATGCTAGTATCAAGAACTGCACTTTCAAGGGCAACGTGACCAGCAAGGGAGAGCAGCTGGGCGGTATCGTCGGGCAGATTAGCCAGGGTACCGTCGAGAATTGCCAGGTGCTTGCCGGTTCCACCGTAACCGGTGACAATTACTACGTAGGCGGAATTGCCGGCGAGATGCTCAAGGGCGGCACCATCAAAGGCTGTGAGGTTGAGGCCGATGTTATATGCTGGTATCCCGGCGCAGGCGGTATCGTGGGCTGGCTCCAGAACGGCGATGTACTCGACTGCGTCGTGGGCTCCAATTCCACCATCCGCAGCGGTCTGGACCAGGCCGGCGGCATTGCTGCTTATGTGTACTGGAAAGACAATGCGCAGACCATTAATATCGACAATTGCGCCGTTTACGCCAAGACCGTTGCGGCTAACTATTCAGTCGGCGGCATAGTCGGAGAGTTCAATCCCACCAGCAACAGCACGGTGATGAACATCAGCAACTGTGCTTTCATCGGCGGCGAGATTATCAATGCCGGTTATGCCAAGAGCGGTTGGACTATGATTGCAGGTATTGTGGCCTGGGCCAGGATGGGCAGCACCTCCGCCACGCTCAACATTGTCAACTGCATCTCCGATCCTTCGGTCATACGCGCCGACTTCCCTCAGGGCACCGAGGCTGACCTTGCCGGATTCATCGGCGAGCAAGGCGGAACCAACGCCAGCGTCAACATTTGCGGGTCATATACCACTTTGGCCAAAGGACGTGCCGTCATAAACGGGCAGCGCGAGCCGGCAAGCGCTTATTTCAACTATGCCGCTCTTGTGGGCCTGGTGAACAAGACCAACTTCGACCACGTATATTACATCAACAGCCTGCCCGCCCTTGGTAAAGCCAATTCCGGCACCAGTGTCGAATGCCTTGCCTTGCCCGTGCAGGGAATGGTTGACGGCACCCTGCTGGGTTACCTCAATGCTTTCAGGAATTCCTACAGCGGGCCTCTTGCGCTACGCGCCTGGGTGAGCGGACCAAACGGATATCCGGTATTCGACGGCATTGCAGCCAATCCTTCGACCGGCAAGAACAAGCCCCTCAGGGTCAGTCTGATAGGCGACTCTCTTTCTTCGTTCGACGGATATGCGCCGCACGGTTACAACAGCAGCAAGGCCCCTAACGGCTACCGCTGCCATTATCCATCCACCGACGGCAACGTGACTTCGGCGGCACAGACCTACTGGTATATGCTGACCTATGAGTATCTTTCCAACGCGGTATGGGATACAAACCTGGCTTTCTCCGGCACGGCGGTTACCCGCTGCACCGACACGTCCAATTCCAGCTCGTACTGGTACGACCAGGATTTCAACGCCCGGTACATCGAAAACGGCGGTCTCGGCTCGCCGGATATCGTTCTGATCAACGGCGGCGCCAACGACTGGGCGCACAATTGCTATTATATGCTGGGCAACGTCAAACTCGAGCGCTATCCTTCGGGAACCCCGCACCGTCCCGGCGACGCTGCGATGAACGCCGTCTATGCCGTTGCCGACGCCTGCCAGACCCTCGACGAGGCCAAGAATCTCCCTGACGGAACCTTCGTCGAGGCTTATGTGAAGCTCGTGAAAATGATCTCCCTCCAGTATCCTCACGTCAAGATCGTGGTCATCATCCACGACACCCTGACCCCGGATGTCGAAGAGGTCCTTCTCCATATCGCCGACCACTACAGCAACTGCCGCGCAGTTGACCTGTATGCCGTAAACGGTTTCAACGACCTGGGATGGAACTTCGAATACCTCTCGCAGGGATATCAGCCCAATATGCCCAAGCACGACTTCGACTGGAGCAACATTTATACGACCGGCGATCTGAGGCGGAACTCCAGCGACCACTATTCTGCCACGGCTATGCGCTTTATAGCCGAGAAGATTTACAACGAACTCGGCAGCTGGCTGGAGGATTACTCCTACAACGAGTCCGGCAACGGTTCCATTAGCAATTTTGACAACAATAACGGTGCTTGGTGATGAAAACGAGATATTTTATTACTGTTCTTCTGGTTTCGGCTGTTGCGGCGATTGCTTGTACTAAAGATGCAGAGCCTCTCGCCGGCGAGGATCTTGTAACCCTCGAAGCCACCATCGGCGAGCCCGGAACCAAAATACATTTTACCGGCGACTATGGCACCTATACCGAGGCCCGCTGGGAAGCCGGCGACTGCATCTGGGTCCGCAGCGACACCCAGCCTTACTGGGAGAGTGGCGACTGCTTCAAGACCTCTACTTCCGATATAAGTGCCGACGGCCATTCTGCCAAATTCACCGGACGTACCCGCGCCGACGGAAAAATCAGTGCCGTATATCCTTATGCCCTTGTTGACGGTATGTCCGACAACGACAAAGTAATACTGAATATACCTGGAACCCAGAACATTATCCCTGATGACTGTCCTGCCGGGCTCTTGCCTGCAGCGGCTTTCTGGGCCGACGGCAGCACAAGCTTCGCTATGAAGTATGTGCTGGGAGCAGTAAAGTTCAGCCTTACCGGTCAGGACTTCCCCGTCAGTTACTTCGAGCTTAGCGACGAAAATACCGGCAGCGTGCTGCACGGCACTTGCGAGATTACGCCCGACTATTCCGCCAAGGACATCAGCTCGGTGAGTATGAGCAACAAGGCATTCGCCAACCGCATCCGCCTCCAGCCCGAGTCGGCTCTCACTCTTGGCAGCACGCCATATGAGTTTTATGTAATGGCCCCCGAAGGAGCCTTCTCGACGGGAATGACACTCAAGGCTTTCGATGCCGAGGGCGCTGAGATAGCATCGCTATCGACAACCGCAAACAACGCCGTGGTCCGCGGAAAGGTGCGCAAGATGCCCACCGCAGCGATGGTCGAAAGCGGCTCCGTAGTCGTCGAGATTGAAGGTTCCGGCACCGCAGACGATCCTTACAAGGTCTCGTCTGCCGATGTCCTTTCCCTTGTGGCCGACAAGCTGGCCGGTGATTCCTACGCCGATTTTGCGGACAAGTATTATGTCCAGACTGCCGACATAGATATGGCCGGAGTGAACTTCGTCCCCATCGGCCAGACCTCCGCCAAGCCTTTCAAAGGCTACTATGACGGTGCGGGCAAGACTATCTCCAACGTGGTTACCGAGGGCGAGTCTTCCGACAATCCTGCCAGCGGAATATTCGGCTACACCGAGAATGCCATTATCCAAGGCATCAATGCTGTCAACCGGGTTAATACCGGCAGTTTCGTACGTGTCGGCGGCATTGTAGGCCACGCTACGAACACTGCCATCCGCTCCTGCAGCCTCAGCGGCGGCAGTCTTGAAGCGAGCGCGAATATGTGCGCGGGAATTGCCGCCCAGATTGACGGAGGCTCGGTAAAGAACTGCACCGTCTCTGACGTAACTGTCAGCACTACCGCTAATTACGCAGCCGGTATCGTGGCTCACCTGCCTTCCGGCGGAACTATCGAGAACTGCCAGGTCACCAACGCCACGATCAAGGGTTCCGCCGAGATAGGAGGTGTTTGCGGAAAGATAGTCGGAGGTGTGGTCAAAGGCTGCTCGGTTATTTCTTCCAAGATTACCGGAACTGGCGAGGATGCAGGCGGTATTGCCGGCTGGACAAAGCCCAATACCACTTTCGAGAACTGTACTGTGTCTGCTTGTACTATTTCTTCATCCAAGAACTATGTGGCAGGTATAGCGGCCCTTCCCGAGGGTGCTACCATCGTTGGCTGTACCGTCAATGAGGGCACGGTCATCACCGGCCTGGGAGGCCTGGGCGGCGTTGCCGGTTTCTTCAAGAACACTGAGTCCACGGTTGATGATTGTACTGTTGATGGTGTTTCCATCAGCGGCACAGCAACCAATATCGGCGGAGTCGTGGGCCGGTTTGACCTTGGCACAGTCAAGAATACCAGCGTTAAGAATACCAGTATCAAGGGTGTTGACAGTGTCGGCGGTATTGCCGGCCGTCCTATTACACGTGGCGGCGATTGCTTTATCGACGGATGCTTGGTTGAGACTGTCGATATTACCGGAACCTACTATCTTGGCGGTATCGCCGGTTATATCTACCCCGACTCCGATTACTTGCTTACGCTTGCCAACTGCGGAGTCAAGTCGCTGACCATCAATTCTTCCGAGTCTGACTGCCGTATGGGCGGTGTGGTTGGATGGGTACGCCTTACCGACGCCAATTCCAATGCCAGGATCCTTAACAGCTATGCTCATTCGCTCACCTTTGTCTATCCTTCGTCGGCAAGTAAGCCTGCGGTGGGTGGAGTGATAGGTTATGCTTCGATGCGTGACTCCGATCAAGGTTCCCTTTTGGTGGCCGGTTGTACGAGCAACTTGTCCAAAGCCGATGTGAACGGAGGGTCCGTACCTTCCGACACCGATGCGGCCCTGATAGGGGCGTTGTTTGGAATAGTGGTGGATAATACCGCAGCTACGGTCAAGGAGTGTGCGTTCGTGAATGACGGAGGCTTGCTTGCGGGCCCGATAGGGTCAAATGTTAGCGCCAGCGCAATCGAGGGGTATTCTTCAGCCGATTATGCCTCTTCAGCATCTGCCCAGCTCGGCTCGTTCGCCTCTTCCTTCTCCGACTATCCTCTTAACAATTGGACTGTCAGCGGCGGCCTGCCCGTGAATTAGAGTTGATTATTTAAAAAAGTACTGTGTGCCAGAGCCCTCTGACACACAGTATTTTTTTGTTTGTCGGGGTGCAAAGACTCGAACTTTCGACCCTCTGGTCCTTAAGAAGGGAGATACGGTCCATGTAATAGGACGCCTCAGGAACCGGAGGTATATTGATGCGGTGCAATTGATAATTTCCGAGTTGTCATAAGTATAGTGTTGATAATAACGGGAGAATACTCTATCTTTGTTTTCGTCATTATCATCATGTTGAATTAAACTGTGCAATATATGAGATCGCGTATTATTCCTCTTCTCTTCGAGTATGCTGGCTATTTTATCATGAGTCTTTTTGTTCTAGCGTGTGTGCATGAGATTGACTCTCCTGACCCCGAGACTTCAAAAGAAGTAAATGAACAGCAGTATGAGTCAGATCACGCGAGCATCATTGATGTCGTGTCATCTTGTATTACGGATAGTTTTAATGCTGAATCGTTGATACAGGGGAATATTGATAAAATAATAGCATTACCGTCTGTTAAGGCCGCGGAAGTAACAAGTGCAGGTGTTTATGTCACCTATGTTGACGACTCGGTAGAGTACTTTCTCTTTGATTATGGTACAGCATTCGACGATGAAAATTCAGCGAACAGCACAGTGAACGTCAATCAGTGGTCTATTAATGGCCCGATGGATACAAAAGCTACAGGTAAGAATAAGATTCATATCTTCAATCTTTTTTCTAATGATAATGGGAGAAAGAACCAGAACCAGTTAATGAAAAGCGTTGCCAAGCAATTTTCATTAGCAAGTTATACAGTTATTGAACACCCTTTTTCTGATTTTAGTGTTAACACCCTTGTGTTGGCATTGGAAGATAAGGAATGCGTTGCCATTTTTATATCAACGCTTGGGGATGAATCCGGGCATATTGCTATCGGAGGGGAGTATTATAAAAAATACGAGGGCTATGGCATGCCTAATAGCAGTGTGGCAGGTGAAATATATGTACCGTTAACACCGGCAGGGAAGAATCAGGTCGGCAATACAGTTAATCAGTTAGTCGGCCATACGTATAGAGGAGCAAGCCTTCACTATTTCCTTAAAAATATATCTTCAGA
Source organism: Bacteroidales bacterium (assembly GCA_017651465.1). Taxonomy (GTDB): domain Bacteria; phylum Bacteroidota; class Bacteroidia; order Bacteroidales; family UBA932; genus Cryptobacteroides. The sequence continues at coordinate 7,592 of JAGCCX010000081.1, forward strand.
TAAATTGGCAGGGAAGATGCTTTATCTATCAAGTTGTCATTCTCTTAGGGCTGATTACGATATGTATAATGTTTGTATGGTCGGCTGGGACAATGTTAATATGTTAGGGGAAGCGTATGCCCTAATAATGGCTAATTATTTAGGTAATCATTATTTTACTTTGGGTTCATTTCTCGCTAATTTCAAGAATTCTGTAGGAGGGATAGAAGATAAATACACGAATAGCGGAGCCACTCTGAGGGTTAAAGGAAGGGTAAAAGACTTTTCATTCTTTCCTAAAGATATCTGCTTTGCTGAACCCGAACGGGGACGCCTAAAGCCTCACAAGATTCAAATAACCTCTCCTGAGAATGGTGGTTGTGTCAACCCGTTTGCCATTTACTCTGCTGGAATCGGAGGTAATGAATTGGTTTATTTTGATTACATTTTAGATTCAGGTGAAACTGTAAATATTTGGAATAACACCACACCTCAAGGGCGCGTTTATTTTACTCGTTCTATGGATTTTGTTGAGAAGGACATGTATGGGGTCCCGCTTGGCATGTATAAGCAAAGCAAATTGAATCCATACGTTGTTACATCGTTTTTCTCTCCTGGCGTCATGAGATTGGAGTTCTATTCTCAGAAAGAATCTGATTATAAAGAAAATGGTCCTAGTCACTATAGTCATAAACTTGAAGACGCAGTCTATTTAATAGCCCCGCGTAATTACCATAAAAATGATCCTGTACAGAATCATGATCCTTCTGTCACTACTCTTACTGTTCTCAACATAAACGGTAAAATGTATGCTTACGGCGGAGTCCTTAATATGGATGGCGATCAATTAAAGAAGGGCTTTAAGTTATCCGAGAAGGGCGCTAATGTAGATTTAAGGGATGATGTGCCGGCGACCAATGACGGGAATTTGTTCTATGCTCCTTTGCCAAATTTGAAGAAGGGTGTTGAATATACTGTCATCGCATATGCAATGGATAAGAAAGGAACGTTTTTTGGGGGAGAGCCTTATGACTTTGTTTCCGAGGTGGACAGTGTCATTCCTACTGAACCTACGCCGGGAGACTTAATTGACCTTGGCCTCTCAGTGAAATGGGCATCATGTAATTTAGGGGCCTCTGAACCTCAAGAGCCAGGAGATTACTATGCATGGGGTGAAACGCAGACAAAGTCCACGTATAACTGGTCAACATATAGGTGGAGTAATGGCACAGAAACGTCATTGAAGAAATACTGCACTCAATCAACATATGGCACGGTTGATAACAAGATATCACTGGACCTCTCTGACGATGCTGCCTATGCCAATTCTCAAGGGAAATTGAGAATGCCCTCGTCGGCTGAATGGAGGGAACTATCTGAACAATGTCAATGGACAAAGACTCAATATAAAGGGAAAGATGGCTTCTTGGTAAGTAGTGCCAAGACTGATAATGCAATCTTCATTCCATGTAACGGACTAAAGTTTTCATATATCGTCAATAATGATTCTCACTATTATTGGACGTCAGATCTTAATTCTGAAGGATCTAGGTATGCTGATGCTTTCCTTTGGCCATCAGTAGGGAAGTGGAACCGTTGCGATGGCTTGGGTATCCGTCCTGTATCTAGTGGTCAATCTGATACTACAGCAGATAATGAAACGATTACCGTAAATGGCGTATCTTTCAAAATGATTAAGGTAGAAGGTGGATCTTTCATGATGGGAGCTCCAAAGAGTGACAGGGATGCATCTTCCGATGAGATGCCACAGCACAGAGTTACTCTTGATACTTACTCAATAGGTCAGACCGAGGTTACGCAGGCGCTCTGGGAAGCCGTTATGGGAAGCAATCCCTCAAATAACAAGAGTCCCGATAATCCTGTGGAGTACGTAAGCAGAAATGATATGAAGCAATTCATATCCAAACTGAACAAATTGACTGGAAGGCATTTCCGGCTTCCGACTGAAGCTGAGTGGGAATATGCAGCCAGAGGAGGGAAAAAGAGCAACGGGTATAAATATGCGGGAAGCGACAATGTGAGTGAGGTGGCCTGGTTTGAAGATAATAGTTTTGGCGCAACTCATCCCGTAGCTCAAAAGAGGGCGAACGAGCTTGGGATTTACGATATGAGCGGTAATGTGTGGGAGCCTTGCCTGGATTATTGGGATCCGGACTATTATAATAGATCTCCCGAATATAACCCTTATAATCAGACGACTTCCTCCGTATACCTAATGCGCGGCGGCGGATTGAGTAACGAGAAATGGTTCTGTCGCGTGTCGCAGCGCGCCGACCAAGTCTATTTGGTCGGCCAGAATAATATGGAATCTAATTTCGATATGGGGCTTCGGCTTGTGCTATCTGATCTGTTTATATCAGATGATGATAATGATTATTCAACATTAGATGCTATAGATCTCGGCCTTTCTGTGATGTGGTCCTCGTTCAATCTCGGAGCCACAAAGCCAGAAGAGTATGGTGATTTCTACGCTTGGGGAGAGACTGAACCCAAGGGCCGATATTTTTGGGACACATATAAGTGGGGAGATTATAATAATTTGACTAAATATAATTCTGACAGTTCACAAGGAGTCGTAGATAATAAAACGGATTTAAGCGAATATGATTATGAGGACGATGCTGCTCATGTAAAGTTAGGGGCCCCTTGGAGAATTCCTACTGTAAATGATTATAATGAACTAATAAGCAAGTGTCAGTGGTTATGGAGTTCACGAAATGGAATTAATGGTTATGAGGTAACTGGGCCTAGTGGCAATAGTATTTTTCTTCCAGCTGGTGGTTACTGGGATTATGGAAGCCATACTCTTTCGAGCTATGGTGGCGATTATTGGGCCTCATCAATCAGTCGTTACGATTTAGGGAATGAACTATCTTTTAATGCGCGGGAATACTATGTGATGAGTACTCAACGTTCCTATGGTAACTCAATTCGTCCTGTTTGCCCGAAAGACTAAAAGGAAAAGACCTGGTTCCGGTAAGATTCCAGGTCTTTTTTCATTCATCCTTGTCCCGTTATTAATATCTTTGCATACTATGAACACGAATATTCCAGATCCCAGTGAGCAGGATTTAAAGTACGCGGCTGAATTGAGAACAGAAATCCATAAAGAAGTTTTGGAGAGGGTGCGGCTGGTCAATCCTAACATCAATTCTGTCATAGACCCATATCCGGTTGAATCATACTTCCAGTGGAACTGGGAGTATCCAGGTGCTTGGTATATCTATGTGGCGATTCCGGAGGGCTTTCGAAGCCGGACTGCTTTTGTTGATTTCCTCGTCAAGAAGACCCTATACTTCTATTCGACGCAATAAACAATCGAAGCCAAACGTCTGATAATCAGTATAATAAGTAATTCAGGGTACCCCAATACAGAGTACCCTGAATCGTTTAAACAGCTATGCTGCAATGGTTTAGATTTGCAGGGCCGCTCTACAATCTGGGGAATATGCCGCAACGCCTCGGTAGCCCAGGCAGGCGACGCATCTACCCGCGTTTCTGCAAGTACCTAATTATCAGCTGTCGGGGTGAAAAGACTCGAACTTTCGACCCTCTGGTCCCAAACCAGATGCGCTAGCCAACTGCGCCACACCCCGAGTAGGCTGCAAATTTAGCAAGCTTTGCCCAAACCGCCAAAAGAGAGTAGTAATTTTTTATTTTTCGCAGAAAAGATGTAAATTTGAAAGATTTTTTGAACTATACAATTTTCGATATTATGAAGTATTTGACTAACGAAAAATTGACCATTGTGGGCGCCGGCGGAATGATCGGCTCCAATATGGCCCAGACCGCTCTTATGCTCGGCCTTACTCCCAACATCTGCCTTTATGATATCTATGAGCCCGGTGTGCACGGAGTAGCAGAAGAAATCTATCATTGTGCATTCGAGGGTGCCAACGTCACCTGGACGGTTGACGCTGAAACCGCTTTCAAGGATGCCAAGTACATCGTTTCGTCTGGCGGCGCACCCCGTAAAGAGGGTATGACCCGCGAGGATCTGCTTAAGGGCAACTGCCAGATTGCCGCCGAGTTCGGTGACTACATCCGTAAATACTGCCCCGATGTTAAGCACGTCGTTGTCATCTTCAACCCTGCCGATGTAACCGCCCTCACGGCACTCATCCATTCCGGCCTCAAGCCCAACCAGCTCACCTCCCTCGCCGCTCTTGACAGCACCCGCCTGCAGGAAGCTCTCGCCGCCGAGTTCGGCGTACAGCAGTGCAAGGTGACCGGTGCCCGCACATTCGGCGGACACGGTGAGGCTATGGCGGTGTTCGCCAGCAAGGCCCTCATCGACGGCACTCCTCTTGCCGAGAAGAATCTCAGCGCTGAGCGCTGGGCCGAGATCAAGCACGCCACCATCCAGGGCGGCTCCAACATCATCAAGCTCCGCGGCCGCAGCTCCTTCCAGAGCCCTGCATACCAGGCCGTCAAGATGATCGAGGCTGCAATGGGCGGCGACAAGTTCTGCTGGCCTGCCGGCTGCTACGTGAACGCCCCTGAGCTGGGTTACACCAACGTTATGATGGCTATGCCTACCGTTATCGATGCCGACGGCGTACACTACACCGCACCCGAAGGCACCGCCGAGGAAATGGCAGACCTCAAGGCCTCGTACGAGCACCTTTGCAAGATGCGCGACGAGATCGTGACCCTGGGCATTGTTCCGCCTGTGGCAGAATGGAAGAAGGAGAATCCTAATCTGTAGGATACCCGATATTTACGAGGCCGGCGCCGCGGAGCAACAGCTCGCAGGCGCCGGCTTTTTTATTGAATGGCGTCGAGGAATGAGCTGAGCACGCGGAAAGAATTTTCCGGAGCGATGCTCCAGAAGTCGTTGTACGACCCTTCGTCTGCGCTGTCGGAGATAAGGCGGAAGCTGATGAACGGGATGCCGTAGCGGTGGCAGGTCTGCGACAGGGCGCCCGACTCCATATCGACGGACAGGGCGTCGGGATACAGGCTTTGCAGGGCGGGGAGGTCGGCGGCGGTAATGAATCTGTCGCCGCTGATCTGCAGGCCTCCTTTTATGGTAAGGCCTTCGACCTTAAGCCCCATTGCTTTGGCGTACAGTTCTTTGTCGGCCTCGAAGTAAAGAGGGAAGCCCTGCACCTGGCCTATGGGAAGGTCGCCGCCGCACCAGACGTCGTGGTAGGCAACCCTCTGGGCAGCAATGACGTCCATTGGCTTGAGACTGCTGTCTATGGCCCCGGCCACTCCGGTGGATATGATTATATCGGGCCTCGAGCGTTCTATCAGCGATGTGGCGCCAACAGCGGCATTAACCTTGCCTATTCCACATAAACTCAGGCTGATTTCCGGCCTTCCTCCCAATGCCTTGCTTACCAGCGCATACTCGCTCTCCAAGGCAACAATTACAGCTATTTTCTTCATAATACGCAAAAATAGCAAAAAGTTCCTATTTTTGTTTTATCAACTATGACCGGGGCAAGCAAGAAAGCATTTCTGTTGTTTTATCTCCTGGGTGCATTTGTCAGCGCCCGGGGGCAGACCGGGGGCGCCGACTTGTCGGGAGTCTTGACCGACAGGAGACCTTCCGCCCGTATGCGGGGGTTCATAGCTCTGGTTGAACAAGGCTACGAGAGCGAGGCTTACAGTCAGGACTCTTATAAGCTCATCGACCCTGCGGGAGATGCCCATCTGATAAGGAAACTGGATACCATTCCGGTCAAATTGCTCTCCATTATCGGCGGCGGGTTGCCCCAGGCCGAGTGGGAAAAAGAAAAGATGCGCTCCGACCCTTTCCGTATAGGCAAAACCGTTCCCATCGACAATGAGCGCCTGCTGAACAAGTTTTGCGAGTTGATGCGGAGCCACTTTCCGGATATCGTTCCGGTTATGGGAGAGGAGCACTGCTGGTCGCCCGAAGCAGAGGCGTATCTGAAATATGGATACTGGCACAGGCTCTCCAGGCGGGTGACCGGAAAGCAGAGAGACTTTCCCTGCCCTCTGCTGAACAGGAGCAAGCTGTTTGTGTGCCTTGCCTGTGGCTGGACTTCGCTTTTCTGCGTTACCGGCAAGGAGGAAGCGCTAAAGGCCCGCATACTCGAGTATCCCGACCGCAGCGTTCAGCTGCACGACCTCTTCGAAGAGAGCTATGTGCTTAACGATGGAGACATCTACCTGACCTTCCTTACTTGCGAGAATGTGCTGGCCTCGCGGCCCCACCGCCGGGAGAGGGAAGGCGATGCTATCCAGCAGAAGCTCTCTTACATACGTCACGATTCAAAAGAGAACGGCGACAACTACGGTGCCTGGTATCATTTCTTCGGAATTGCCCTCTACGGCCTGATGAGAACCGGCGGGCAGGCAGTCCTGGTGGCCGATACCGAAAGTGCCGGCTCGTTCTTCATCGAGGGGTCGGACCGGCAGGAATACTACATCAACCATTACGGGGCGCTCTTCGGGGCTGAATTCAAAAAACTGATTGAAGAGGGGAGCTGGTGCCTTCCCGCACCGGAAGGGAGCCGGACCGACTATCTGATTCCCAATCCCGCACGCGGGTAGGGGAGAGGAATTTTTTCATATTCCAAAAAATGTTTATATTTGCTCCGTTATAACAATATATGGCACTATATCTACAAAAAGAGCTTGACGACGACTATCACTTGCGACTGGGCGTCTGGCAAATCACCGAAACCGAGGCTGAGCTTCGGGCACTTACAAGCATCCCTTCCGACGAACTGGAAGAAATCTCTTACATAAAAAGCGAATCGCTGCGCAAGCAGAAGCTTGCCGTGCGGGCTCTTCTGGACGTTATGTTCGAAGAGAAAGTGTACCTTAGCCATCACGACAATGGCAAGCCGTACATCGAGAATAACTCCGTCAATATCAGCATTACACATACCGACAAGTATGTGGCTGTAATCCTTAACGACATAGAAGAAGTCGGCATCGACTGCGAGTCACTCGACCGTGACTTCAGCGCTGTCGAGAAGAAGGCTCTCTCCGAAGACGAGCTTGACGAGCTGGAAGACGATGCGGACGAGCGTCGCACCCAGCTGGCCATCTACTGGTGCGCCAAAGAGGCCGTGTACAAAAAGATGTCGCAGTACAAAGTCGACTTCGCCGAGCAGATTGAAATCGAGGCCGTGCGTCCCCGCAAAGAAGGCGAGCTGGACGCAACCTTCATCAACAAAGACGGTTACGAGGAAGAGTTGAGTCTGGAGTATATGATTTTCGACCGCCACGTTCTCGTGTGGGTCAGCGGCGAGTAGAATCTAACGCAACCATTTTTCAGGATCTTGCGGGTCGCGTCCCTTCCAGAGTTGGAAGTGGAGCTGCGTTCCGTCGGGTCCCGATGCTACGTGCCCCAGCACGTCGCCGGTCTTGACCTTGTCGCCCGCTTTCACCGCCACTGAGCCCATCTTGCAGTAGAAGGTAAAGTATTCTCCGTGCTGCACCAGTATGCACTGGTTGTAACCCGGCACCACTACTATCTGCTTAACCACGCCGTTGAAAACCGCCTTTACCGGAGCGTCTTTATCGACGGCAAGTCCTACTCCGTTGTTGAAAGGCATCTCCAGCCTGGTGTACACCGGATGGGGGTTGCGCCCGAAGTGGCTCACGACCCTGCCCTCGGCCGGCCACGGCAGCTTGCCCTTGTTGGCGGAGAACTCGTTCGAGAGCGCCTGGTCTATCTTGGTGGTGGTTTTCTTGCCTCCGGCCTTGCCCTTGTTCTTGCCTCCCTGGTCGCCCATAGCGGCGGCTATGAGCCTTTCGATCTCGCGGTTGAGGGCTTCGACCTCCTTGCGCTTGGAGGCCAGCTGGTCCTGGTATTTGCGGCGGTCTTTCTGCAGCTCTTTCACCAGCTCGCGCGACTTGTCTTCTTCTTTGCGCAGCTTGTTCAGTTCCGATGCCCTTTCGTCCCGCAGCGCCTTGGCCTGCATACGCATCGTATCCAGTCTTGCGCGCTCGGCTTCGAGGTGCTTGCGCTCTTCGATTATGCGCCTGCCCTGGGCGTTCATCTGAGTCGAAAGCTGACGCAGGTATCCGTAGCGCCGCATACCCTGGGCGAGGTTCTCGCTGGCTAGAATATACAGGTACCAGCTGCGGGCGTCGCGGTTCTTGTAGGCGTTGCGGACCAGCTTTTCGTAGTAGAAAGTCATTGTGTCCAGCCGGTTCTGGACCGCGTTGATCTGCTTCTGGCAGACCCGGATGCTGTCGTTTACGCTGCTCAGTTCGCGCTCGCTGTCGGAGAGAAGCTCCCGGCGTGCTTCCGACTGTGCGTGAAGCAGGTCTAGCTGGGTGGCCGCGCTGTTGCTTCGGGCCGTCACCGAGCTGAGCTGCTTTTCAAGAGTCTTTATGTCTTTTTCGAGGCGCGCTTTGCGGTCTTTTGACGCCGAGAGGCTCTGCGCCCCTGCAGGCAGGACGCAAGACAAAAGAATCACTGTAATGGCAAAGTATCGGGAGGCTCTCATTTCTTTTTGTTTTCAGACAGGTTGCGGTAGTAAGCGGCAAGGTCTTTCTCGCCAAGTTTCTCGAGCACTGCGGCATAGTGCATCAATATGACTGCGCTCTCTTTGCCGCCGTATATCATCGCGTGCTTGAAAAAAGGCTTGGCCTCTTTGGCTTTGCCCCGCAGGAACAGGATCCAGCCGTAGGTATCGAGGTAAGTGGCGTTGTCGGGCTCCTTATCGACGGTTATACGGCTCATCCGGGTGGCTTTGCACAGCCTCCGGCGCTGCTCGCTAAGGTAATATGCGTAGTTGTTCAGTACCGGACAGTACTCAGGGTCGATCTTGAGAGCCTGCTCGTAGCATTTGTAGGCCTTGCGGGTCTCTCCCATAGCGTGGTAGGTATCTCCGATGATGGAAAGATTGACCAGCTGCTGCTCCTTGTCGTCTGGCTGGAGTTCCATCAGGGTACGGCATTCCTGGATGGTGGTGGCGTTGTCGCCCCGCGTTGCGGCTATCTCCATTCTGAGGCGGTGCGCATTGATGCTGCGCGGCTCCGCCTCGGTAAAGCGGCGCATCAGAGTATCGATCTGGGGAAGGATGGAGATAAAAGTGCGCTGGTCAAAGCCTCCGAGGGCTCCGACTACGGCCTGGTATTTCTGCTCCTCGTCAGTGTTTTCGTCGCGGACCAGTTCCGTAAGGGTTTCGAAGAAAGCTTTGTAGTCCCTTTTCAGACGGTACGAGTCGGCCATCAGGGCGAGGGTGAAGGAGTTGCGGAAGCGCTCCGGCTTGCGCTCGGCAAGCGTGCGGTACAAGCTTCCCGCCTCGCCGGGCTCGCCAGTGTAGATGTACAGATTGGCGAGTGTCTCGAGGTACCAGTTGTTGGACGGATCAAGCTCCGAGGCCTCCTTTATGTGCCGGATGGCGTTTTTGAAATCGCCCTGCGAGTAGCGGCACAGGCCCATATAGTAATGTACCGCATCGTTGGAGGGGGAAATATTTTTCAGCGAATCAAGAATGGCGTAAGCAGTATCGGCTTGCCCTTCCTGAACATACATAACTGCGTCAAGGAGCGCATTTTCCACGCTTGCCGAGTCGGTTTGGGCGCTTTGCGCCGGCAGAGTCAGCACCCGGCCGATGAGCAGTAAGCATATCAGGACTTTCTTCATACAATTACAAAAGTATTGAATTTTTGTCTATTTTCGCATAATCATTTGTGGTTTTGAGATTTTTTGGAGCCCGATGCAACTTTTTAAGAACAATTCGCATCTTAATACTTGGACGATTGAAAAAGCCAAGGAAGGCGACAGACGTGCACAAAAAGCCATCTACGACTCTCTGTCTGAAAAGATGTTCGCAGTATGCCTGCGATATATGGGCGAGAGGAGTGCAGCAGAAGATGTTCTGCAAGACGGATTTGTGACTCTGTTCGCCAAACTTGACACCTTCTCCGGTGAGGGCTCCTTTGAGGGGTGGGCCAGAAAGATCTTTGTAAACACGGCACTTATGAACCTCCGCCGCAACGACGTTCTCAAAGACACCGAGGACGTGTCCGAGGCCCGCAGCATATCCAGCGAGGCCCCGTCGGCGGTGCAGGACCTGAGCTACAAGGAGCTGTGCGCCATGATCAGCAGCCTGCCTCCCGGCTTCAGGACGGTGTTCAACATGTACGTGATCGAAGGTTACGCCCACAACGAGATTGCCAGTGCCCTGGGCATATCGGAAGGCACGTCCCGCTCGCAGCTGCTGCGCGCCAAAGCTATGCTGCAAGCCAAGATATTGGAAAGAAAGAAATAGATATATACATGCAAGACAATTGGCAAGACTTCGACCGACATATCCAGTCGGTAATGCGCGACGCCAGGGAAAAGGTTCCCGGGCGCGTATGGCGCGGAGTGGCTGCCCGTCTTGATTCTGCTGCCGCCGCAGCGGCGTGGTGGAAGTGGGCCGTGCCCGCCTTCGTCGCAGCCGCGCTGGTGGCAGGTCTGTTCTTTGCCGGTACCAGAGGCTCGCAGAACGCTAGTCCGGACAAAATACAAATCATCGCCGACTCCGGGGTGGAGGAAGAGTCATCGACGCTTCTCGCCCAGGCCGATATTGAGCCCGAAGTTATCCCCGCAGAGGCTGCGGCCGCTCCGGTGCGCCGCTCTCCCAAAGCGTCACGCGGCGGGGCTGTTTCCTCTCAGGAGGTCTCTTCCGGCTCGGAGCCGGATAATGCTCAAGAGGCTATAGTCGACGAGCCGTCCGTTGTGGATGAGAGTGCGGCCGGGCCAAAAGACAATCAGAATCAGGATAATTCGGAGCAGTGGGCCCGCATCATCGAGGGTGAGGGTGCCGCGCGCGGCGCGGGCATCGACCTCAGTAACATTTATGCCAGCGGCGGCGTGGGAGGCAACGATTCCAACATCTCTTACGGAGGCATCGGTATCAGCCGTATGGCTCCCGGTTCCGGTTCGCCGGATGCAGGCATAAGCGAGAGCGGCCCTTCCACTTACGGTGTGCCGTTTACGCTGGGCCTTGGAGCACGTTTCCGCGTGGCCGACAGGCTCTCGTTGGGCACCGGCCTCGAGTACTCCATGCTCACACGCTCCTTCAAGGGCACGTACACCGGCTCGGCAGCATCCGCTTATGACGGTCTCATTTTCCACACCGTCCATTATGTCGGCGTGCCGGTGAATGTCTATTACGATTTGTTCTCCACCCGTGACGAGCTCATGAAGGTCTACGCCTGGGGCGGCGGCTCGGCAGACTATTGCATTGCCAATAATTACCGCCTTATGAGCACGCCCACAAGCGTGGTGCCGGACAAGGCCGGAGGCTTCCAGTTCTCCGCAGCCCTTGGCATGGGCCTGGAATTCAAGCTCTCTGACAAGCTTGGCCTGTATATCGACCCTGCCGTGCGATACTATTTCCACAGCCCGGGGCAGCCAAAGTCGGTGCGGACGGACAAGCCGTTCATGTTTAACTTTGACGCAGGTCTGAGGTTCAATCTTTAATCGCGGCTTTGCTGCGATTTTTTTTTATCTTTGCACTGCTATGATTATTACTGCCCGGGATTTACATAAAAGTTTCGGCTCCCTGGAGGTGCTGAAAGGTGTGGACGTAAGCGTAGATAAAGGAGAGGTGCTTTCGGTAGTGGGCGCTTCGGGTGCCGGCAAGACCACCTTGCTCCAGATTCTCGGTACTCTGTCCGCTCCCGATTCAGGCGTGCTTGAAATAGACGGCGTTACCGTATTTGACAGCTCAGGGCGCTCCCTTAAAGGAGATGCCCTGGCCGCTTTCCGGGGGCGCAAGATAGGTTTTGTGTTCCAGGAGCATCATCTGCTGCCTGAGTTCAGCGCCGTGGAGAACATCATGATCCCGGCCCTTATTGCAGGACGCTCCGAGGCGGATGCACGTAAGGCAGCAGGGGAGTTGTTGGAGCTTGTGGGGCTCTCGGAGCGTGCCTCCCACAAGCCTTCCGAGCTTTCCGGCGGCGAGCAGCAGAGGGTTGCCATCGCCAGGGCCCTGGTCAACAAACCGGCGGTGCTGTTTGCCGACGAGCCCACCGGCAACCTCGATTCCGTCACTAAAGAAGAAATACACCGCTTGTTTTTCAGCCTTCGTGACGCCTTGTTGCAGACCATCGTAATCGTTACTCACGACCCGTCTCTCGCCGCCCTCTGTGACCGTACCCTTGAAATGAAAGACGGACGTTTTGTGGGCGGGGGAATATAAAATTAGCACTTTGGTATTTGTTTTGTAAGAGCTATCGCGTATTTTTGCAAAAATGTGTTGAATATGAAAATGATAAAATCTATCCTTTCTGCGGCGCTCACCCTGGCGGGCACCGTCCTTCTTGCCCAGAACACCCCTTCGCTCGGACTGCCTTCCAACGCTTCACAGCCTTGCCCCGAGATGGCATCCTCCAAGGTGTCTTATTTCGCCAGGAACTACACCGTGTCAAAGGAACTTTCCGGCGATTTTATTCTCACCAACGGATCTGAGGTGCGCTATGATGCCAACACCGGCCGTGAATACACCAAATTTGCCGACGGTACCGTACAGCTGGTATCCTCAAAGGTGAACGGCAAGGATGTAGAAATTACAGTTTATCGTATTTTCGACAAAGACAAGACCTACACCAAGAACTCCTTCTCGCGCCGTGTCAATAACGGCAAGGCCAAATATGAGGTTTACATGGGCCGCTGGAGCAAGATCAGCGCTCACAAGACCATCACCCGTTACATCGACTGCGAGACCGGCATTCCTTTCGCCACCCTGTCAAAGGACGTGCTCGTGCAGATGACAGCAGGTATCGAGGTCGGCGAGCAGCCTGCCAAGTACTTCGAGCTCCCGGAAGAGAAGGGCTACACCCTCATCGAAGACGGGATGTCCAAGCTCTACGATATGATGAACAAGAAGAAATAACGCTCTACCTCAGCGGTTTAGCGTAATGAGTCTGCTCTTTAGGAGCCGGTGCGGGATGAACTGCCGCGGCCGGCTTCTTTTTTATTCCGGACCATATCAGCACCCCAATGCCAAGCAGGATGAAGGGGATTGAGAGCACCTGGCCGGTGTTGAGTCCGAGGAAGCTGAAATCGGTGCTTTCTTCTTTGACGAACTCTATCAGGAACCTGATCCCGAAGCAGCACAGAAGGAACGTTCCGAAGAAGAAACCTCTGTGCAGTTTGTCCAGTTTCTTGGCGTAGAGCCAGAGCAGGATAAAGCCCAGTATGAGGTAGCTGAGCGACTCGTACATTTGGGCGGGGTGCTTGGGGACGGTCTCGCCGCGAATCTCGAACACTACGCCCCAGGGAAGGGAAGTAGGGTCGCCGTAAATCTCGGAATTGAACAGGTTGCCCAGACGGATGAGGCAGCCGGCAAACGCTACGGTTATGACCAGATGGTCCAGGATCCACATAAAGTCAAAGTCGTTCTTTTTGCCGTAATGGGCTGAGAACCACCACATTCCAAGTATAAGCGCTATGGCTCCTCCGTGGCTCGCCAGCCCGCCCTTCCAAGGCTGGAATATTTCCAGAAAACCTTTCCAAGTGCCAAAGTAGTATTCGGGCTGATAAAATATGCAGTGCCCCAGGCGGGCGCCCACGATGGTTGCTATCAGAAGGGTATAGAGAAGCGGGTCAAGCAGTTTTTCGGAGATACCCTCGCGGCGGAAGAACCAGCGGAACAAATACCAGCCGATTATGAAGCCCGACACGAAAAGCAGTGAATACCAGCGAATTCCGAAGCTTCCGAGATGGATGAGCACCGGATCGACGCTCCAATGTATTGCGAGTAAATCCATAGCGTTAAAATTTCATCAAAGATAGAGTTTTTGACTCTTATAAACAAGTGTGCGGATGGTATAATTTTTGTAGCAAAAAAGCGCTCGTTAAAGTAGTATGAAAAAATTATTTTTGTCTCTTGCCGGCCTGTTTTTAGTGGCTGCACAAATATGCTCCGCCCAGCAAGTTCTGAGTCTGGAGGACGCTCTTAAGATTGCCCTGAGCGAGAATGCATCGGTTAAGGTTGCAGATCTGGAAATAGAACGCACAGGCTATGCCCGCAAAGGCTCCTACGCTGCGCTTTTCCCTCAAGTTGACGGCACTGCCAACTATCAGCGTACCATCAAGAAACAGGTGATGTATATGGATTTTGACATCCCTGGAATGGGCGGCGGCGATTCTCCTTCGGAAGATGGCGGGCGCTCCCGTGACGGATTCGAAGTCGGCCGCTGGAACACCTGGTCCACAGGCGTATCGGCCAGTATGCCGCTCGTCAACGCACAGCTCTGGAAAAGCATTCAGATATCCGGTCAGGATGTAGAACTTGCAGTCGAAAAGGCCCGCAGTTCCCGTCTCGAAACGGTTACCCAGGTCAAGAAGGCCTTCTTCACCGTGCTCCTCGCAAAGGAGGCTGCTGCCGTTTATAAGTCGGTGTACGACAACGCCGTAGAGAATCTCAAGCTCACCGAGCAGAAGTACAATGCCCAGCGGGCGTCGGAGCTCGACCTTACCAGGGCCAAGACCGCCGTGGCCAATGCGGTGCCCAATGTGTACGACTCCGAGAATGCCGTCGATCTGGGCCTGTGGCAGCTCAAGGCTGTTATGGGCGTGGCCCTCGATTCCGATATCGATGTGGCCGGTGCGCTCTCGGACTACGCCGACGCTATGCTTACCGATCCCCGTCCCGGCGAGGACCTGAGCGGTAACTCCACCCTGCGTCAGCTGGATATTCAGGCAAAGCAGCTCGCCTCCAGCATAAAGTTGCAGCAGTATGCATCCCTGCCATCGCTGGCCCTGGCTTTCTCCTACAGCCTGAACGCAATGACCAACGACTTTAATTTCAGCCAGTACAAGTGGTCGCCTTATTCCTATATCGGGCTGAGTCTCAATATCCCCATCTTTGCCGGCGGCAAGCGTTATCACGCCGTAAAGGCTGCAAAGGTCCAGGCTGCCGAGCTTGACATCCAGAGGGCCAATACCGAAAGACAGCTGCAAATAGCCGTCCGCCAGTATCTGGGCACGATGGAAACCGCCATCAAGAGCCACGCTTCGGCCAGCAGTGCGGTAGAGACGGCCACAAAGGCCTACGGGATTGCCCGCAAGTCGTACGATGTGGGCCGCAGCACCCTTACCGACCTTAACGACGCCCAGCTCGCCCTCACCCAGTCGCAGCTCGGCGTCTGCCAGGCCATATACAACTATCTGTCCGCCAAATCCGACCTTGAGGGTACTCTCGGCGCCGACTTCCTTGATAAAACACCAAACAATGAATAAATCATCCCTTTTTGTAGCAGCCTTGCTGATTGCAGCCGGCTGCGGATCGCAGAACAACCAGTCTCCCGCCGCACAGCAGGGCCCCCAGGAGCCGCAGGTCGCACTGGTAAGCGTAGTGAGCGCCGCACGCGAAAACGTGCCTCAAACCTCGCTCTATTCCTCGACCGTGCAGGCCAAGGTGGTAAACAACATAGCTCCCCAGAGCGCCGGGCGCATCCAGAAACTCAATGTCGAAGTGGGCGACTTCGTGTCCAAGGGCCAGATACTTGTCGAGATGGACAAGGTGCAGCTGGAGCAGGCCCAGCTCAAGCTCCGCAACGACGAGACCGAGCTCGAGAGGGTTCGCACCCTGCTCGGTGAAGGCGGCATCTCACAGGCCGATTTCGACCAGTTGGAGCTGGCGTTCAACGTGAGCAAGAGCAGCTGCCGCAATATCGAGGAGAACACCATCCTGCGAAGCCCTGTGAGCGGTGTCATTACCGCCCGCAACTACGACAGGGGAGATATGTTCGCAATGGCCCAGCCCATCTATACCGTGCAGCAGATTACGCCGGTAAAGATTCTCGTGGGCATCTCGGAGACCGATTACACCCGCGTCAAAAAGGGTGATACCGTGAGCATCACTGCCGACGCCCTCCCGGGCCAGGAGTTCAGCGGCACTGTGAACCGCCTCTATCCTACAATGGATCCTGCTACCCATACCTTCAACGTGGAGGTTACGGTGCCCAACACCCGCCGGGAACTTCGCCCGGGTATGTATGTGAGGGTTATCGTTGACTTCGGGAGCAATTTCAACATAGTGTTGCCCGATACCGCGGTGCTCAAGATGCAGGGAGCCGGCACGCGTTCCGTGTTTGTGGTCGATCCCGAGGGCAAAGCCGAGATGAGGGTCGTCACCCTGGGCCGCCACTTCGACGGCAAGTATGAGGTACTCTCCGGACTCGAAGAGGGAGAGCAGGTGATAGTCAAGGGCAATTCCGCGCTTAAGGCCGGGCAGGCAGTTCAAATAGGATAGGCTATGAGCATTTATCGCAAAGCTGTCGATAATCCGGTGACGACTGCCCTGGTCTTCATCGCCTTTATGATATTCGGTATCTTCTCCCTGAGCCGCACCAGCATAGCCCAGTTCCCGGAGTTCGATTCCAATACCATAATGGTAATGTCCTCTTACCCCGGGGCCAACGCCGCCGATATCGAAACCAACCTCACCAAGGTGCTCGAGAACGCCCTTAACGGCGTGGAGAACCTCAAGGAGCTCAATTCGCGCTCCAAGGAAAATATCTCGCTGCTCACGCTCACGTTCGAGTACGGCACCGACATCGAAGAG
Source organism: Bacteroidales bacterium (assembly GCA_017651465.1). GTDB lineage: Bacteria > Bacteroidota > Bacteroidia > Bacteroidales > UBA932 > Cryptobacteroides. The sequence continues at coordinate 24,097 of JAGCCX010000081.1, forward strand.
GCAACCAACAACGTCCGCGACAAGCTGGATATGGTCAACTCCGTGTTGCCCGACGGCGCAACGATGCCCGTCATTTTCAAGTTTAGCGCCGACGATATGCCCATTATGCTCCTCACGGCTACGGCCAACGAGAGCCTGCAGGGCCTGGACAAGATTCTGGACGACCGTCTGGCCACACCCCTGGCGCGCGTTCCCGGCGTGGGTACGATCAGCGTGGCCGGAGCTCCGACCCGCGAGATACAAGTTTACTGCGACCCTACGCGGCTCCAGGCTTACAATCTGACTGTCAGCACCATAGCCAGCATCATCGCCGCCGAGAACCGTAACCTCCCTTCGGGTAACATCGACATAGGCTCCAATACCTACACGCTGCGTGTGCAGAAGGAGTTTACCGACCCGTCGGAGCTGCTCGACATAGTGCTCGGTTCCGTAGGAGGCAGGACGGTGTACCTGCGCGACGTGGCCACCATACGCGACGGCGGCGAGGAGCGTGAGCAGGAGTCTTACACCAACGGCGAACGTTCGGCCAGAATCATTATCCAGAAGCAGTCCGGCGCCAACACCGTCAACGTAATCAAGGGTATCAAGAAGCAGCTCGCCAAGATCGAGCCCACCCTTCCCGCCGATATCGACGTGAGCATTCTGGTCGACGGATCGACGGAGATTATCAATACCATCAAGACGCTCCGCGATACCATCATCATCACCTTCCTGGTGGTTATGCTGGTGGTGTTCCTGTTCCTCGGAAATGTCAGGTCCACCTTTATCATCGTGCTGTCTATCCCTATGGCCCTCCTGGCCTCGCTGGTATATCTGTTCGCCACAGGCAATACGCTGAATATCATATCGATGTCGGCTCTTGCCATAGCCATAGGAATGGTGGTGGACGACGCCATAGTGGTGCTGGAGAACGTGTCGACCCACCTTGCCAGGGGCGAACGGCCCAAGGAGGCGGCGGTGCACGGCACGTCGGAAGTGGGTATTTCGGTTATCGCATCCACCCTTACAATGCTGTGCGTGTTCCTGCCGCTTACGATGATCAAAGGTATGGCGGGAATGATGTTCCGGCAGCTCGGATGGATAGTGAGCATCATAATGATAGTGTCCACCACGGCGGCTCTTACCCTTGTGCCTATGCTTTGCTCCCGCTGGCTCAAACCCAACGAGAAGCACGGCCGCGTGTACAATGCCATCTTCGGTCCTGTCAACCGCTTTATCAACTGGATTTCAAGAGGATACGGGCACGTCATACATTGGGCTACAGGGCGCAGGGCCTTGGTGATTTCGGCTTTTGCCGTGATATTTGTGGCTACCGTGCTGCTGCTTGCCCCGGGCGTCAAGACCGAATTCTTCCCCCGCGGCGACTCCGACCGTATCACCTGCAACATCGAGTTGCCTATGGGTACGGCGCAGGACGTAACCCGGGAGTTCGCTTTCGAGGTGTACGACGAGATTTGCGCCGAGGTGCCCGAAGCCCAGCGTATCAATGTCACCTTCGGCCAGGCCGACACCGACAACACATTCGCCAATATGCAGAACAACGGTACGCACGTGATTTCGATGAACGTGCGCATCGGAACCAGCAGCACCCGCAAGCGCACCAGCGCCGAGATTGCCGATGTAATACGCGGCATCCTCAAGCGCCACCCCGACATCCACCGTGCTATGGTAACTGAGGGCGGCGGCGGAATGGGCGGCGCATCTTCCATCAAGGTCGAAGTGTACGGATACAGTTTCGAAACCACCGACCGCATTGCCAAAGAGCTGCAGGCCAAGATGCTGCAGGATCCAACTTTTGCCCAGGTGACACTCAGCCGCGACGAGTACACGCCCGAGTTCCAGATGGACTTCGACCGCACCAAGCTGGCGGTCAACGGGCTTAACTCCACTACTGCTGGCTCGGCGTTCAGCGCCGCAATGAGCGGAACGGTGGCCTCCTACTACCGCGAGGACGGTGAGGAGTACAGCATCCGCGTGCGCTACGCTCCTGAGTTCCGCACCAGCATAGAGGATATGGAGAACATTACGGTCACGGGCGCCCAGGGCAATACCGTACGTATGAAGGAACTGGGCACCATAGTAGAAACGCTCGTCCCGCCTACCATCGAACGCAAAGACCGCGAGAGACTCATTACCATAACCGGAATCGTAGGACGCGGAAAAGCCCTTTCCGAGGCCGTCGAATCGGCGCAGAAGGCCATCGATTCTACCGATATCCCTTCGGAACTCAATATCCAGATTGCGGGCGATTACGAGGACCAGCAAGATATGTTTGCCGACCTGTTCCTCCTTATCGTGCTCATTATCATTCTGGTATATATGGTTATGGCCTCGCAGTTCGAGTCGTTCATGAGTCCGTTCGTGATTATGTTCAGCGTGCCGTTCGCAGTGGTTGGCGTGCTCATCGGCTTTGCCATATCGGGAGTCAACCTCGGTATGATGTCGCTGGTGGGTATCATCATCCTGCTGGGCATCGTGGTCAAGAACGGTATCGTGCTGATCGACTATACGATACTGCTCCGTGAGCGCGGTATGAACGTGCGCGATGCGTCCACCACTGCCGCGCGCAGCCGTCTGAGGCCTATCCTTATGACCACCCTCACCACCGTGCTGGGTATGCTCCCTATGGCAATCGGCACCGGCGAGGGCTCTGAGCTGTGGCGTTCGCTGGGTGTTACGGTGTGCTGGGGATTGTCTATCTCCACCCTGGTGACCCTGGTGCTTATACCCACGCTCTATTGCTCCATATGTGTGGGACAGGATAAACGTAAGAAGAAAAAACTCGCAAAGCAGCAATGAAAGCCATATTCATAAGTTACAACCAGGCCTATAGCGACGAGATTGTGGCCGTACTTGAGAATCACCGCCAGCGGGGATACACCCGCTGGACCGATGTTCAGGGCAAAGGCGGCTTCAACGGCATCCCCCATATGGGGAGCCACGCGTGGCCCGAGCAAAACCACGCCATCCTGACCTTCGTCAAAGACGAGAAGGTCCAGCCTATCCTCGGCTCCCTTAAAGCCAAAGACGAGGCTACCCCCGACCTCGGCCTCCGTGCCTTCGTTTGGAACGTGGAGGAGAGTTATTAGACACTGGGAGCCTCCGGCAGCCCCTCAGGGAGCCAGACCTACACCTTCGGCCGCAAAGCGCACAAAAACAAGGAGATTGTGTCAAAAGCAGCTCCGAACGGCCGCAAAGCGCACAAAAACCGGGGGATTGTGTCAAAAGCAGCTCCGAACGGCCGCAAAGCGCACAAATACCGGCGATTTGTGTCAAAAGCAGCTCCGAACGGCCGCAAAGCGCACAAATATCGGCGATCTGTGTCAAAAGCAGCTCCGAACGGGCGAAAAGCGTTGAACAATAAGTAGACAGGCCGTAAAATGTAACGTGTTGATAATCAACTGAAACTGATTTCGCTATAGTCGTCAGAAACTATAGCGATTTCTGTTCTTGCTGATTATCAAGCAGATGTCGTTTACGCCCTCCCTACGCGCCACTGCGTCCAGGGTTGCGGCAGAACTCGTTGATAACAGCGGGAATGTGTACAAGGTACAAATAATGCTCTATTATCCAAATAATTGTCTATATTTGTAGAATATGGATAAAGTAATTACATCAACCAATTTTCAGGAGTACCTGGAGGTTCCGGGACTGCTGGTGATAGATTTCTGGGCCACTTGGTGCGGCCCTTGCCGTATGCTCAGCCCTATAGTTGACGACCTCGCCGCGGAGTTTGAAGGCCGCGCCACCATTGCCAAGTGCAATGTGGACGATTGCGAGGACATTGCCGCCCAGTTCGGCGTCCGCAACATCCCCACCCTTGTGTTTGTCAAGAACGGGGCGGTGGTTGACCGTACCGTGGGAGTGATGCCCAAGCAGGAACTCGAGGCCAAGATCAACCTCTATCTGTAATGCGGGTCCTGTTCTTCTGCTCTGCAGTAAAGGACATAGCCCCCGAATACAATTCTGCCGCCCGCAGCCTGGTCAAGGCCGCGTGCGATAGGGGTTATGAGATAGTGTCGGGCGGCACTGTCAAGGGTACTATGGCCGTTGTTTGTGAGACGGCCGCAGAATGTGGAGCCCGCGTGCGGGGAGTCCTGCCTGCTTTTATGCGCGGCCTCGAGCATCCCGCCCTTACCGACCTGGAGTGGACGGAAACTATGGCCGAACGCAAAGAAAAGATGCGCGAGGGCGTGGACATTGTAATTGCCCTTCCCGGCGGAATAGGCACGATGGACGAGCTCTTCGAGACTTTTACCCTGGCCAAGCTCGGACGATTCCCCGGCAAACTTGCGGTGCTTAACATCGGCGGTTTCTACGACCCGCTTGCTGCACTTCTGGACCATTTTGTGGCGGCAAATATGCTGACCCCGGAAGACCGTGGGCTTCTTCACATCTGTTCTACCATTCAAGAAATCGAAGATCTGCTGTGAATAGGGAAGATGTCATAAGCCTGCTGGGGCCTAGCTGGAACGAGTTCGGACGGCTCGTCAGTGATTCCCTGCGCTCCGACATCGCCCTTCTGGACCAGGTCAACGCCTCGCTGATGGAGAATGCCGGCAAGCAGCTCCGTCCGATGCTGCTGCTGCTTGTGGCCGGCGCATCGGGAGAGATAAGCAGCGACAGCGTCCATTATGCCGCCGCGGTGGAGATGCTCCATAATGCAACCCTGCTGCACGACGATGTTGCCGACCGTAGTTCGACCCGTCGCGGACAACCTACTCTCTGCGCTTTGATGGGGCCTTCCGCCGCCGTGCTGGTTGGCGATTTCTGGCTCTCGAAAGCTATGGACCACGTGGTGAACACCAAGCACAAAGACGGGGCCATCAAACTGTTTTCCAACACCTTGAGCCTGCTGGCAGAAGGGGAGATGCTGCAGCTCCAGAAGGCAGAGCGCGCAGATACCACAGAGGAGGACTATCTGCGGATAATTTACTGCAAGACGGCCTCTCTCTTCGAGACCGCCTGCCGCGTGGCTGCAATCTCGGTCGATGCCGAGCCGCGGCTCTGCGAGGCGGCAGGGCGCTATGGAAGGGCCCTGGGAATGGCTTTCCAGATCAGGGACGATATATTCGACTACACCGAGGGCTCCGAAATAGGCAAGCCGGTGGGCCTCGACCTTAAGGAACACAAGATTACCCTTCCCTTGCTGGGAACGCTGCGCAGCTGTCCTGACCCCGATGCCATACGCGGAATGGTACGGGACATTACGAACCATCCGGAATACTGCGATCAGTTGAGAGATTACGTATTGGGCAACGGGGGCATAGAGTATGCTTCCTCAAGGCTGGGAGACTTTATTTCCGAAGCCCTCCAAGCCCTTGAGGCCTTCTCTCCCTCCGCCCACAGGGATATGCTCCGCACTATTGCCAACTATAACGCCATACGCACCAAATGAACATCGAGGAAATACTTAAGGGAATGGTCGACTCGGGGCGCGTGCCCCACGCCATAATGTTTTCCGAACCGGACGGGGGACCAGCATTCGGCCTTGCCCTGGGCTTCCTTCAGTACCTGTATGGAGAAGCAGGCGGAAGGGTGGCCAAACTCATACACCCCGATGTGCATTTTATCTTTCCTACCACTTCTCCCCAGACTTCAAGTTCTCTCGCTCCCCAGTTCAGGGAGCTTGCCCTTGCCAATCCTGCGTTCACCGAGGCCGAGCTGAACTCTGCCCTGGGCATAGAGGGCAAGAGTTCGATCATTGCCGTGGCCGAGGCCAAGGAAGTGCTCTCCAGCCTCTCGCTAAGCGCCCTGGAAGGCGGATGGCGGAGCGTGGTAATGTACTTGCCCGAAAAGATGAATCAGGAGACTGCCAACCGTCTCCTCAAATCGATAGAGGAACCCAGCGAGAAAACCCTTTTCATCCTTATCACCCACGCTCCGGAGAAGGTGCTCCGCACCATCTGGTCGCGCTGCCAGCATTTCCAGCTTGGCGATGCCCTGAGGGCGCCCGACTTTGACTCTCCCGAACTGCTTGATACTCTGATGGATGCTTTGAGCGCACGGGACCTTTTCGCCGCCCTTGAGGCGGGCGAAAAGATTTCCGCCCTTCCCTCGAGGGAAAATGCAAAAGCTTTTTGTAAATTTGCAGCCGACGCGATGCGCAACCTGTTCATTGCCCAGCAAGGACTGGATATTCCGAGCACCGCTTCAGGCAAGGCTGCCCAGTGGGCTCCGCGCTTTAAAAAGACCTTCCCAAGGGCCGCCGCCTCGTGTTTTGACAGGGCCTGGCGCCTTGTGGACAGGAATGTAAATACCAAAATAGTGTTCACCGACTTGGTGAACCGGCTTTCAAGTTTGTGCTGATGGACAACGAGACCATACAATACGATTGCTTCCGCGGCTGCACCGTTACTACCGGTGCGGACGGCGAAGATATATCCTGCGGCTACAGGGCCGGCTGCTGCAAGCTGTCGGACCGCAACTGGCTCAACGGAATGGATGACGGCACCTGTCCGGACATATTCGAGGTTCGCTTTAAAAACACCCGCAAGGGATTCTACGTCAACGACTCACAGCAGAAGCTCAGCGTGGGCGACCTGGTGATCGTAGAGGCTGCCAACGGCCACGACCTTGGTATAGTTACCCTCAGCGGTCCCATCGTGGCCCGCCAGATGGCCTGCAAGGGCGTGAATCCCGAGACTGCCGAGTTCAAGAAAATCTACCGCAAGGCCAAGCCCCTCGACATCCAGAAATGGCAGGAGGCCATAGCCCGCGAGCACGATACTATGATCAAGGCCCGCAAGATTGCGGCCGAGCTTGGGCTGGAGATGAAAATCGGCGACGTGGAGTTCCAGGGCGACGGCACCAAGGCCATATTCTACTACATAGCAGACGGGCGCGTCGATTTCCGCCAGCTTATCAAGGTGTTTGCCGAGGAGTTCCGTATCAGAATAGAGATGAAGCAGATAGGCGCCCGCCAGGAAGCCGGCCTCATAGGCGGCCTGGGCGTGTGCGGAAGGGAACTCTGCTGCGCCAACTACATCACCTCTTTCCAGAGCATCTCTACCTCTGCGGCCCGCTGCCAGGACCTCTCGCTCAATCCCCAGAAGCTGGCCGGACAGTGCGGCAAGCTCAAGTGCTGCCTCAATTATGAGGTGGCCAACTACCTCGACGCCCAGTCGCGCATTCCCCGTGTCCAGGGCCCCCTGGAGTTCGAAGACGGCCAGGCGTTCTTGCGAAAGACCGATATCCTCAGGGAGATTATGTACTTCTCATACGACCGTAACTCCGATGCCGACCTCTATCCCCTCGATGCCGCCGAAGTGCGCGAGATTCTGGAAATGAACCGCAACGGCGAGCGTCCCGAGTCGCTGCGCACCGAGCCCGAACCGTCTGCCCCTGAGTTTGTTACGGCAGTCGGGGACGACAGCATTTCCCGTTTCGACGCTCCCAGGCGCAAGCGTTCGCGCTCCCACAAGAAGAGCCGTCACGGCCGCAAGCAGGGGGACAAACAGTGATGCGCCGCCTTCTCAGCCTGATTGCCTTAGCGGTGCTGCTGTCCTGCTGCGCCCAGCCATCGTCTTACGAGCATTTTATACGCTCCGATAAGTCGGGAGAATATAGCTTTACCCTTGATATGTCGGACACTCTTGCTTCTTACGACTTGTCTTTCTTTTCGGTAATCGACCGCCCTCTGCTGCAGCGTGATACACTGGTTAGTTTTCCGCTGAATGTGGTGTGGCGCTCGCCCTCGGGCAGGTATTTTTCCGAGACGGTTTACTATCCGGCCGATTCGCTGCGCGTAAGGTACCGCAGCGGAGTCGTCCCCTCGGAAGGAGGGGAGTGGGCCCTTCAGGTAAGCGTAACCCCCGAACCTGCAGGGTTCAGGGGTCTTGGCGTAATCTGCAGCAAGACGGCGCTTTAATCAGATACAAAATAAAAGCCGGCGGGAACGAGGTTCCTGCCGGCTTTGGAGTTGAAGTGTTGATTAGTCGTTGAGGGAGAAGCGCTTGAAGGCGACAACCTTGGCATCTTTGTCCTCGGCTGCGATAGCGGCCTTGACGGAGATCTTGTCGTCGCTCATCTGGTACTCCTGCTCCTCGAGGGTCTGCTCCTTGAGGAACTTCTGCACGCGGCCGTTTGCGATATTCTCGATCATCGCGGGGTTCAGGCTTGCGGCCTTCTCCTCACCGACGGTCTTGATAATCTCGCGGGCCTGGGCAGCCTGCTCGGGAGTGATCCAGCCCTTAGCGGTGTTGGACTCGATATGGTCCTCGCTGTCCACGTGAGCGGGGTTGATGCCCACCTTCTTGAGGGCGGCGTCGATGGCCTTCTGGACCATCTCGTCCTTGGTCTTCTGGACAGCAACGGTCTTCTCGTTGTCCAGAACGCTCTGAGGGCAGTCAGCTATGCCTATGGACACAGGGTTCATAGAAGCGACCTGCATCACCACACCCTTGGCGAGAGCCTCGCTGACGGGCTTGTTGAAGCCTACCAGTGCGCCCAGCTTGCCATTGATCTTGTGGATGTATTCGGCCACGAAAGGAGCCTCCACGAGGGCGTAGCCCACCAGGACGTGCTTCTCTCCGGTCTTGCCGGTCTGTGCCTCTACGGCCTCTGCCACGGTATATCCGTCGGGCATCTTGCAGGCCTTGAGGCCTTCAAGGTCGGCAGGGCAGTTTGCGATGGCCACGTCGGCGATGGCGTCGGCGAGGTTCTGGAAGTCGGAGTTGCGGGACACGAAGTCGGTCTCGCAGCCGAGGCATACCAGAATGCCCTTACCACCTGCGATGCGAGCCTTGACGGCGCCTTCCGATGTCTCACGGTCGGCCCTCTTGGCTGCAACCATCTTGCCCTTCTCGCGGATGATGCCGATAGCTTTCTCGAAGTTGCCTTCTGCCTCCTCGAGTGCCTTCTTGCAGTCCATCATACCGGCGGAAGTCATCTTACGTAACTTCATTACGTCTGCTGCTGTAATTGCCATAGCTTTATCTCTTTAAGGGTTAATGGAACTATTCGGCCTTGGCAGCTTCGGCTGCGGGCTGCTCGGGAGCGACCTCTACCTTCTCGGCCTGCTCGGGAGCCTCTTCCTTGGTAGCCTTGCGGGAGCGGAGACGGCGGGTAGCGGCCTTGGGCTCGCTCTGGGCCTCCTCCTGCTCGGGAGCCTCTTTGTCCTTCTCGAGCTTGCGCTCCTCAAGACCTTCGGCGATGGCTGCGCAGAGGATGTTCATAATGCACTCGATAGACTTTGCCGCGTCGTCGTTTGCCGGAATCACATAATCGATAGTGGTGGGATCGCAACAAGTATCAACCATTGCGAATACCGGAATGTTGAGGCGGTTGGCTTCTTTGACGGCGTTGGCTTCCTTCTGGATGTCAATCACGAAGATTGCCGAAGGGAGGCGGCTCATGTCGCGGATAGAACCGAGGTTCTTCTCGAGTTTTGCCCTCTGGCGGTCAACCTGGAGTCTCTCTCTCTTTGCGAGTTTCTCGAAGGTGCCGTCTTCTTTCATCTTGTCGATGGTGCCCATCTTCTTGATGGCCTTGCGGATGGTGGGGAAGTTGGTAAGCATACCACCTGCCCAGCGCTCGGTGACCGAAGGCATACCGACAGCGGTAGCTTTCTCGCTGACGATGTCTTTGGCCTGCTTCTTGGTGGCTACGAAGAGAATCTTACGGCCGCTCTTGGCGAGTATCTTCATTTCTTCGGCAGCCTCGTCTATCTTGACGATGGTCTTGTGCAGGTCGATGATGTGGATTCCGTTCTTCTGGTCGAAGATGTACGGAGCCATTTTGGGGTTCCACTTGCGGGCGAGATGTCCGAAGTGTACGCCTGCATCAAGCAGTTCTTGGAAATTGGTACGTGACATTGTTTGTTTTGTTCTGTTTTGTTTTTAACTGTGCCCGACTACGGGCCTCTTTTCTTCAAGGCGGAGTAGCGGATTTTCCGGTCTCCGGCCTTTTCCGCAGGGTGGCAACATTCCGCCGGGAATGTTTAAAACCACCTCTGTGCCGTAAATCAACAAAAGACTAACGTTTGCTGAACTGGAAGCGTCTGCGGGCTCCGGGCTGACCGGGCTTCTTGCGCTCGACCTCGCGTGCATCGCGGGTGAGGAAACCGGCGGCCTTGAGAGCGGGACGATATGCTTCCTTGTCAACCTCACAGAGTGCGCGGGCGATTCCGAGACGGATAGCCTCGGCCTGGCCTTTGGTGCCGCCGCCGCAGATAGTGACCTGAATGTCAAACTGACCTGCAGTACCGGTGACCTCAAGAGGCTGGTTCACCACGTAACGGAGAGTCTCGGCGGGGAAGTAGTTCTCCAGGGGACGGTCGTTGATGGTGATGTTGCCTTTGCCGGCAGTGAGATAAACGCGAGCCACAGCTGCTTTACGTCTTCCAAGGGCGTGTGTCTGTTCCATTTGCTCTGTTTAAATTTCGTTTAACTTGATGGTTTTGGGATTCTGGGCCTGGTGCGGATGCTCGGGACCTGCGTAAACGTGCAGGTTGCCAAGGATCTTAACACCAAGACGGGTCTTGGGGAGCATTCCACGGACTGCCCTCCTCACGAGTTCGGCTGGCCTCTTCTCGAGGATCTCCTTGGGCGTTGTAAAGCGCTGTCCGCCGGGATAACCGGTGTAACGCGTGTAAACGCGGTCGGTCATTTTCTTGCCACCCAGGGCCACCTTCTCGGCGTTGACCACGATGACGTTGTCACCACAGTCCACGTTGGGGGTGAAGCCGGGCTTGGTCTTGCCACGAAGGACAAGAGCCACGCGGGCGGCGAGACGACCAAGTGCGAGATCCGTCGCGTCAATGACGACCCACTCTTTGTTCACAGTGCCCTTGTTCAGGGATACTGTCTTGTAGCTTTGTGTGTCCACTGTCTTGATCTTTAATAGGTTAATAATAACATTGCGATCCCTTCAAAAATTAGGGGACGCAAAGGTAGAAATTATTTCTTAAATATCAAAGTTTATGCTTGCTAATTCAAAAATTAACCCTATCTTTGCAGTCCCTTCAATGATGGCGGGGTAGCTCAGCTGGTTAGAGCGTCGGATTCATAATCCGGAGGTCGTGGGATCATGCCCCACCCCCGCTACGAAATGGCAAAAAGAAAAATCCACAAGCCTCAGACTTGTGGATTTTATCGTTTTATGTATCAGTACCTTAGGTTGTTTGTGATGGGCGGCGGGAGTTAATCAGCGGAGGCAAAAACAGCGGTAAAAATGCGACCTTATATGCGACCAACTAAGTTTAACCCAAAAACTGGTCGCAGATTATGACCCGAAACACTGCAAATGTCTCGTTCTACTGTCGCGAGAGCAAGAAAAAGAGTTATCTTTGTCTAAAATGATTGCTATGAGAGAAGAAAATGTCACATTCGACCGTAAGTCTTTAAAGATTGTGCAAGGCAAGAACCCTGGCTGGGAAGAGCTCGCCAAAGACTGTGTAGCCTTTGCGAACGCTAGGGGTGGGCACATCTTCATTGGTATTGAGAATGATAGTGATCTCCCTCCAGTCGGGCAGAGGATTCCAGAGAGCCTTCCTGGAAAGATTCAGCTTCGATTATCTCAACTCACCGTCAACACTTCTATTCTAACATCGGTTGTGACTTCATCTAACGGTGGGCAATACATTGATATGACTATACAACAGAGTGTTTCTACAATTGCAGGCACGACAGACGGAAAATACTATATTAGGATCGGTGATGCCTGTACCCCTCTCCATCCCGATCAACTCCTTCGGCTCCTTAACGATAAACCCGCATATAATTGGGAGGCGAAGCCAACTCGCGTCAAACGTGAAGACTATGATGCAAATAAGTTCAGTCGTTTTGTTAATGACATAAGAAACTCTCCTCGAGTTAGTTCTTTTGTGAAAGAGAAAACAGATGATGAGATTATTGACTACTATCTGTTTGCAGACGGTGATTATCTCACAAATCTCGGTGTGCTTTGGGTAGGAAGGCGCACTGACCGAGCTAAATTGAAATATGCACCTGCCATACAGTTCTTAAAGTATGACGAAAGAGGCGAAAGGGTTAACAAACTTGTCTGGGATGATTATTCTCTCAATCCAAAAGAACTAATTGAGGAGGTGTGGCAAAATATACCGGACTGGAAAGAGGGTATAGAAGTATCCGATGGTATTTTTCGAGATTTTATTCCAAATTATGGTGAACGCACAATAAGGGAACTTATTACTAATGCTCTTGTACACAGACCCTACACAACAGCCGGAGACGTTTTTATCAATTTGTATCCTGATCGTCTAGAAATTCATAACCCCGGAGGTTTCCCCGTCGGTGTTACTCCTCAGAATATTCTACACGAGTCCAAGAGACGAAACGAACTATTATGCAAGGTTGCTTATGACTTACTGTTGATGGAGAAGGAGGGTTCTGGCTACGATGTGATATATGAAGATCTTATCGCTAACGGAAAACCGGCACCGGAACCAGAAGAAAGGGATGATCGGGTTGTGGTCACTGTTCGGAGGCTGATTGTTAAACCCGAGATTGTCCGACTCATTAAGACTGTTTCAGAGCAGTATAACCTTTCACGAAAAGAAAAGATATCGTTTGGCTTGATTGCGCAGAACCAATCTCTGTCCGCAATACAATTTAGCAAAATGCTAAACCTAAAAGGTCTTAATCCAACTAGAGGGTGGTTGGATAGACTTTTAAGTAGCAATATTATTCTGTCTCAGGGAAGAACAAGGGGTACTGAATATTACGTCAACCCAGTAATCATTCGATCTTCAAATTATATTAAAATACCTAGTCTTAAAACTATAGAACCATATCGTCTTCGTGAACTTATCTATGAAGACCTAAGGGTCTATCCCAATAGTTCTATCTCAGAAGTATCTACTAGGATAGGTTTGGAAATCTCCCGTTACAAAATACGGGAGCAATTGAAACTATTAATTGAACAGGGCAGGGTAATCTCTACAGGTGTACGTGCAGCCACGAAATACTCTTGTAAAAAATAGTGTTTAATAATGAAGCGTTTTTTACAAGTTATTTAATAAGCGTTGCGGACAACACGCTGATAATAAGCCAGTTAAGCGATGTGAAATAACGGCCACTAGAGGGGAGTATGTCACAACTCACCACATAATAGAAGATTATGCTTTTGGCTTGAGTCTCTTTGGGCAATGATATAGTAGGTAAATTGTGAAGTAATCAGAGTAGAAAAAGAAAAAAGAAGAGTTGCTGTTCACACTCTCATAGTGGACGCATAACATAGCGGTTCTCTTCCATCAGCCAGAGATACAGATACACCAAATAGTTCCATCATGAGTGGAGCGGCATATCGGTATCGGCTTTGACATTCTTCCGGCTATCCTTCCTCAGGGCCGTGTCAGGGAGCTTTTTCGTGGCTGTATTGTTTACTTTTACATATAAGGCTTTGCTTACTTGTGGGGCGGTCTGTGTCACTAAATAAGGGAACTATATACATGATGTCAGCAAAGATAGAAGCGACGTTAAGCCTAAAACCTTTACTATCATCACCATCTCATTATCTTCTTGATGATAATAATTGTATCTTTGCAAAGATTTAACAATGATGAATATGACAAGACTACTGACTATATTTGCGCTTACAACTCTGTTCTTTTTGGCGGGTTGCTCCCTAGCGCCATCCATTGACCGAGTTCAAGAAGATACTGCAGAGGGGGTTGAAGAACTATTGACGGAAGATAATAACGAAAAGATATCTTTACGATTAGATAGGTACTTCCTCAGCGAGCAGGTAGATGACCTGACTTATAAAGGTACACTCAAAGCCACGGCTTTCTACAAGTCATCAAAATGGGATAGTAAACGGTATAAGTTTGTCGATGTCCCAGATAGCACAAAACTATATCGTACTGTCATTATTAAGTTCCGTGACAAAAAGTACGATTACTACACGATTTCCATTCAAGCGGACGAATAACAAATAAGGGTTGGCTTTTCACCAACCCTCTCTTATATCCTGTTTTGGGCAACAGGTATATAGTTCCCCTAAATAAAGTGTCGCGAGGTGCCCCACTTTCAGTCGTTGAATATTTTGAGGACTTCATCCGCATAGTGTGATAGTCTGTGCGGTTCAATCTTGGATTTTCCGGTATAGTTTATCGTCGAGCCGTCCTTGAATGTAATTCTGACGTTCGTCACTTCGAGTCTTTCGATGATGTCGAACTCATCCCAGAACAGTTTATCGAATCTCCATGTTCCTTCATCATCTTTTGCGAGAGGGCCGATGCAATGTGCGCTCTTCGTATGGTTGCCGAGGTAGTCCTTCTGCTTGTCTCCAACGGCGTTGTAGGCAACTACAGTGAAGTCGACGTATTTGATGTCCTTGTCGAAACAGTTGTATACATCGAATTCAAGTCCGAACTGGAAGTCGTTGTAAGCATATTCGCTTTTCATTAGGAAGATTTTCTTCTGCCGGTAGAACTTGTGCGCGGCATCGAGTTTTGCGTTTATCTTGGCAGTTTTGTCGTTAAGTTTTTTTGTGAACGCATCTATCTGTGCCTCGTCTCGTTCTTTTGCTGTCTCTTTGCGTGCTGCAACGCCTTTGAATCCACGACTCTCTACGTAAGCTCTGGCTTCCGTATCTTTGAATTCTACTGCATCCTTGTCGACCTCAATCTCATAACCGAGTATGATTCCTTTGTACTTGCGGGTCTTTAGGGTCTTCGACTCCTCTCCGGCATAATATACATATACGGAAAGGGTGTCTTCAATCTCGTTGTAGTCGAGCAGTGAAGATGCTTCTTTCAATGCATAATAGGCGCTTGTGTTCTTATGCTTCAATAAAGCCTCGCAAATAAGAGTCCGGTCGGCGATTGAGTCCCTCCGTGCCTTTTCTATGCGCTCGGCTTCCTCCCGGGCGGCTATCTCCGCATACTCCTGCCTGGTGACGAAGTATTTGTTTGGGCTCTGGACATTCTCTTCGGTGACGTAGACTTTCTTATCCCTGACGGTGCAGTCGTAGCTTGCTTTTTCTCCTAACGAAGCGGGTATTCGCAGGGCGTTCCAGGTGATCGGATAGAAGCCTCCGGCTCCTGAGTCTCCAAGCGTGCGTCCGTTCAGTGCAGGACAGTCTTTGTTTATGTATGCAAGTTCGTTGAGATGCCTGTTGAACTTTTCGCGCCAGTAGGTGATGGAACGGGCAAACGACAGATAGTCCACCTTTTCGTCGAGTAGAAGATAGTATGTCTTCAGTGTGGTGTTGATTTCAAGGAATCGTTTTTTCTTCCAGACGACTATATCCGTAACTTTGACGGGTATTGAGTTGATGGAATCGTATTCTAGGGCGTCCTTGATGGGCTTGTAGTTTTTACCGTTGGTCGAATAGGCATATGGGCCGTTCATTTCGAAACACTTGTCCGTCTGGTAGAAGACTACTTCCTTACCAATCATATCCTCGTAAGATGTAAACCTGTCTTGACTGTGGAGGGAGAGAGAGATGAATGACAGTGACAGAATGCAGAATATGATTCTTTGCATAAATAATATGGTTATTTGGTTATGATTACAAAAATAGTGATTTTTGGCTATTAATGATGGCGCACGACACAAAGGATCTTCGATATGAGAATCAAATCTGGAATCGTTTACATTAACACCGTTCAGTCAATAATCACAATAATGTTAGTATAGCGCCGTCTTTGGTCTGCAAAACTACTCCGGCTGCTTTTGTGTTCCTACGAAAGAATTGCTATTTTTACAAGGCAAAGCAATATTCTTTTTTTCTTATGGAAGGAGGCACAATCATAGGGCTGTTGATGCTGATAGTGGTCTTTGCCGCAGTTGTTATCTGGAGGAAGACAAAGGGTACACGCGGCGAAGCACAGATGTCAGCAATCTTGTCGGTGCTTCCGAATAGTAAATATACCGTCCTTGACAACCTCCTTCTTCAGTCTGGCCAATATAGTTCACAGATAGATCATGTTGTGGTATCGCTATATGGTGTGTTTGTAATAGAAACCAAGTATTACAAAGGCTGGATCTTTGGTGGGGCAAAAAGTGAGAATTGGACGCAGAACATATACGGCAATAAGTATCAGCTACGTAATCCGCTTTTACAAAACGAAGGACACATTAAGGCCATCGATCGTTTATTAGGATATCCCAAGGACGTTCCCATCTATAACATTGTCGCTTTTTCTCGGCAAGCACAATTAAAGGTTGATGATTCTCTGCCGGTTATGTATTGGGGGCAAGTTCCTGGATATATAAGAAGTTTCCAGGATCAGTGTTTATCCGCCGAAAAAGTTGACGAGATTTGTAATATCCTCCTTGCCGCAAATTTGGTAGATCGTTCAGCAAGAAAAGAGCATGTCCAAAATGCCAAGTATCAAAAGGACCTACACAATGCTTTTATGGCTCAAGGTCGATGTCCTAGATGCGGTGGAGAATTAGTGCTTCGAGATGGTAAATATGGCAAGTTCTATGGGTGCTCGAATTATCCTCGCTGCAAGTATACAACAAAGAACTAAAGCGGTATTATCGGCAAGTATACGGTCATAACACTTTGGCGGACTATCTTCGGCGGCTTAATAAATGGCGGTTGAATTCTCGGCGGAAAAAACTATATTTGCATTCGGTTGCTGTTATATGCGACCATTAGTTCATTGGCACATATATAGTCGCACTTTATATCCGGCGGTTAGAGTCCCTGCTTGTGGTTCAGCTGTAGATTTTGCGTCGTTAAAGAAATAGTTTTAGGTCGTGGGATCATGCCCCACTCCCGCTACCAAACAAACTCCACGGCCTTAGGGCTGGGGAGTTTATCTTTTTATGTATCAACGGTTTAGAAGCTGAAGTGTAACAGTGGGTGTGTAGTCGGCGGGGCTTTTTGCCCTTCGTTTGATTTTGATCTTGTGGTGGATATCCATAACAATGTCCACCAGGATAGCCGCGTCCACCAAAATACAGAGCGGACCGGCAATGCGAGTAAGTAGTTTCATTGCGATTTGATTGTTTTAAGAGTTAATAAAGTATTGATAGTAAATATGTTATTCCAATAATAAGAGCTTGACCTATGTATCACCCGGACGAAAGAAAAGCCACCAGATTCTTTGGTCTGATGGCATGTAGAGAGGTTATGGCACCAAGATATCCACTAAGAAGCAGTGGTCAAGCAAGCAAGAGAGATGGTGCCAAGGTCGATAGTCTCCCCAAGAATAAGGCTTTGAGGGTATTGGCAGATTGATTATCTTTGCAGAAAATGAATTTGAATGCTTGACAATATTACATATACCAAATTGCTCGATTCCTTTATCGGCCAGTATAAGAAAGAGAATCGCTTTTTAGAGTTCAAGAGCAATTACCAGTCTCCGGAAAAACTCGGCCAATATATTTCCGCTTTATCCAATGGCGCCTGTTTGGATCATGTCGATTTCGGATATCTGTTCTTCGGCGTAGAGAATAATACCCTCAAGATAATAGGCACTACCTTTGATTGGGAACGCGAGAATGTAAAGAATGGGCAATCTTTAGAACTATATCTGAGAAGAAGTATTTCTCCTGGCATTCCATTTCAGATAGACGAGTTTAGGTATCGTGGGAAAGAACGCATTGTGGTTTTCAAAGTGCCTGCTGCAGAAGGATTGCCAACGTCATTCATTAACGAGCCCTATGTTCGTATTAATGAGTCCACGACCACTCTGCGACCTTATACGGAATGGATTCGAGAAATCTACAATTCTACAAAAGATTGGAGCAAAGAGATAATAGAAAACGCTTCATTGGTTGATCTGGACCCAGAAGCAATAACGATTGCTAAGAAAGGATATCAGGAGCGCTATCCCAAGTTTGCCGAAGATATGGGTAAGTCGGATTTGGCCACTTTCTTAGATCGTGCCGGGTTGACAATTGACGGCAGGATTACGCGTACAGCTCTGTTGCTTGTCGGGAAGGAGAGTTCCGTACATCACTTGAACCATATCGCCCAAATTAACTGGAAGTTGCAAACGCAGGAGGAAAAAGCCGCTGAAATTTTCACCATCCCTTTCCTACTATCCACCACTCAGCTTCTTTCCAAAATTAGAAACTATCGTTTCAAGATTTATCCACAGAATACTCTAATCCCGACAGAGGTTTGGAAATATGATGAGCAGACCATCCTTGAAGCTCTACATAACTGTATCGCCCACCAAAGATATCTTTCCAATTCTCGTGTCATTGTGACGGAAAGGGAGGATTCGCTGGACTTCTGGAATGCCGGCGATTTTTATGATGGCCATTTTGAGGATTACATCGAAGGAAAGAAAACGCCCAAGAAGTATCGGAATCCGTTCCTTGTCAATGCAATGGTTAACATTAAGATGATTGATTCTCAAGGATATGGAATTCATACAATGTTTACCAGGCAGAAAGACAGATTCCTTCCTATGCCTGATTACTCCATTGGAGTTGACGATGGCGTTATGCTGACAATTCCTGGTAGTGTTATTGATATTGAATACAGTGTTCGTTTGATTCAGGACACAAGTATCGATTTGACAACTGCCGTACTTCTTGACCGAGTTCAAAAGCATCTGCCGATTTCTAATGACGCAGTTAAGAAACTTCGCAAGGAACACTTGATTGAAGGACGAAAACCATACTTGATTATATCAAAAGCTTTGGCTCAATCTACAGGCCGGGAGGCTGATTATTCAAAGAATAAACCATTTAGCGATAAATTCTGCTGCGATCTGATAGTCAAAGCCTTACAGGAGCACAAATCGCTGCCCAGAAGGAAGATTAATGATTTGATAATGGAGTATCTACCCAAAGAGCAGGAAGAGCAGAAGAAAGTTTTTAAAGTTGGTAATCTTTTGGCGAAATTGAAACGAAAGGGAATCATTTTCCTCAATGACAAAAAAGAATGGGGGTTAGGCAAGTAGCCTGATACAAATTTACTCGCGTTATCTCGCTTTTACTTACTCACTTCATTACAGAAAAGGCCTCACAAGTTGCTGTGTGGCCTTTTTTGAATAAACAAATTTACTCGTTTGTTACTTCTCCTTTTACTAGGGATTAAGTCGACATCCTAGCGGATCAGGAATCTTTTCTTCCATAAGTAATGGGGTAAAAGAAAAGTCACCAGAACACCCGTATGATGGCATGTGAAAAGGTTATGGCACCAAGATATCCACTAAGAAGCAGTGGTCAAGCAAGCAAGAGAGATGGTGCCAAAGTCGATAGTACTCCTTAGAAGTATAAGGGTTTGATTGTTGCTATTGTAAATTGCCTCTTGATGCGGTTCTATATTATATGTATTTTTGTGGAACAAAAACGAGTGTAAAAGCGAGGTTAATATATGAGTAAAGTTCTTAAGGCCACTTCGAAGATCCTTAATCTTGACTTCAATAACTATGAAGAAGGGCGTTTAGTATTCAAAAATAAATACATCATTAAAGATTCATATTCTCCAGCAATAGACACACAGAGTCATGGAGAATACATTATTACACTTGAAACTTCCGAGATTAGAAACGAAAACGACTTATTGCGAGAAGCAAGTAACCTTAGAGCAATAACAGGTGTAATAACCCTTCTTTTTAAATGCGTGTTGGGAAGCGCACTCAATACACCAGAGCGTTCTATGAAATCTTTCACAAGAACATATTATATTCCTGGAGAAATGCCAACAGGGTGGAGTTCCAATTATAATGAGGTGAAAACAGCGCTGGAGAAGAAAAAACAGTATTAAGTGTAGTATCCGTAAACTCAATCCCTTTTGCGGAGCTCCCCAAAAGCCCCTTTTGTGATTTATCAAATGCTTTGCAGAATTACGATAGACTCTCTGCTGAAATCAAAGACTTGCTCTCTATCATTAACAGTGCCGATCTTGTTTCGGATGCGGCTAGATATATGTTGCTTGGTAAAGCCTTGGAAATTGTTAATTCGCTCTATCCTCTCAAAGGCAAAGCAGATTTACGTGTTAAAAATGAGTTCCCGAGTTGTCGGACACTTTTGGATTGACAACAATTAAGGATCTTCAAAATTTGGCGAACAATAGGAAAGAATCTCGACATTATATCAAAGACAAGCCGACATCATCACCACATCCCTCAATGACTGAAGATGAGAGAAAGAAGTTTTATGATTTGATCAACTTGTTGTGTATAAACATAGTTCGAAAATCTTTAGGCCTTAAAACTGTTCTGTTTGAGTATTAAAAAGAAAGAGCCCCGCAGCTGCTCTCCATAGCAAGCTTTCCAAACGGGTACTCTTCCATCAATCAGAGATACCTTCAAGACCAGAGTTCTATCATGAGTAGAGCGGCTTGGGGGTATCGGCTTTGACATTCCTCCGGCAATCCTCCTCGGTCCGGTGTCAGTGAGCGTTTTCTGGTTAGTTTTATTTCATATATGAGGGTTTGAGGCGATTCTGGGGCGGTTTTATTGCTGCAGTGCTCATAGCAGTAAAACAAGGAACAGAGTTTTAGGTAAAAAAGCCGGACTCTCTAGAGTATTCATCAGACAGCCCTAATTTTTGCTGGCCTGATGCCGAAATCCCTATGGCTGGCCACCGGCCGGCAAAGGTCTTGCCCATGCTCGATGAAAGCATTCGCGAGGAACTCAAGGCGATGATAGAAGATTTGGATCTCGTTCTTATCTAATGACCCCGCCCTTTGGTCTGAAACGCAAAATGAGCCGGTGAGTCTTGTCTCGTTCCCGGCTCATTCTTAGTTTGTTTGTAGCTTGCACCCCCTATTCGGGAATCTCATTCAAAACATACTTAGGGCACATTTTCCTACCTAGATTATTCTCTGACCGCTCACCCATTAGACACGTGTCTGTCGCATAGTAAGCCCGAATGAGGCCCTTCTGGGGAAATGCCCTACTTATGATGTCATAAGCTGCCATAATCTGCTTCTCGCAAGTGACTGACTTCTCGAAGTCATCCTGCTCCAACTCCACTGCAGTGAGGTTGTTTTGCTTGATTGAAATTACCAGAATTAAATCATTCATAAAGGGTATAATTCTCACCTTCCTGTTAAAGAGTTCTTTTTTTTATTAATAATTGAATCAAATTTTGTAATTTTGATGAATTATACACAACGGAAGCAGATAACTTACATATAACCAATGAAAAAGAATCAATATACTAGACTCATTGCTTTGAGTATTGTATCTCTATTCTTGACAGCGTGCATAACCGGAACGCCAGGTGCTTCCGGGAATAGTGCCGTAAACAAGAATACTCCGGCCGTGAATGTCCCAACGGCAGATCCAAATGCGCCTCAGACCAGTGCGGCCACTCAGGAAACAGGTGTATATCCTACCACTCCGAATCCTGTGGTCAATGTGTACCTGGAAATCTCCGGAAGTATGAACGGCTACGTAAACGGTGGCACCTCGACCTTCCAGCAGGTTGTCAAGGAGTATCTTTCCGGAATCAATAATGCCGGTTTTGCGTCTGCTGTCAATTATTACTACGTGGGGAGCAAAATCACTTCCAAGGGAAATGATCTGAACAATTACATCACAAAGTTGACTCCGTCTTCCTTTGGCGCTGCAGGTGGTGGTGCGACCACCGATATTGGCGGTCTGTTCAAGACCATCCTGGGCAACATGGATAGTAACACTATTTCGATTTTCATCTCTGACTGCATCATTTCGCCTGGCAGCAATACCAATACTGCTGCATACGCACGTGGTCAGATGACCGATGTGCGCGATGCCATTGTCAGCTACACCAATCATTATGAAGATCTGGCCTGCCTGGTTTATCAGTTTGATTCCGAGTTCAACGGTCGTTACTTCGACTATCAGAACCATCCTCGTAAGGTAAATATGCAGCGCCCGTTCTATATCTGGGTGTTTGGACATACAGCTCATGTGGCTATGATGAAACTCCAGTATGTCCCGGATAAGGATTTCAAGGTAGCCCCGATTCGCAATCAGTGGATTATCTTCAATACTCCGCTGTCAGCACTTCAAGACAACAACAAGTACGGTCTTCTCCTCCCGAACACGGCAAAGAATGGCCAGTATGTTCGTAAATCTGGGACAGAACTTCGCACCATCCAGAAGGCCGGTGATAATTATCGCTTCTCGTTTGGCGCGAATCTGCTTACAGCGCAGTTCCTGATGGGCGATGATTATGTTGAGGACACCAGGAACTACAAGCAGATGATTGGGAAAGCCGTCAAGGAAAAGTTCTACGGAGAGATTGAGAAGGATTTCAATCAGTCATCTCCGTTCTCAGAGATTTTCCGTGTGGATTCTGATTCTCCTTTCCAGAAAGGAACGTTCTCTCTCGCGTTTATTCCTGAGGTTCCTGACTGGGCATATGAATGCACGGATACCGATGACCGCATGTTTAACGGGGCCAATGATAACAAGACCTATGGCCTCAACAACATTTTCGAGGGTGTCTTCAATGGCTTCAATAATGGCGGCCACATCAACATTCTGGCTCAGTTTGACTTCGAAATAAAATAAAACACAGATATGGAATTCTTTTCACTGTTCTACCAGCTCAATGTCTACGGGCAGGATTTGTTCTATCACCTGAAGGGATGGGACAATGGAATGCAGGACTTTGTGGCGGCCAACAATCAATTCCCGACAATCTGGCTTGTCACCTTCCTGTCCGCCGTGGCAATGTTTGTAGTTTTCTACTACATTCTCAATCACCCCAGGTTTAACAAGTTCTGGCATTGGCTTATCGCCCTTGCTGTTCTTGCAATCGGAATCTTCATCTGGTCAAGAGGACTTGTACTTGCCGACATTACCGGCGCATCCATGCATCCGGTTGACCCGTCCCTGAATATCAGCGCAGACAATGCAATGATGTTCGGTGTGTACAACGCTGTCCTTTCTGCGATCTTCTTCCTGTTCTTCTCCGTTATTGGAAGATTCGGAAGCAAGAACTGCAAGAATGCTCCTTGGAAGTCACTCATTAACAGGAAATAGCCATGGCAAAGTTATACGTATTTGGTATAGGCGGTACGGGTTCACGTACCCTTCGCGCTCTCACTATGATGCTGGCCAGCGGTGTTGAATGCAAGTTCGACACAGTTGTTCCTGTTATCATCGACCCCGATGCCTCTGCAGCAGATATGAGTCGCACCGTAGATGCGATGACTCGCTATATGAAGGTCCGCAAGTCCCTTGATTTTAACTCTGCTAACGAGAACCGATTCTTCAAGACTGAGATTTGCCCTATTCAGGACATGTCTACCTTCAAACTCACGCTGGAGAATACTGAGAATGTCACATTCCGTGACTACATGAAAACAAACCAGATGGATGCTCCCAGTAAGGCACTCATCAATATGCTTTTCTCTCAAGCCAACCTTGATTCCGATATGGTGGTCGGCTTCAAGGGAAATCCGAATATCGGCAGTGTGGTCCTGAATCAGTTCTCCACTTCTGATGCCTACAAGGCTTTCTCCAATAACTTCGAGGAAGGGGACCGTATTTTCATTATCAGCTCCATCTTCGGCGGCACCGGCGCCAGTGGCTTCCCGCTGCTGCTCAAGACGCTCCGCAACGACCAGACTTCCCAGCATTGGAATTACATCAAAAACGCCAAAATTGGTGCAGTGACTGTCCTACCGTATTTCAACGTTGAGCAGGACGACAATAGTGGTGTGGATTCATCAACTTTCTATTCCAAGACCAAATCCGCCTTAGCATATTATGACAGGAATATCACTGGTAACAATTCAGTGAATGCCTTGTACTACATTGGCGACAGCATGCTGGCTACGTACAAGAATCATGACGGCGGTTCTGAGCAGCGCAACAACGCCCACATGGTTGAGTTATACGCTGCTCTCTCAATCCTGAAGTTCGCTTCCACTCCGGACAACGAATTGGACGGCCGGACTCAGACTTATGAATATGGCATCGACACAAACGACGAGGACATCAAGCAGGTTATCTTCAAAGACCTTGGCCCCGAAACTCGTCAACTTATTCAGAAGCCTCTTACGATGTTCTTATTGATGAACAAATACATGAAGAGCGCTCTTTCTTCTCAGTATAAGTACCAGCCTTGGGCTAAAGATTGTGGTCTTGACGAGAACTTCTTCACGTCACAATACTACGCTGACCTCGTCAAATTCCAGGATGCCTTCCGTGTATGGCTTCAGGAACTGGATGACAACAAGCGCTCCTTTAAGCCCTTCGACGAGAATCGGGTAATTCCGCTCTTTGACCTTGTCAACGGAGCTAAAGCGCATAAGATACTCTGGCCGCTGCACGACCTTTTCGCCAAGAATTATGCGTTGATGGATTCGTTCCTCAACACCAACTGGCCGAAATGGAATAAGACTGCTTCTAAAGAACAAAAATTCATGGAAGTGTTCTATCGTGCCACTAATAAGTTGACCCTCAAGAAATATAACTTCTAAGATTATGGCAAAGGTTTTCAGAATACATAAGGAAGGCTCTGGTAACATTATTGACTGGGCAAAGAGCCATTCGTACGGAGATAACGTAATCAAGCAGATTACCGACCCCTTCGGTGCCAAGGCGACCAAGGAGATTACCTCCATACCTTCGCCGTTCTCAAGAATTGACCTGGCTGTCACTGCATTCAAGACTGTAGTGGAGGCCGGCCTGGAAGGCGCTACCATCTATCATAAGATTGTGTCCGACTGCCTTGACATTGGCGAAATCTTCTTCAACGCAGAGAATTTCAAAGATCCGCGTGACCATAGCAAAAACAAGATTGAAATCCTTGTTTGGGACCGTGCCCAGGAGATTGCCAAATTGAAGAATTCTCCCGTAAAGGAGCACAAGATTGTTGGCGAGACTCTTGATATGTATCTTAATCAGGATGCCAAGGCCTACAACTTTGACAAGATGGACAAAGTCTATCTCCTCAACTACAAAGGCCCTGACCGGAAAGACCCTCAAATCAATATCATAGGTGCCACTTCACCGGCTACGCTCTTCTTCAGCTCTGCGAATGATTTGTCTTATGTTTCAGACCATCTACGTTTCCGGAACAACGATCGTCCATTCGATTCCGAATATACGCCACTGTACAAACGTGATATTGAATTCCAGAAGTTCCTTTATGCGTTGAGGCTTAGCATCGGAAAGACGCAGTTCGCCGCACTGTTTGGTGCTGTGGATTCCTATATGGACCAGTCTTACGGTTATCTTAGCGAAGAGTACAAGGCCAAAATAGATGCGCTGAATGAGGAATCCGTGGAGAATTACGAGGTACTTACCGACGGAGGCAGCAACCGTGTTGATATTCTCGGCTATCCTGTGCGTAAGCGGAACGAGACTGGTATCATAGAGAGTGACTTTGAGATTCTTGCTACCAACAAGAGCGCTATCAAGCCCCTCGTTCTTCCTGTGGAGGCAGGCAATACTTACAAGAACCTGAATTACGTCCAGGGCCAGTGGAAGGAGACTTATCAGGCCCCCATGCATGATGATGCAGACCTGACAAGCCGTCAGCTTCCTTATATCGGCCTGAAGTACCCCTATCTCACCATTGATGACTTCCTTTCGCGGGATATGGTATTCCTTCCGTACTCCTTCAATTCGAATGACTTTTACAACGGGAACAAAGACCCCAGGAAGAGCAACAACACATTCCTGCTGCCTCTGACCAAGACATTCTTCCAGTACTTCACGGTCAATGACCTGATGGGAACCATGAAGGACGGTAAGAACATGTTCGAGATTCAGCCGCTCCAGGGAGGTAGTGTGAATGTCGAACTGCGTATTCCTATTAAAAAGGGTGGATATATCCGGTATTCCAGAATGTACGTTCCGGGTAAATCCATCGACCTTACCGATAACTCAGGCTGCATAACAGAAAAACAGTTCGGACTTGGCGTGATGCCTCTTGTCCGCTTTGGCGATGGAATATTGCCCAGTTATCGTATTGCTATGTTCAGCAAATCGGCTCGTACTGAGCTTGAGTTTGCTAATGGCGAAAGCACTTGCCAGATTGAACATCATATTACTCGTCGTGAGGCAGGGCAGAATGCCTGTAGCGTGGAGTCGTATGTAATGGAGCACAATTTTGATGTGATATACGCCACGGTAGACGGCCTTACGAATGTGATTATTCCTCGCTTCCGCAAGGCCTCTGGCGGCTCCCAGTTTACATTTGCTATTGACTTTGGTACCACGAATACACACATTGAGTATTCGGTAGATGGTTCTGCTCCGAAGGCCTTTGATATGCCGGCCGCTGAGAGTCAGCTTTGCCGCCTTAGCACGGACTACGAAGAGCAGGAAGCCATTGATATCAATGTCGCCTTTGACGAGGCATTTATTCCGTCCACCATTGGTGACGCATCTGATTATCATTTCCCGATGCGTACTGTATACGCAGAATGGACCGACGTCAATTATCAGCAGCATACCGAAACTTTGGCAGAAGGTAACATTCCTTTCCGCTATGAAAAGGCACGTAACCCTCTGTATAACAAGGTAAAGACCAATCTTAAATGGTCTAAGGCTGAAGAAGCAAATACCCGTGTCAAACTGTACATCGAGAATCTCTTCATTATGATGAGGAATAAGGTTCTCCTGTCAGGTGGCCGTCTTTCTGACACCAAGGTTATCTGGTTCTATCCTGCCAGTATGACGGAGTTCCGACTCAATGCTTTCCGTGGTGTCTGGGAAAAACTCTTCTCTAAGTACATCAATGCTAATTCTAATGACAAGCTGCTTTGCCTGTCTGAATCCGCAGCACCTTACTTCTTCTATAAGAACCGTCGTGGCTTGACCTCCAATGCCGTTACTATTGACGTGGGCGGTGGAACTACGGATGTCCTGGTCATTAAGGATGATGTCCCCGTGGCAATGACCTCCTTCCGTTTTGCCTCCAATGCAATTTTCGGCGATGGCTACAACTGGAGTCCGGAAACCAACGGCTTTGTGAAGAAGTACAAAGGAGATATCAACGACCGTTTGGTGGGCAATTCCATGCACCTGAAAGATGCCCTCAACGCCTATCAGGAAATCATGAATAGCGATAATTCCAGCGACATAGCAGCCTTCTTCTTCTCGCTGGCCGGCAATGCATCTGTCGTAAAGAACAGAATTCCCCTGGACTTCATGGCCATGCTCTGCAACGACCCGAAGATGAAGTATGTATTTATCGTCTTCTATGGCTCTGTGATATATCATATCGCCAAGATGATCAAGGCAAAGAATCTACCGGTTCCTCAGGTTGTTGCCTTCAGTGGTAACGGCTCCAAGACCCTTAACGTTCTTTCACCGTCAGACCAGACCATTTCAGAATTCGTTACCCGAATCTTCCGGAAGGTTCTTGGCGAATGCCCTGAAATTCGTGTCATCAAAGAAGAAGAACCCAAACTTGCAACGAGTAAAGGCGGTATTTACTATGACAACTCTCTCTCTTATGAGGGCATTGAAAAACTGCGCTTCTCGCAGTTAGGTGCAGATGATACCACCTCCACGGAAGGGAAGAAGTACAATGAAGTCAATAATGATTCTGCTATCAATGCCGTCAGCAATAACGTTAGCAAGTTCATTGATGAACTCTTCCATATCACTGATGCCAATAAGTTTATGGTGCGCTCTTTGGGCGCAGACCCGAGCTTGTTCGAGCAGATTCCGGATCTGTGCAAGTACAACCTTGTTGAATTCACACGTCAAGGCCTAAAGGCCAAGTTGAACGAACTCAGTGACTGGGGCCAAGACCCGACCGCTCCCATTGAGGAAACCATGTTCTTCTATCCTATTGTTGCCATGTTAAACAACCTCGCTCGCGAGATTAGCAATAAATAAAGGAGCAGATGGATTCGAATAATTTAGTATTGATAATCATTCTGATTGCAGTTGTCCTTGCACTGGTATTGTCTCTGATAGCCCTTATTTCAGCCAAGAAAGCATCGGATCGCAGTCACAATATTGGTCATATTGCCCGAGAGGAAATTCGCCGATACATGGGTTTTGAAGGTGAGCAGCGTATTAAGAGTGCTATCCGCGATGAATTGTCTCGAGAGCAGCAAAAGAATGACGGACCTAAACAGGAGCTGGTTAAGTCTGCAGAGACAGTCGTGAACACTCCGGAGAAAGAGGAAAAGCCCATGGAGGTTGTTCCTGCCCAAGAAGCCGAGACCGAGAAAGCCCCTGTTGAGATTACTCTTCCGGAGCCTGTCACTTTCTATACTGGAATTTGCAAGGAAGGCGCATTTAAGCACGTAACTACCGCCCCGGACAGTAAGACAATCTTTACCATCTATGCCGAAAGCAAAGATGCCGTTAACGGTATCCTCAACGTTGATCAAAGTGCTTACGACAAGATTGCACAGACGCCTGATTACTTGCAAAATGCCTGCGTGTATAGCGGGAATGGTACACAACTCAAAATAACCAAGACTGGTACTGTTCAGAAAGAGAATGGCACCTGGGTCGTTAAGGAGCCCATTGTGGCTGAATTTAACTAACTGATTAAATGACAGGAATAGATATTACCAAGTTCATTCCGGAACTTATCTTTGTCGCAATAATCGTTGTTTTACAATTCAGGTTTTTCTTCGCCAATTCTTGGAAAAGAAATATCCTGAAGGGCATCTTCCCAGAGAAACTTGAAGACAACCTTGCTGTCGACAAAGATGAAGAGGGTGTTGCAAAGATTGTGACCTCGGACAAGGTAAGCGATACCCTGCGTGATGAAATCATTGCCCCAATCAATTCTTATCTTGAGAATAATAAGGGGGCAACTGATTACCACATTATTAAAGACTTATCAGACCGTACCTGTGACAAGATACAGGATGAGGTTGATTCATACAATCCCATTCCGCTGTACCTTGGCCTTTGCGGTACAATGCTGGGCATCATATTCGGTATTTTCTTCCTTTTTAGGGCAGGTGGTCTTGAATCACTTTTGGCATCAGCATCTTCCGCCGGAACAACATCCGGAGCAGCTGCATCTGAGGGCATTCAGCATCTTCTCGGAGGTGTGGCTGTCGCAATGATTGCGAGCCTATTTGGCGTTGTTTTGACAATTATCGGCACACGTCATACCAAAGAGGCTGTATCGGCTAACGAGGAAGGACGCAACAAGTTCTTGTCTTGGATACAGAGCAATCTGTTGCCGAAGATGAGCAGTGATGTGGTGAGTACTCTGGGTAACTTCTACCAGAACCTGAATGAATTCAATGGAACGTTCTCCAGGAACTCTAAGGAGTTACAGGAGGCCTTCGAAGCCATCAAAAATGCATATGCTGGCCAAACGGAATATGCAAAAGAACTCAATAAACTGGACATTGCAAAAGCTCAAATGGCTTTTGCCGCGTTAGGGGGCGCCACAGACAAGATTAACGATCTCAATGAGTTCTTGAAAGGCTCGTCGCAGTACCTGGCCAGTGTAGTCGCCTTGGCTAATAAGTTGGATACGGCTGATGAAAGAACAAAGGCCATCGAGCGGATGGGCCAGTTCTTCCAGAGCGAGATTGAGCAGATTTCTGCCCGCAAGGCCCTTCTTTCTGAGACGGTTGGTAAGATTGACCTGAACCTTAGGAATTCTCTTGATGGCCTTCAAACTTCCTCCACTGAACATGTAGGAAATCTTCAGACGCACCTCAATAAGGTGTATCTGGACTTCCAAAATGCAGTAGCGGAACAACAGAGGTTACTTGAGCAGAAACTTTCCGAATCTTCTCTATATCTTGAGCAGTTTAAACGTCTTGAAACCATTCAGGGCCAATTGGATAAGATGCTTAAGTCCGAAGAGTTTATTGATAAGGCTGATGCAGAGATAGCTAGACTTGACACTCAAATTGGAAGATTAGATCGGATTGAATCGGCCCTCAACCGTCTGATAGAGATTGTTTCAAAGCGTCCCGCAGTCGCAAGCCCGGCGGTACGGGAAGCCACCTTGTTCGACAATCCTCAACAGCCTCAGGATGTTAAAGTCAAGGTTAATCTGCCAGTACCACGTTGGCTGGCATTTACTACTTGCGGCGTTCTCATAGCTGCCGGACTTTTCTCAATCGTTTATCCTTTACTGATAAAGTTCCTTGGATAAAATGGCCAAGAAGAAAAGAGAATCCTTTTTCTGGACAAGCTATTCTGACATGATGACGAGTCTGTTCTTCATCATGTTAACTTTGTTTGTCCTGGCCATTGCTTTGCTGCATCGTGAGGTCGTACAGATTGGGAAAGATAAGGAAGCAACGGAAGCTGAGCTTCAGAAAATCAACGAGATACGTACGGCCGTTCAAAGTATTGACTCCACCTATTTTTTATACGATCCTGGTTACAAGAAGCATATCTTGAAGACTGAGGTAAAATTCCAGAAAGGAAGTGCTAATATCAACGACCTCGACCAGGCCACTCAAGCGGAACTGCTTGCGGTTAGGGATACCATCAAATCTTTCCTCGATGACCTAATCGCCAAAGATAAGAGTGCATCATACCTGTTGATTATTGAGGGACAGGCATCAAAGGATAATTATGCCCTGAATAACCAACTCAGCTACGATAGGGCGCTATCTCTGTTCAAGTTTTGGTTTCCTAACCAAAGAGAAACCACGCTTCAGTTCTATAATCTTCCGTGCGAGGTGGTTATTGCCGGCGCAGGCTATATGGAAGGAAAGCCTAGAGCTCCCAGGAATGAAGATAACCAGCGCTTCCTTATCCAGATTATCCCTAAGCCTGGTATTATAGATGAGTAGTAGGCATCTCACATACCTTCTGCTGAGCGTTGTGTTCGCTGTAAGCTGCATCCCGGCGCGCCCCAATGGGAATCCGGGAAGACAGCAGCGACCAACTGGAGCCAGCCTGCTCGAGTTGCCGGCTGTAAGGCAGAGTGAGGTAATCACGTTACATACTGGCTACACATCTTCATTCAACTCCACCCTGATGATTCCCAACTGGGTGGCGTATGAATTGACGGCAGAAGAGTTACAAGGAACAGTAAGGCGTCCCAGTAATTCTCCATTCCAGCCCGATCCTGATTATCGAGGCAAACAGCCGGATAGAAGCGACTATTCACGCACAGGCTGGGATAAAGGTCATCTGGCCCCTTGTGCCGATATGAAATGGAGCGAACAGGCCATGTTCGAGAGTTTCTTCTTTACCAACGTTTGCCCGCAGAATCACGATTTCAATGAGAAGGACTGGCAGAAACTTGAGGACAAGGCTCGTTCCATCGCACGAAAGAAAGGATCTGTTTACATTGTTTGCGGACCGATAGTGACCACCAACGAATATGGTAGGCTGGGGAAGAACCAAGTGGCCATTCCCGACTATTTCTTCAAGGCCTTCCTTTATAAGGACGATGCCGGATTCCATTCAATTGCCTATGTTATGCCGAATCAGTACACAGGGCGGCCTGTGAATGAATTCGCTATGTCCGTCAATGAGTTGGAGAAGATACTTGGCATAGACCTCTTTTCGCGCCTAAATGATAAGATAGAGGAAACCGTTGAGGAGCAGTTGAACCTTGATGATTGGAGGTAACGGATCATGACGAAGAAAGACACTTCCATACAATCGATCATCTTCGTGGCATTGGCGTTTCTGCTACTCCTTTGTCTCGCGAAAATGCCGTATGGATTCTATCAGATAGTGAGATTTCTGGCTTTTGCCGGGTTTGCCTATTCTGCCTACCTTCAATACAAAGCAAAGAGCACGGATAGGAAGATTCTGTTCATTGTCCTCGCTCTGCTGTTCCAGCCTTTCCTTCCGCTGTCATTGGGCCGGATAATCTGGAATATTGTCGATGTTATTGTTGCCGGGTATCTGATATACCTTCTGGCGCAGATGCACCTTAAGAAGAAATAATAGAAGCCTATGTATAAGCCTCCCTATGTCATACAACCATCTTCGCTGGACTTCTTCGGCGACAAGTTGCACGGAACCGGGAAATGGACGTTGCACAAGATTACCAGGCCGTTTGACCCTGTCCTTATGGATGCACCCCAAGAGTTCGCTCAGTACAATTTCTACGGCTACGTAGGGAAATCCGTCCGGACTGCGTTGGAAGTTGAACGCGAAGATGCCCAGCTCGTGAAACCACAAGCCTATGAGTCGGTCCCATATGTCAGGGCGTCCTTCCAAACTCCCGAGCCAACACAGGAGTCTGTTGATGCCTTATTGGTAGAGGAGGCGAAAAAAGCCATCCGAGTGATGCTATTCGGAAGCGTTGATAAAAAGCGTCAGATGTACATAATTGAAAGACGTGGCACCAGACTTGATGCCGAGCAGAAGAAATGGATTGCCGATAAGGAAGCCTTTGAAA
Source organism: Bacteroidales bacterium (assembly GCA_017651465.1). Taxonomy (GTDB): domain Bacteria; phylum Bacteroidota; class Bacteroidia; order Bacteroidales; family UBA932; genus Cryptobacteroides. The sequence goes on from JAGCCX010000081.1 coordinate 56,244, forward strand.
AGGTCGAGGACGAAAACGAGAATAGGCACAATGCGGAGGAGGCGAAGAAGAAAGAGAAAGCGCAGGAAGTAATAGACAAGTATGACAAAGCACATAAGGCAAACGAACTGTTTCTGTATTCAACACAGGAGGAAGTTGAGGAACTGTTTCAGCGACTGAATCCTCATTTCCCGGCCGATTTCAACGCTTTCTATCAGGTCGATTTGGCTCACAAACTGGTCAATATCAGTTTTGAGGCACCTTCAGAAAGAATAATCCCTGAAGAAAAACTTGTTTTCCATTCCAGAGGTTCCTCCCTCAAACCAAAGACTCGCACAGAGATCAATAAAGACTATGTGGACTGTATCTGCAGCCTCGCATATGTATTGGCAGCCCAATGCTTCAATCTAACCGGTAAAGTGGATAATGTGTTCATCTCGGCCTATTCTAAGGCGTTGAATCCACAGACCGCCACATTCGAGGAGTCCACACTTTATTCCATAGTCTTTGACCGTGATACATTCAACTGGGTGATTAGGCCGAAATCATTCCAGCCATATGAGTCGTTGGTGTTTTTCCCGCACACAATAGAGTTGGGTGCACGGCTCAACATCCAGCCAATTGATCCGCTTGACCTTGCTCCTGCAGGAGAAGTAATACCGGGAAACAACCAGTTTGTTGACGTAACAAAAAGAGATGAGCGATACTCCCATGGAGAGAATAAAAATGAGAAGAATAACGATAGACCTGATGCTCTACGAACAAATCAAAACAGACTACGTGAAGCAGCAGAACTTGTTGTGACTTGTCAGAAAGCATCGGTGCCATTCTTGCAGACACGCCTAGGGATGGGATTCGCAAAGGCGTCATTTATTATTGGCCAACTAGAGACTATGGGTATTATAGGCCCCCAAGAGGATAATAGGCCTAGAGTAGTTCTAGTTTCTAGTATCTACGATTTAGAAAAACTGTTCGAATCTTAATAATCATAGAATAGCAATAATGAGAAAGAAACTGTTTGAAATAATTGAACAAGCACGAGATGGCAACAAAATAAGTCTTGCGTATGACATCTTTATGCTTATTGCAATTTCAATAAGCATTATTCCGTTAATGTTCGTTGAAGAGAATGACGCCTTTCGAATTATTGAACAGGTTACTGTAGGTATATTCATTATTGACTATTTGCTTCGTTGGATAACAGCAGATTATAGATTGAACAAAGGTAAATGGTCTTTTGTGCTCTATCCTATAACAGTTTGGGCAATTATTGACATGCTGTCTATTTTGCCGGCGTTGAGCGTACTAGGAAGAGGATTCAAAATTTTCCGAATAACGCGTCTTTTGAGAATCTTGCGACTGTTTAAGTTTATCCGCTATTCTAATAAGATTCAGGTTCTTGGAAAGGTGATTAACAAAGAAAAGGGCGTTCTCTTAACAGTCTTAGGGATAGCTGTTTTCTATGTGTTTCTTACTGCGTTAATTATGTTTAATGCAGAGCCACACATTAACCCGCTTACAGGTAATGCTACTTTTGAGGACTTCTTTGACGCTTTATATTGGGCAACAGTTACTTTGACAACAGTGGGCTATGGAGATATGATTCCTGTTACAGATATTGGCCGTTTTGTTAGTATGCTCTCATCTCTTTTTGGCGTGGCAGTAATAGCACTGCCATCAGGAGTAATAACGGCCAGCTACCTAGAGGAACTTCGAAATGCGAAGAATGATAACTCTATTGAAAGGAAGGACGAATAAAAACAAAACAACGTAATCCCTAGTAGATATATTATCAGAAATTGAAGTAAGAAGATGCGAAGAGCTTATCTTCTTGTGGTTTGGAGACCTCCTCAAAGCAACGCTCAAACGTAGATTTAATGTAACGTTCAGTCTTTCCGCAGATTATTGAAAGTATGTCGAGCTCCTGACATAGTTTATTTATATCGGATTTCCCTGCGGCATAAGCTGAAAACAAATCAAAGAAGAGTGTAAAACCGTAATTTGTTTTTCCTTCATCTGATAAATCATAAAACGTTCCATTTATGAAGTCATTTCTAAGTTTAAGATAAGCATCTTGAATTAGTTTAGTGGCCCTAATGATATCACTCTTGGAATAGATATACATATGCTTCCATTCGGGCAAAAAATCGCCATTCTCTAATACAATACTAGACGGATCGATTGCTTGCCAATCATGATAGCCAAGATAATCAAAACCAGACCCATCATTTGCGCTAAAAGCACGATACGGATTTGACTTATCATTAGGAAGATTCGATGATATCGAAAGATTAATAGATTTACCCAATCCGGGAATATTAATAGAACGCGAAATACTGCCTTTATCTACAGAGGAAGAATATGTTGCGTTATCAAGACTATCTGGAGATATGGTTTTAAAAAAATACTGAGGAGAGAGTGATATCTTATGGGGGAAAGAAGAAAACTTTTCATGGGGAGCGACATCAAAATTAAACATAACTTGAGCAAAAGTGTCGCGATCAAAAACCACTGCATACAAATAATCGTTTCTAAAAGTAGCCGTTTTATCATCCATCCTGGAAGTCCTCCCGAAAACTGACACATAATTGATGCGCGCGGAAATATTAAATGCCTGTGATGCAATTTTGAAAGCAGCCCCACAAATGGCTAAAACATAATCGTAATTCCGCTCTTTGATAGTTTTATCTTTAATAGATAACTTGCCGCTTTTAAGTAAAGATCCCTTTTGAGGTGGAATAAAGTCTTTGTTAGGGAATTCGATATCAAACAATATATTACCATTCCCTTTGTCGAAACTTAACTTGGTTGAAATATCAAAAGGCAATTCTAATTTAGATAACAAACTATCGGCCTTGTTGAGTATTGTATTATCTGATGGTATAAGGAAATCTTCCAGGGCCTTTTTTGTCTTATTATACCTGGCTTGAGAAGCTTCATTATATGCGAGTTCTGCCTTATCTTGCTCTCTTTCAAAAGAATCTTTATCTGCTTCCCATTGCTCGATATAATCGGCTAAACGTTCTGTAATGTGTTCTGTAATGTACTGCTCTCTGTTTGCTTTATTCTTCCAAAAAAGGATAGAATGAATAGACTTGCGGGCTTCCTTTTCTAATCTGATTTTAGCGGATTCAATACTAGGCTTAGGTGTATTAAAATGAGCCCGTGAATACTTATCAAGCACTAAATTATCATAATCGTGTTTGGCGTTCTCGACAGATCTCAATTCCTCAATTTCCTCATGAATTTTTGTGAAAACATCATTTTGCGCTTGTAATCTAGAGTATCCACGTAATGCATCATTAAGGGCCTCTTGCTTCTCTTGCTCTCTAATATATCGGTTAATTGAAGCCGATAACGAAGAGGTTGTTCGACGAATATTGGTTGCAGTGAACAGAGAGTGATGCCTATATGCCATAAATCATTCAATTTAGACCTCTAAAGATAATCCATTTCATGGGAATAATCAAAAATTAATCTATTTGTCGTTTGCCACAGAGTGATTCGATTATAAACAAAATGGCATTTAAAATATGTTGAGCATATTAATACAAGAAATAATCACTTGGCAAATTCGCCAATTCAAAATATTATTTATATATTTGGAGCGTTATTTAGTTTAACTGTGGCGACACCACGTAAAAAAACGGCCGATTAAATAATACGATTATGGATAAACAATTAAAGAAATTCCTTGAGACTGAGTACAAATCAAAGGCTCAGATTCTAGATGACCGTACTGTTGAGGTACAGGCTCAAGATGGTGAACTGTTTCAGTTTATCAGCAATGTTGCCCGGTACGAAAGCGAAGAAACCAGGCTCTATTATCTACACCTGTTTGAAATGGCGTTTGACAAGCATTTCTGCGATGATAAAGAAATGATGTCAAACTCTATCTGGCGCGAATTAAATCTTCTCGGCGTTCCTTTTATGGGTATGAGCGCTGGTAACAGACATAGGGAAAGAGTTCGGATTGGTGGGCAAATCCGCCAATTAAGACAAGGGAAAGGGATGGAAGCGAGGGACTTAGCTTTACTTGCCGGCATTGATGCAGCTAATCTAAGTCGTATCGAACAGGGAAAGTATTCCGTTGGGCTTGATATCCTATCCAGAATTGCTTTTGTCCTTGGTGCTCACATAGACCTTGTTCCCAATCAAGTAGTTTAGCGTTGATATGGACGGGATACTATACCACAGCGCCTTTGACGAAAACGGCAAAGTCGTTGATATTGACACGTTAAAAGTAGAGGAAAGGCGCTCTCATTCCTATACTTGCATTGCCTGTGGCGCAGAAATGATTCCCAGGTTGGGACAAGAGCGAGCCAAGCATTTTGCACATAAAGGAGATTCTGAGCACTGTAGTAGTGAAACTTATCTTCACAAATTAGCAAAGCTAAAGTTCAAACAAAAGTTCGATACCAGTAGCGAGTTTTGCGTTCAGTATTACCGTGAATTAAAATGCTCGGACAAGGACAGTTGTCCTTTTTATTATGAGGATTCATGCCACAAAAAGGTCTTGAAGGACATAGACCTTAGAAGGCATTATGATACGTGCGAAGAAGAAAAGCCAATAGATGGTTTCGTGGCCGATTTATTGCTGACAAAGTCTGATGCCCCAAACAGGCCACCAGTTTTGCTTGAAATAAATGTGACTCATGAAAGCACTGACGAGAAAAAGAGATCCGGCAAAAGAATTATTGAGATTGGCATTACATCAGAAGAAATCCTAAATAGAATTCTTGTTGGTCCAATAACTGAGTCTAGAGAAAATGATTACTCATTAGATAGACGGAAACACGATTCGGGAAATATAGCCTTCTATGGGTTTAAACGAAATATGTCCGAAACAGAGCCTCTGAATGAAAGACACATATCCAAGTTTTATTTGTTCAAGAGTGGCAAGGCATTCGTTAATAACGTAGACGATATTAGAACTTGCAGCGATTCTAGAAGAAAAGACAATGAGAAAGCAATATTCGAGGTGTGCATAGAGAGTGACATTCTTGCTCGGCCATCATCATATGATTACGGATACCTTTTGGCTCAACAGAAGGGGATACAGGTTAAAACGTGTCAGTTCTGCAAGTACCACAGAGATGGTTTTATGACAGGATTGGGATTAGATCCAATCTTTTGCTGTATGCACAAAAACTATGGGACCCCTGAAAACCCGGAACCTCATTATGCTAGGAATTGTATGTACTATCGCGAAGACGGAGAGCTTCTAGGTACAATTAAGTCGACTATGCCGCCTTATCAAATATGTGAGACAACAGACACTGATTTATTCCAAGGACAATAAATAACCATCCCACAAGAAATAGGTTATTGTAATTGCAACACTGATTGTCATGGCAACATTAGCCGTGGCTTCGGATTATGCAGATTAGGTAAAGCAAGAACAATGTGGGTGTTTAAGAGAAGTATTGCAGCGGCACTATTATTCGGCGGTTGTAATCTTCGGCGGAAACACTTATCTTTGTTGTTGGTCGCTGGTTTTGAACTTATTTGCGACCTATAGTTCTTTGGCACATATATGGTCACACTTTTTCGGCGGTTATCCTCGGCGGAAAAACACCATCCTATATACCTCCAGCTGTGAATTTGCGTCGTTGATATATTTGTAATTAGGTCGTGGGATCATGCCCCACCCCCGCTACCGAAATCCACGAGTTTTGCGGCTCGTGGTATTTTTTTTGTATATTTGACAGAAAAAGACAGTTGGTTATGAGAACATTACTCTTATTTCTTTCCGCGCTGATGCTGACTGGCTGCTCTGCCGCCTTTCAAAGTTCGCAAAACAATAGCGGCAGCGCCAATACCGCCCAGACGGGGAGCGACACCTCCCGGAAGATTACCTCGACCAAGGGCTACCAGCCTACGAATGACGATGTAGTACGCTACAACAACGACGTGGAGGCCTTCCTCAAGGCTAATGTTCCGGATTATGACCGGAACGGCAAGACTTTGATTATGATTAACGACGAGAAGGCATCTTCCTTAAAGGGCGTGGCGCTCAAGGATGTCAAGCTTATATCAGTGCTTGACGCATCCAACGCCTCCATCCTTGGCTCGAGCACGTACAAAGGTGCTGTCATAATCAAGACAAAGTAATCCCTCTCTGCAATAATGCACAGATTATTGGAATTATTGTGCCTGGGACTGATGGTCTCTTGCATAAACGATCCGGGGCAGAACAACCTCCCCGGAGACTATTCGGATTATACCAGGGTCCCCCTGCAGTCGGAGATCCGGGGAGTCCAGCCTATGACTGGAATTGTTATCTGGTCCGACAGCGCCGGCAGCCACAATGAGAGCTATGCCTTGGAGTATTCGTATATGCGCTACAACGATATCTGCAAGAACAAAGACGAGTACGACTGGTCGCCGGTTGAGAAGCTGCTCTCGCAGGCTGCCTCCAGAGGGCATCAGACCGTGCTGCGGTTCTACTATGTGTATGTAGGCAAGCAGTGTACCGTGCCCGACTACATCAAGGCCCTTCCCGATTACGAGGAGACCAGCGGAAGGAGCGAGGGACGTATGACCTATTTTCCCGATTGGCGTAACGCCGAGCTGCAGCGCTTCCATTTAGATTTCTACCGCCGCTTTGCCGAGAAATTCGATAAAGACCCCCGCCTGGCATTTCTGGAGACCGGTTTCGGTCTTTGGGCAGAGTATCATATCTACGAGGGGCCGTTTATCAAGGGCAAGACCTTCCCCTCGATGGAGTTCCAGGCGGAGTTCTTCAGGGGTATGCAAAAGTGGTTCATACACACGCCGTGGATGATATCCATCGATGCCGCCGACAGTAAATACGGCCCCTTCCGCCAGGATCCCTCACTGCTTGACATTCCCTTCGGCAACTTCGACGATTCTTTTATGTGCGAAGACCACGACGGATATAACCGCCGCAGCTGGCTCTTCTTTGGCGAGGAGCGCTACAAGACTTCGCCTTTCGGGGGCGAATTCAGCTATTATACTGACTACGACCAGAAGCATTGCATTGACAAAGAGGGTATGTACGGCCGCACATTCGAAAGCGAGGTGGCACGCTACCATATGACCTTCATCATCGGCAACGACCAGCCCAGATACCAGAGCTGGGAGCGTATCGCCGAGGCTTCGCGCTCTATGGGATACAGCTTCAGGATAAAAGATTTCCGCGTGCTGCAGGGCAAGGGAGCGGCAGTGGAGATTGAAAACTCGGGCGTGGCCCCCATCTATCACGACGCCTATGTCGAAGTTGACGGCGTGCGTGGGAGCTACAATCTAAAGGCTCTGCTCCCCGGAGAATCGGTCTGGGTGGAGATTCCCAACCGGTCCGTTTCCGCTTCACCACAGCTGTCAATTGCCTGCGAGAGGCTTGTGGACGGGCAGAAGATTATGTTCGAAGCCGACATCCGGTAATAAAAATCCGGCCCTCCGCGGGGCCGGATTTTTAATTTATCTAACGGTCAAAACATCGAGACGCAAAAGGTAGCGCCAAGCGCAAGGCCTGGTGCCAGTATTCCTGCGTGTGGCCTCCGTCGCGTACGCGGAATTCGCTCTTTATGCGGGCGGCCTTCATTTTCCGGTGGAAGTCTTCGTTGAGTTCCAGAAGGAAGTCGTCGTCGCCGCAGTCGATAAACCATTTGACGGTGCGCAGGCTCGCCAGGGTGGCCTCGGAAGCATTGTCGATAAAGTCGAGAGCCGAATGGTCGCACACCGACTGGCAGACGATATCCAGCTTGTCTCCGCCGTTGTCGGCACGTCCCACGTTGTTCTGCTTGTTGTCGAGCCAGGCGCTCATAGCATAGCAGCTTGAGAACATATCGGGGTGCCTCTGCGCGTAAACGGTGCTTCCGCCGCCTCCCATCGAGAGGCCCATTACGGCGCGGTGCCCCTTGTCTCCGATGCACCTGTACTTTGCTTCCACGGCCGGAATGAGCTCCTTGAAGAAGAAATCTTCGTAGTTCCATCCGGGCATATTGAAGTAGCCGTTCTGCACGTGGTGTACGTCAGGATGACCGGCGTTGGGCATAATGATAACCATAGGTACCGCCTCTCCGGAAGCTATGAGTTCGTCGGCCACGCCTTTCATCTTCATCCCTTCCTCCCAGTTGGTGTAGGTGCCGTACAGTCCGTGAAGAAGATACACCACGGGGTACTTGCGATCCGAATTCTTGAAGCCGTCGGGAAGATAGACGTTGAACTTGACCTGTGCGCCCAGGACTTCGCTGCGGAGGCTGTCGGTAACGACTACGCCCCCGTTGACGCGCACTGCCGGCAGGATCAGCAGTATTGCCAGGAGGTAAAGAAAACGTTTCATTTCTTGTACTTCATTTCAAAGAGTCCGTCCTGCCCCTGGACCAGGAAGCGCCTGCACTTGAAGTGCGCAAGGTCTTCCAGCTCGCCGGTAGTGCCAATGCTCATATCCAGCACTTCCACGGGGCGCTTGTTCTTGAGGTCCCACACAAACAGGTAGCTGGGATACTCGGGAGTGCCAAGTCCGGTGGGCATCATAAGCTTGTCTTTCCAGATGCACAGGCCCTGGCCTATGGTGGCGTAAGCAAGACCGTGATCTTCAACCACATAGGTGTCAATGATGTCGTCTTTCGTAAACACCACGTCCCCCTCGCTCAGCCTAGGAAGGCGGAACTTGATGACACGGTGGCGGTTGCCCTCCACGTCTTTGTCTTTGGTGGTGTTGCCAAAGCCGTAGAGGACTTTGTGCCGGCGGTCCACCACCCACTGGAGGGCGTAGCCGTAGAGCTGGTCAACGTCGTCAAAGTGGATGGTCTGCACCAGATCGGAACCTTGGAAGCCGGGCAGGATGCGCTCAACGAACAGCACGTCCTTGCGGCCCTTGTAGGGCTGTTTGTGGCACTGGCTCACGTAGATAACGGGCATAGGGTCGCGGGGCGCTGCCTTCTCGACTCCGAACGAGCACACATTGGAGTGATTCACCGGGTCGTGGGTGGCCAGCTTGAAGCCGCCGAGCTTGGCAAGGCCGTCCTTGCCGTCGTATTTCCACACGGTGGCAATTCCGGTGTGCTGGAGGCTCACTACATAATTCTTGTAGCAGTCCATTCCCTGATAGTTTGCCTTTTCGAAGGCGGTGATGTGCCTGTTGGAGAACGAGTCGGTGCTCAGGGGTACGGACACGAACCCGTTGTTTTGTGCAAAAGCAACTGCCGCCAGCATTAGAGCGGCGGCAGTAAGGAAGAATCTTTTCATTTTAATGCTGGATAGCCATTAAGCGTAAATACTTCAGCACCGTATCGCACCACTCCTCGTCGCCGGGGAACTGATAGCGGGCGTTGCCTGCGGGGTCGGGAGTGAAGAGGGTCTCTCCCTTGGGAGTCAGGGTTACCCATCCGCGCTCCGAAAGGGTGTAAAGCTCGTCGCCCTCCACCGCATTGATAACGGCAAGGGGATCCCACATCTTCTGGCCGGTATCGCACTGGACGTTCTGGTAAACCCACTTAATGGGATGGATGTCGGTCCAGTTCATATCGGAAATCACCAGCTCGGGCTTGTAGTTGAGCGGATCGCCCACCTCGCCGGGCGAGAACACTATGTCTATCTCCTTGGGCCAGAGCTCGAAGAACTTGAGCGAAAAATCGATAGCCTGGGTGAAGTTGTAATCGGGCTCCACTGCCTGGCCGAACACTCCGCCCATCGTATAGATGTCCTTGACCTTGGCGCGCACGAGTTCGACTCCGTTGAGAGGCGAATACTCGTCCGGACCCGACTGCAGCAGGCGGGCGAGGGAAGTGACGAAGCCCACGGAAGCGATGGTAACGCTGTGGTCGGGCTGCTCGGAGAGGAGCTTGCGGTAAAGCTTGTAGCCCTCGGGATACTCGTCCTTGCTCTTGTAGGTCTGCTTGAACATAGGATCCGAATCTTCGGTGCGGGCGTAGGCAACGTTGTGGTAGGGGATGAACACCATAGGATCTTTGATACCTGCCCTCTCGAGGCCCACGGGGATATCGGGATATCCGTAGAAGTTGTTCATAATGTCCACTGCGTCGGCGTTCGCGGCACCCATACGGTCCACGATGACTCCAAGCAGGTTGCAGCGCTTCATATCCATATAGCGGTAGAGGAGCATAAGGGCGAACAGGTCGTCCGTCGATGATCCCATATCGCAGTCGAATATGATGCGGCAGTCCCTTTGCTCATAATTGGACTTGACGTTGATGCCCTTGGCTACGTCGTACACTGTGTGCTGGCCGTTCTCGCGGGCAAACGCCACAGCTGCGGCGAGGCTGTCTTCGGGGAAGCAGCGGGTGGAGTCGAAATAGTACTTGCCGTTCTCGGGATTGTACCATCCGCCCACCAGGCCGTTGTGTGCGCGGGCGTGCTTGACCACCGCAGCTATGCTCTTCTTGTCGAAGCTGTTCTGGGTGGCGGCGTACGATACCATAAGGCCCTCTGTGGGCTGCTTGAGAGTGTTGATGTCAAGAGTAAAGCCCTCGGGATACATCTGGCTCATTGCCCAGATGACGTTGTAGAGCTCTTTGTCGGAAAGTTTATTCTGGCCGAGGGCGGCTACGCTAACCGCCGTCAGGGCAAGTGCCAACAAAACCTTGCGCATAAGCTTAGACTCTCTGGCCGTAGGAACGGTCGGTGGTGTTGACGGTAATCATATCCCCGGTTTCGATGAAGAGGGGGACCATAATCTTGGCGCCGGTCTCCAGAGTGACCTCTTTGAGTGCGGAAGTGGAAGCGGTGTTACCCTTAACTGCGGGCTCGCTGTAGGTCACTTCCAGGGTTACGTAGGTGGGAAGCTCGCAGGTGAGGCATTTCTCCTCGCCCACCACGAACATCATCTCCACGTGCTGGCCTTCTTTCATAAGGTCGGAGTTCTCAACCACGTCCTTGGGGAGAAGGATCTGCTCGTAGGTCTCTTCGTGCATGAAGTTGAAACCGTCTTCCTCGGCGTAGAGGAACTGGTAGGGGCGCCTCTCCACCTCTATGGTCTCGATCTTGGCGCCTGCGGTGAAGGTGTTCTCCAGGATGCGCCCGTTCTCGAGGTTGCGGAGTTTGGTCTTGACGAAAGCGGGGCCCTTGCCCGGCTTGACGTGCTGGAACCAAACAATCATACAGGGTTTGTCGTTGAATTTAAGGTAAAGACCGTTCTTGAAATCTGCTGTTGTTGCCATATTGATATAAGTTAAAGATTATCAAACAATCTTGCGAATATACTTAATCGCCTGAATTAATGCAAATTTTTGATTCCCTCGGCCACCCTCTCGAGCAGCCATTTGGGGGTGGAAGTGGCTCCGCACACGCCTGCGGAAAGGGCTCCGTCAAACCATTCGGGGTTGAGCTCCCCGGGCCCTCCGATGAGATGTGTGCGGGGGTTGATGCTGCGGCACCACTGGAAGAGTACCTTGCCGTTGGAGCTGGAGCTGCCGGATACAAATACTATTACGTCGTGCCCCGCAGCAAACTCGGCGAGCTCTTTGTGCCTGCCCGCGACCTGGGCGCAGATGCTGTGATGCACCGTAAGCCGCCCGCCTGCGAAGGCCCGCAGCTTCTCTTCTACGATGCGGTAGCTTCCCGGACTCATGGTGGTTTGGGAGAAGAGCTCGAGACTCCTGCCGGTATCCACAGCTCCTTTTTCTATGAGGGCGTCCAGCGCCTCGGGGCTCTCGACCACCAGGGCCCTGCCGCCGGTGCGGCCCACCAGGGCCAGTACCTCGGGATGGCCTATCTTGCCGTAAATCAGCACTTGGGAGTGCTCGGCCGCGGCCGCCACCTTGTCCTGGAGGCGCAGCACCACGGGGCAGGTGCAGTCAATGACGTTCAGCCCCAGTTCTTTGAGGCTGTCGTAGGTTGAGGGAGGCTCTCCGTGTGCCCGGATGAGTACCGTGGCACCTTTGAAAAGGGCGTCAAGATGGCTGTGGGAAGTGATTAGCAGCCCAAGGTTTTGCAAGCGGGAGAGTTCGGCCTCGTTGTGGACTATCTCGCCCAGCGACCATAACTCACCCCCGCCGCGGCCCAGGAAATCCTCGGCCGTGCTGATGGCGCGGATAACTCCGCCGCAAAAACCGGAATGCGGGTCTATCCCTACTTTTATCATAGGATGCCGAACTTGCCCTGGATGAGGCCCTGCACCCACGCAAGCTCTTCCTCGAAGGTCATTTCGGAGTTGTCAAGCTCGAAGGCATCTTCGGCCCGGCGCAGCGGATTCGTTTCGCGGTGTGAGTCGATATAATCCCTCTCTCGCAGGTTCTTGACCACCTCTTCCAGCAGCGGATTCTCGCCCTTTGCCACCAGCTCGTCGTAGCGCCTCTGGGCCCTTACCTGCTCGCTTGCCGTCATAAAAATCTTGAGCTGGGCATTGGGGAATACGGCGGTGCCTATGTCGCGCCCGTCCATTACTATGCGGCCCTTCTTGCCGAATTCGCGCAGCTTTTCGTCCACCCAAGCCCTTACGTAAGGCACTGCGGCAATGGGACTTACCTGAGCGCTGACCTCCATCGAGCGTATTTGCTGCTCTATGCAGCGGGGCCCCATATAGAGCTTGCCTTCCGCTCCGAAGTGCAGATCAAGCTGTGCCAGAGCGTCTTTAAGCGCGCGGTTAATTTCTGCCAGCCGGTTGATGAAACCTTCTTCCTGTGCGAACAGCGTCACACCCCTGTAAAGGGCGCCGGAGTCGAGGTAGAGGAAGTTGAATTTGCGGGCGATTTTCTTGGCGAAGCTGCTCTTGCCTGTGGAAGAGTAGCCGTCTATAGCAATAATAATATCAGGAATAGTCATATCAGCACAAATGTAGAAAAAAATAACGATATTTGCCGTATGAAGATTCTGATAATTGATGACGAGCGGAGCATCCGCAACTCCCTCGGAGAGATTCTTTCCGACGAGGGTTATATAGTAGAAACGGCAGAGAACGGCACCGAAGGCCTGGAGAAGGCTCTCAAAGGTCACTACGACATAATTTTCTGCGACATCAAGATGCCGGGTCTCGACGGGGTTGAGGTGCTTGAAAAACTCGCCGCCGAGGGCACCGAGAGCGCCGTGGTCATGATTTCCGGTCACGGTGACATAGAGACTGCCGTGGAGTGCATCAAGAAGGGCGCATTCGACTTTATCCAGAAGCCCCTCGACCTTAACCGCATACTCATCACCATCAAGAACGCCACCGACAAAACCAAGCTCGTCAGCCAGAACAAGAGCCTCAAAAAGAAGGTTTACGGAGGCGAGCGCATGGTGGGCGAGAGCGAGGCCATCTGTCACGTGCGCGAGATGATAGAAAAGGTTGCGCCCACGCCCGCACGCGTGCTCATCACAGGTGGCAACGGCTCGGGCAAGGAGTTGGTAGCCAGAGGCTTGCACGCCCTCAGCGACAGGGCCTCCCAGCCATACATCGAGGTCAACTGCGCCGCCATCCCTTCGGAACTCATCGAGAGCGAACTCTTCGGTCACGAAAAAGGCTCGTTCACTTCTGCCATCAAGCAGCACAAGGGCAAGTTCGAGCAGGCGGACGGAGGCACTCTCTTCCTGGACGAGATTGGCGATATGTCGCTAGCTGCGCAGGCCAAGGTGCTTCGCGTGCTGCAGGAGAACAAACTCTCCCGCGTGGGCAGCGACACTGACATCAAAGTGGATGTGCGGGTTATTGCGGCCACCAACAAGGACCTTCGCGCCGAGATTGAAAAGGGTACTTTCCGGGAGGACCTCTATCACCGCCTGAGCGTCATCGTAATCAGGTCCCGAGCCTCGACGAGTGCAAGGAAGACGTACCCCTGCTGGTTGATTATTTCGTGGAGCGCATCTGCACCGAGACCGCCATGCCCCGCAAAACTTTCAGCCCCCAGGCCGTAAAGATGTTGCAGGAGCGCAGCTGGAAAGGCAATATCAGGGAACTGCGCAACGTGGTGGAGCGCCTTCTCATCCTTGGCGACCCGGAAATCTCCGCCGCCAACGTCCGCGACTACGTCCTATAGCCGCTCGATCTTAAGCTGCTGGATGCGGTAACGGTCTTCCTTGCAGCTGAGGAAGATGGTGACGTTGAATGTCTCGCCGCCGGCCTTGAGTGTGCCGAGGGCGTATTTCATGTTGGCACGGCCGGCCGTGTGCGTGATGTTGAAGCTGCGTGGAGTGAAGTTGTCGAAAAAGGTCTTGACTATCTGCCGGGCCTGGGCGCGGCTTGCGTCGCTCTCTCTTGCCAGGACGGCTATCTCCAGATTGTCTGCAAACCAGGCCGAAAGGGCCTCGGCGTTGCCTGCCGCGATATATTTGCTTATGGGCACGAACACATCGTCCCCGCCTTCCGCAGCGGGAGCGGGGGCCGGTTGCGACGTTTTTTGTAATATATAGTTCTGCGCCAGGGCCACGGGGCCGGCGAGCGCAAGGGTGAGGAGTACTATAGCCAAGCGTTTCATACCGCCGTTTTTCTTTGCAAATATTAAGCCAGTTTGTTATTTTTGCACCTGATGCGAATACTCTTGCTCACAATGGGGAAGACCGATATCCGCTGGGTGGCGGAAGGCCTGGAGATGTATGCTTCCAGGCTGGTGCATTATGTGCCTTTTTCCGTAAAGGAGCTTCCGGAACTCAAGGGCGCCGGGTCGCTCAGGCCCGAGCAGATCAAGCAAAAGGAGGGAGAGGCCTTGCTGAAGGCCATCAAACCTGCCGATACCGTTATACTGCTTGACGAAAGAGGAGAGGAGTTTACATCGAAGCAGTTTGCCGAGCGTGTGGGCAAGTATCTGCAGGCCGGAAAAGATGTGGTTTTCGTGGTTGGAGGAGCCTATGGCTTCGGCCCCTCGATGTACGAGAGGGCCCAGGCCAAACTGTCTCTTTCAAAAATGACCTGCTCACATCAGCTTGTGAGAACGGTTTTTGCAGAGCAACTCTACCGTGCTTTTACAATTTTGAAAGGCGAGCCTTATCACAATGAATAAAAAGTGGTCCATACGGGATTATTTATCTCCGGTTTTCTTGCTGCTGAGCGTGCTGCTGCTGATTTTTGCAGTAGCTACACCGCGCACCGTGGGCGATACCGATTCGGCCGCCCGCAAGATGGAGCGGCGCCTCTCGCACAGGATGGCCCGCCTGGATTACTTCATCGACCATCCCCAGCAAAAGCTCCCGGACGATATGGTCATCTACACCTATGTGGACGATACCCTTCAGAGCTGGCGGGGCCAATTCCCCCTGTATAACGATGATATAAGTTCGCGCGTGGTGGTGCAGCGCATCACCAACCCGCGGGTAAACCTGCGATCGCCCTTAAGTTACGTCAGCGAGGAGCCGCAATTCATTAATATCGGCCCTAAATGGTACATAGTCAAAGCTAAGGAAATAGACGGCAAGCGCTCGATAGCAGGTCTGCAGATCAGCAACACCCAGGACGAAAGTTCGTACGGAGGCGTGAACAAGAGGCTGCATCTGCGCCGGCGTTTCTCCGTAAGGCCTCTTACCTACAGCGGAGGCAGTCCCGTGCTTCTTTACGGACGTCCGGTGTTCAAGATCCTGTACGATTCGCTCACAGGAGTGGTGATGGCCAACGATACCTTGCTGTGGCTCTCGCTGCTGTTCTTCCTGTGTGCTGCAGTGCTGTTCGTTTTCCAGCGGAAGACCATAACCAGGGCTGTGATTGCATCGGCAGGCATAGTGCTCGCCCTTGCGGCTATGTATTTCTGGGGACGCAGCGTGCAGAGCGAGGTGAGGCTTTTCTCTCCTATGCTCTACGCCGGCGGATCGTTCCTCTTCTCGCTCGGAGCCGTAATCTTGCTCAACCTGGCGCTGCTGTTGTGTACGGTTTGCTTTTATCTTGCACGCTGGAGCCTTTGGGCCAAGCTCCGCAGTAAAGCTGCCATCGCCGCAGCCTCGGTAATCGACATAGTATGTGTGGTGCTTATCCTGCTCAACGTGCATATGACACTGGGCAGTATAGTCGCCAACTCCGGTATTACATTGGAGTTGTATAAGCTGGCGAGCCTGTCGATATATACCTTGTTCGTGTATCTGTCGTTCCTCTCGCTGCTGTGCGCGGTGCCTATGCTGCTCCAGATGCTCCGGCCGGTGATTCTCAAGCTTACGGGCCGCTCGCCGCGCTTTTTCTCCAGGGGCTGGAGGCTTGCCTACACGGTAATCTGCGCCGTTTATATGGTGGTGACGATGGCCTTCCTCGGCTTCGAAAAGGAGGAGGACCGAATGGAAGTGTGGGCCGGCAAGCTCTCGGTTGACCGGGACGTCACCCTCGAACTTCAACTCCTCAAGGTCGAACGCCCCATTGCCGAAGACGCCGTTATAGGCACCCTCGCCTTGATGGAAGGCAGCGAGGTGGCCATCCGCAACAGGATAATCGACAATTACCTCTCGTCGGAGGCGCTGGACTATTCTATCACGGTCCAGCTGGTGCGTCCCGGAAACACCTTGCCCCAGTTTATGCCGCATTTCGAGCAGATTGCCCGGAACGGCAGCCCCATTGCCGAAGGGTCGTTCTTCGTGGGCTCTCCCACTGCCGAGGGTCCTTCGCGCTACGACGGAGTGTTCAGCTATTTTACTCCGGACGGCGGAGTGGTCCACCTGCTGGTTGGCATAGAGCAGAAGACTATGCCGTCAGGCAAGGGCTATGCGCGCCTGATAGGTTTCATTACTCCCGGGCGCACGAGCCTGCCGGCGGCCTATTCTTATTCGCGCTACCAGGGCAGGGACCTGAGGACTTTCCGCGGCGAGTATCCTTATGCTACCCGAATGGACGACTGGACGTATTCCGAAGTGTACCGCCATCGGGCCTGCCACTACTACAGAGACTCCTACGCCCACTTTGTGAACGTCATTTCCGACGACGAGGCTATGATTATCTCGCGCCGCCGCATCGGAGCTTTCAGTTATGTGGTGGCCATTGTTACCGCCGGCCTGTTGATGTACGGGTTGCTGTGGTGCTTCAAACCGCGGGGGAAGCGCAAGAAGTCGCGTGGAGTCACTTATTTCCGCTCGCGCATATCCTGGACACTTATGCTCTCGCTCATCGGGGCCCTCGTGGTTATGGCCCTTGTGAGCGTGGTGTTCGTGTACAGGCGCAACGAGGCCAACCAGCAGGCCATTATGTCGGACCGTATCAACGCCATACAGCTTCTGGCCCAGAACGGTATGAGGGGGCTTGAGGGCGCCGACATTACCGGTTCGGCCGAATTTGCTTCTATGATCCAGTCGGTGAGCGACAATACCGGGTCGGATATCAGCGTGTACCGCACCGACGGGCACATCGTGATGTGCACCAATCCCGACGCCCTCGACCGCCTGCTGCTGGGATTCCGCATCGACCCCGAGGCCCTCTCGCGCATCAGCGAACGCAACCTGCGCTACTGCATCATCAAAGAGCAGCGGGGCTGGCGGCACTACTATTCGATGTATATGCCGCTTATGGACTCCGCCGGCAATATGGCGGCCGTGCTCTGCGCCCCTTACGTGGAGGAAAGTTACGACTTCGAGCGGGATGCTGTTATGCATATGATGACCATTCTGACGGTGTTCCTGCTGCTGTTCATCGTGGCGAGGTTCACCGAGTCGGCGGTGCTTGACAGGGTGTTTATGCCGCTCAGTATGATGGGCGTGACAATGCGTAAGGCGGGCCAGGGACTGGAGCACATCAGCTATTCCCGCAAGGACGAGATATCCACTTTGGTGGATGCGTACAACCGTATGGTGGACGAGCTTTCCGAGAGCAGCAGCCGTCTGGCTCAGGCCGAACGAGACAAGGCCTGGCACGGAATGGCTCGCCAGGTGGCCCACGAGATCAAGAACCCCCTGACTCCGATGAAGCTGCAGATTCAGCGCCTGATGCGTCTCAAGCAGAAGGGCGACCCAGCCTGGAAAGACAAGTTCGACGACGTGTGCAGCATCCTGCTCTACCATATCGACGTGCTTACCGAGACGTCAAACGAGTTCTCGACCCTGGCCAAGCTCGATACCGAGGAGCATACCCTGCTGAACCTCGATACCCTGCTGCAGGACGAGATTACTATGTTCGACAACCGCGACGACGTGGCGTTTACCTATGTGGGCCTTCACGACGCTATGGTTATGGGGCCCAGGCCCCAGCTTACCAGGGTGTTCGTGAACCTGCTCGGCAATGCCGTTCAGGCGGTCGAAGGCAGGGGAGGAGCCAAGGTATATGTGTCGCTGCGCAAGTCGATGCGTGAGGGTTATTACGATATAGTGGTGGAAGACAACGGCCCCGGCGTGTCGGAAGAGAACATCGACAAGCTCTTTACCCCCAACTTTACCACCAAGAGCGGAGGCTCCGGCCTGGGACTCGCCATTAGCCGCAGCATACTCGACCGTTGCGGGGCCACCATCAGTTACTCCCGCTCTTTCTCGCTGCAGGGAGCCTGCTTCACCATCTGCTACCCGGCAGCCTGATAGGGCTTGCCCGGTGCCGGCGAATAGGGCATAAAGTATGCGCCCGGCGGCCTCCGCGCGCCATTGAACAACTTATTTGGAGCGATGTGGAAGATATGCAAAAAATTGTATATCTTTGTACTGAATTTTACGGCAATGAAAATCTCTGAGGCAATATTCGCAGGAAGCAGCCCGAGGGTTGCACAAGGCCCCAAGAGACAATTGCCGGAATTCGCTTTCATCGGCCGCTCCAACGTAGGTAAATCATCGCTTATCAATATGTTGACCGGCCGCCGCAAGCTGGCTCTCACCTCCGCCACGCCCGGCAAGACCAAGGTGGTAAACCATTTCCTCATCAACGACAGCTGGTACCTGGTTGACCTGCCCGGTTACGGTTACGCCAAGCTCCCCGAAAAGATGCGCCGTGAAATCGGCGCCGTCATCGACGACTACATCCTCAATTCGGCCCAGATGCAGTTGCTTTTCGTGCTGGTCGATTCACGGCACGACATAGGCCGCATCGACGTGGACTTTCTCGCCTCCCTGGGCGAGAGGGGCATTCCCTGCGCCATTATCTTCACCAAGGCTGACAAACTCGGCCCCGTGGCCCTGCAGACCCAGATCGAGCGGGACAAGGCCATACTCTCGGAATACTGGGAAGAGCTGCCGCCTATGTTCAGCAGCAGCTCCGCGAGGGGAGACGGCCGGGAGCAGATACTCGACTACATAGACTCTATACTTAAAAGATCCGAATAGTTATGATCCACACTCATCGAATGGAACTTTTCGCCTGCAGGGCTTCCAGGGATTTCGCCTGCAAGGTAATAGAACATCTGAACGAGATCCGCCGCCCGGACGAGCCCCTCGCCCGTTTGGGAGACCTTCAAGTTACGCCGTTCAGCGACGGGGAATTCCAGCCCTGCTTTGCCGAGAGCGTGCGTGGCGCTACCGTGTTTATCCTGCAGTCCACCTTCCCGCCGGCAGACAACCTGATGGAGTTGCTCCTCACCGTAGATGCCGCCAAAAGGGCCTCGGCCGACAAGGTGATTGCCGTTATTCCTTATTTCGGATGGGCGCGCCAGGACCGCAAAGACAAGCCTCGCGTAGCCATCGGAGCCAAACTTGCCGCCAATCTGCTCACCGCTGCGGGCGCCGACCGCATTATGACCTGCGACCTGCACGCCGACCAGATTCAAGGCTTCTTCGACATTCCCGTGGATCACTTATATGCCAGCAAGGTATTCATCCCTTGCATCCAGTCGCTTAAACTCCAGAACCTCTCCATTGCGGCTCCCGATATGGGCGGCGCCAAGAGGGCTAATTCTTACGCCAAGAGCCTCGGCGGAGAGAGGCAGGAGTGCGGCGTAGTCATCTGCCATAAGACTCGCGAGAGGGCGAATGTGGTTTCCGAAATCAAGGCTATCGGCGACGTTGACGGCAGGGATATCATCATCGTGGACGATATGATCGACACTGCCGGCACCCTGTGCAAGGCCGCCGACGTGCTGAAGGAAAAAGGCGCCACCAGCGTCCGTTGCTGCGCCACCCACGGCATCCTGTCGGGCAATGCCCTGGAGCGTATCCACAATTCTTCCCTCGAAGAAGTGTTCATCACCGACACCATTCCTCATCCCGAGCTGGAAGGGGACAGCAAGATACGTGTAGTGTCGATGGCGCCCGTGTTTGCCAGCATCATCGACAAAGTGTATAACTACGAGCCCATCAGCCCCGGGTTCGTGTATTGATATGGGCGCCACAATCTTAGTTGCGGTGGTCCTTGTGGGCCTCGGGGTGTTGGGGCTGTGCTTCAACATCATCTTCCGCAAGAAGGACTTCCCGCACTACGATGTGGGCTCCAACGAAGAAATGCGTCGCCGCGGCATCCGCTGCTATAAAGAAGAGGATGCCGCGCTTTACTCCTCACCTTGCTCCGGAGGCGATTCCGAAGCTTGTAAAGAATGTAAACTGTATGAGTCTGGTAGCAATCGTAGGACGTCCTAACGTAGGCAAGTCCACCCTTTTCAACCGCCTGGTCGGTGCCAGGCAGGCAATAGTAGATGACACCGCCGGCGTGACCCGCGACAGGCATTACGGCCGATGCGAATGGTGCGGCAGGGAGTTTTCGGTAGTCGATACCGGAGGCTATACCAGCAATTCGGACGATGTGTTCGAGTCCGCCATACGCTCGCAGGTGCAGATTGCCATCGACGAGGCCGACGTGGTGCTCTTTATGGTGGAGGCGGCCACGGGCATCACCGACTACGACGCCGAGATTGCCGACCTTCTGCGCCGCTCGCGCAAGAGCGTGGTGCTGTGCGTGAACAAGGTCGATTCGGGCGCCAAGATGTTCGATGCCTACCAGTTCTACTCCCTGGGCCTGGGGGAGATTTACAGCATTTCGGCCGCCAACGGCTCCGGCACCGGCGACCTGCTTGACGCGGTAGTGGCCGCCCTCCCCGAGGAGAGCGACCAGGCCGATCCTTACGAGGGTCTGCCCCGTATCACCATAGTGGGTAAGCCCAATGTGGGCAAATCGTCGCTCACCAACGCCCTGCTCGGGGTTGAGCGCAATATCGTTACGCCCGTCGCCGGAACCACTCGCGACAGCATCGAGTCGCACTACAATAAATTCGGATATGAATTTATGCTGGTCGACACCGCCGGCATACGCCGCAAGGCCAAGGTCAACGAAGACCTTGAATTCTATTCGGTTATGCGCTCCATCCGTGCCATAGAGCACTCGGACGTGTGCATTATGATGATAGATGCAACCACGGGTATGGAGTCGCAGGATATGAACATTTTCTCGCTCATACAGCGTAACCGCAAGGGTTGCGTGCTGGTGGTGAACAAGTGGGACCTCTTTATCAAGGATTCCAATACGCTCAAGGAGTACACCGTGGCTTTGAAGAGCCGCCTGGCCCCCTTCGACGACGTGCCCATCATCTTTACTTCCGTGCTCAAGATGCAGCGTATCCAGGACGTATTGAGCGCCGCCGCCGAGGTGTACGCCAACTATTCACAAAAGATTCCCACCGCCCGCCTGAACGAGGTGATGCTCCCGCTGATAGAGCAGACCCCGCCTCCTGCGTGGAAGGGTAAATACGTAAAAATCAAATACGTAACCCAGCTGCCTACCAAGTTCCCGGCCTTTGCGTTCTTCTGTAATCTGCCCCAGTACATCAAGGATCCGTATAAGCGCTTCCTCGAGAATAAGTTGCGTGAGAACTTCCCCCTGAGCGGCTGCCCGGTGCAGATTTACACCCGTCAGAAATAAATGGACTCCGCGCGCCCCATCGATTCCCCCGGGAAGATGAGCGAGGTGGTGCGCCGCTTCGGAGTGATTCCGTTTTTCAAAGGAGCGGTGAGCGGTTGGTCCATCGAGGAGCTGACCGCCCCCGGCTGCTGGTTCGACGACGGTCCCGACAGCGTGATCCTGGGTCCGTGGGATTGGAAAATCGATGTGGTCCGGGAAGGGGATATTGCCTACGGGAAGTTTCTTGGCGGCAAGGCGGCATTTGCTACCGTGCGGTGGTATCGGGAGCTGATGAACTGGCGCCGGAGCCTGCCGCGTTTCCGTATGGCTCTGGGTGAACCGTACAAGGCTGTCAGCAGCTCGGACAAGCTGTTCAAATACCTGTCAGGCCCGGTTCTGGACATCATCCGCCGCGAGGGTGCGGTGGAGACCGGGCGGCTGCGATTGCTTTGTGCCGAGGCTGTGACGCCGTCGGTGGTGCGGGCTCTCGGGGCTCGTTACAAGGCCCTGCTTACGCCTTCGGTCAAGAAGAATGTGATGGACAGTATAGTGCAGTTCCTGCAGTCGGGTACCTGGATAGTGACGGGAGATTTCGAGCGGGTGTACCGTGGCCCGGACCTGCATTACAATGGCTGGCAGAGGGCCTCCAACACCACTCCCGACGGGTTGTTTGCTTCGTTTGAAAGTGAAGGCGGTGACCAGCCTTTCTGGGTACGTGCAATCGAAGGCGGCGGCCCGGGCGAAGGGTCCGGCCTGGGCGAAGGGTCAGGCCTATCTGTCCCCCGTACCCCCTTGGAGTCCCGCGCCCTTCTCATCTCGCACGTTCAGGAGTTTTTCCCCTCCGCCCCTCTCAAGACCCTCGAGAAGCTGTTCTGACAGCCAGGTGGCGCCGGCAGCGGGCTGTTTCTCCGCCCTCGGGCAGGCGGCCCTCGCCCTCCCACCGCTGCGCGGCGGGCCCCTCCCTCTACAAGCGAGGGTGCTTACGGCTCCAAAACAGCTCCGCCGCCGGCCCGCTCCTCTCCCGCGAGCAAAACCAGCTTTCCTGCACACTGCCCTTACGTTGTTATGTCGGAGGTGTCCCGTCGGCTGGCAGGGTCTCCGACGTTTTAGGCGGTTTTCGTCGGAGGTGTCCCTGTGGCTAGCGGGGTCACAGACGTTGGGCCGGCGGCGGGCTGCCTCTCCGCTGGTTTTTACTGCCGGCGGAGGACTGTTTATCCGCCGGTTTTCGCTGCTGGCGGCGGGCTGTTTCTCCGCCCTCGGGCCTGGCGGCCCTCGCCCTCCCACCGCTGCGCGGCGGGCCCCTCCCTCTACAAGCGAGGGTGCTTACGGCTCCGGAACAGCTCCGCCGCCGGCCCGCTCCTCTCCCGTGTGCAAAACCGGTCTTCCTGCGCACGGCTCCGTCCCGTTGCCACCTCCCGTGAGCAAAACCGATCTTCCTGACCCAGTACCGAAACAGCTCCGTCGTCGGCTCGCTCCTCTCACGCGAGCAAAAACCTGTCTTCCTACCTCAATACCGAAACAGCCCCGCCGCCGGCTCACTGCATTGCCTGGTGGCTTTTTGCTTCCATAAAGCTTAACTTTTTAGTAAACTTTTTTGGACGATACACCCACTGCTGTAGCTAGGGCAAAACTAACTACTTAATAGTCAGCAATTTGTATGTATCAGAGCGGTGTTATTTGAGGTACCCTGAAACACGTAATAAACAGATTTTTAGCTAGATAACTTTGCGCTGCTTAGTGTCGTCCTTTTTTCAAGATGTGCCGTTGTTATTCAACTGGATGTTTTTTACCTTTGCTGTATGACTATGAAAGACTCTTCCAGGCCATTTGTGCCGGGCATTATCAACCATTGTTACCAAAACACAATCAATGGTGCGCTGCTTTTCTATTCTGTCAGCGACTTTCTTGTTATGTTCACGCTTATTTGTGTTGCGGCTAAGCGGTATGATGTAAAGGTCTTGGCTCTCTGTTTTATGCCCGATCATATTCACGGTTCTTATGTTTCAGTCTCCAAAAGGAAACTGTCGGCTTTTGTGGGATACTATTCGTCCGAATATGTAAAGATGTTCAACGACTATTACGGACGTAGCGGCCCGTTGTTTAACAGGCCTTTCGGAAGCGTCCCCAAAATTGGAGATAAAAAAGGTAGGACCAATCTGATTTATGTTGATAATAATCCAGTGGAACGCCGCCTTACCAATGATGCTGTGTTGTACAGGTGGAATTTCCTTGCTTACGGACAATCAAAGCATCCTTTTTCCGAACCTATCAAGCGCCGCACAGCGTCAACGATGCTGAAGAAAGCTATGGCAATTGTTGATTTACAATCCTCTCGCGGGCATCCGTTAACCTTTGCGCTGCTGGGTAAGTGGTTCTCGCGCTTGAGTAAAAAAGAATCTTTGCAGTTGGTCGATTATATTATAACCACCTATTCTGTAATTGATTATGATGCGGCAGTCAGATTCTTCGGAGGTTTTGACAATATGTTGCTTGCAATACGTTCTACAACCGGCAGCGAGTATGATCTGAATGAGCCTTTCGAAGGGAGGAATGACAGTTACTATGCCTCGATGAGTGCCTGGCTGCTGAAGACCGGGCGCTTTAAAGACGTGCATAAGGTAATAACCCTGCCTCTGGATGAAAAGCTAAATCTTTTCAAGGAATTACTGTATGTGTCAAACGCTACGCCGGGCCAGGTTGCTAAGTACTTGCATCTTCCGCCGCCAAAAAAGGGGACCAAATATGCTGTTGGCCAAAACCACGCTCAAAAGCGAGCAATCTTAAGTGGTTGATTCATAGTGGGTTGGTTGTTTTAGGGCGCATTGAATAGAGGTACCCTGATATGGCTAAATCGCTGATAATTAGCAAGATAGTTTTGCGGCGGCTGGAGCAGAATCGAGCAGAACCGGTCGGAATCGGGCGGTGGCTGTAACAGAATCGGTCGGAATCGGGCGGCGGCTAGGGCAGAATCGAGCAGAATCGGTCGGAATCGGGCGGCGGCTGGCGCAGAATCGAGCAGAATCGGTCGGAATTGGGTGGAGGCTGGAGCAGAATCGAGCAGAATCGGTCGGAATCGGGCGGCGGCTGGAGTGGAATCGAGCAGAATCGAGCAGAATCGGTCGGCGGCTGGAGCGGAATCGGGCACGTTTAAGAAGCAGTGGTAAGTAATCGAAAAAAATACTATATTTGTAAGTATGTCAGATCGGGACTATTTGGAGCTGCTTGAGCTGCAGCAGATTATTCAGGAAGGGGTTGAGGAGGCCGTCCCGGGGCCGGTACGTGTGAGGGCGGAGATAGCCTCGCTGCAGCACAAAGCCAACGGCCATTGTTACCTGGAGCTTTGCCAGAGCGGCCTGGGCGCTCCGGTGGCCAAGGCAAGGGCCGTTATCTGGCGTTCCCGTTTTGATGTTCTGTCTGCCCGATTCATCGAGGCTTCCGGCAGCGCCCTCTCTCCCGGTATGGCTCTGGTGTTCGAGGTGAGGGTCAATTATAGCGAGCTGTACGGCCTGACCCTGGTCATCGAAGACGTCGATGTGGAGCATACTTTAGGCGAGGCCGAACTGCGCCGCCGCCAGACCATAGAGCGCCTCGAAAAAGAAGGCCTTGCCGATCTGCAAAAAGAACTCGCCCTGCCCGATGTGCCGTATTTTCTGGCCGTAATATCCGCCGCCGATGCAGCCGGGTACGGTGACTTCCGCGCACATCTGCTGAATAACGAATGGGGCTTTGCCTTCAACCCGGTATTGTTCCCCGCTACAATGCAGGGCGACGGTGCTCCGGGCTCGATAATAAGCGCCCTCGGCGACATTGAGGCCCTTCCCGAGGCCCCCGATGCCGTGCTCATACTGCGCGGTGGCGGCTCCACCCTTGACCTTGCCTGCTTTGACGATTATGACCTCTGCGCTGCCATTGCCCGCTTGCCCATTCCGGTCTTTACCGCAATTGGGCACGACCGTGACAACCACGTGGCCGATATGGTGGCCTGCGAGGCAGTCAAGACTCCCACCGCCCTGGCCGACCTGTTCGTCGATGCCGTTGCAAGGGAAGACGAACGCATAGGAGACCTTTCGCACAGGCTCCGTATGGGGTTGCTCTCGGCGGTGAGCAAAGC
This sequence comes from Bacteroidales bacterium, assembly GCA_017651465.1. Taxonomy (GTDB): domain Bacteria; phylum Bacteroidota; class Bacteroidia; order Bacteroidales; family UBA932; genus Cryptobacteroides. The sequence goes on from JAGCCX010000081.1 coordinate 81,938, forward strand.
CGAGGCCGGACTTGACCGGTCCCTGCGCCGTGTGGCCCTGTCGCTCTCCGCCAAGGTCTCGGCCGCCGAGCGTGCTCTCTCGGCCATCGAAGCACGGGTCGCCTCTGCCAATCCCCGCAAGATCCTGGAGCGCGGCTACACCCTGGTTTCCGACTCCTCGGGCCGCCTGGTCAAGAACTCCGCCGCCGTCAGCACCGGCGACAAAATAGACATACATTTTCCCGACGGCACAATAAACTGTACAGTAAATGGAAAGGCGCTTCCGGCCCCTGCTCCGGGGACCGTGCCACCCTCGGCGCCGTAAGAGGGAGGTGCCCGGTTCCGGGAATGGCCGCGCAGCGGCGTCCCCGGAGCAGGGGCCGGAAGTGCCGGAAACGAATTATATGGAAAAGTTTGACTTCTCCGCGGCAATGGCCGAACTCGAGGCCATAGCGGCAAAAGTGGAAGACCCGCAGACGGGCCTTGCCGACATAGACAAATACATAGCCCGCTCCGAGGAACTCATCAGCGGGTGCCGGGAGTACCTGCGTACATCCCGCGAAAAAGTAGAAAACCTGGGCAAATGAAAAAGATATATCAAACCGACCCCTGGCTGGAGCCTTACGCCAAAGCCATTGACGACCGCCACAAGCGCATACTGGCCGAAAAGCAAAAGCTCGCCGGCGACGGCCCCCTGGGCGATGCCGCCAACAATCATCTCTACTACGGCCTGCATCATCTCAAAGACGGCTGGGTGATACGTGAATGGGCACCCAACGCCAGCAGGATTTACCTGATAGGTGACTTCAACAACTGGAAACGCACTCCCGATTATGCCCTGCAACCCGTGGGCTCCGGCAACTGGGAGCTACGCCTCGGGGAGCTTTTCCTCAGCCACGGCTGCCTGTACAAACTCTGGATAGAGTGGCCCGGCGGAGGCGGTGAACGCATACCCGCCTACGCCACGCGCGTGGTTCAAGACCCCGACACCAAGGTGTTCTGCGCGCAGGTCTGGGACCCCGTTCCCTACAAGTGGAAGCACCGCACTCCCGGCAAGCGTCCCCATCCTCTCATTTACGAATGCCACATAGGTATGAGCGGAGAGAAAGAAGGCGTATCCACCTTCGAGGAATTCCGCACCGATGTGCTTCCCCGCGTCAAGCGCCTGGGCTACGACACCCTTCAGATAATGGCCCTTCAGGAGCATCCGTACTACGGATCGTTCGGCTATCAGGTGTCGAGTTTCTTTGCCCTGAGCTCCCGTTTCGGAACCCCCGAGGAGTTCAAGCGTCTGGTGGATGAAGCCCACGCTGCAGGAATCGCGGTCATTATGGACATAGTTCATTCGCACGCCGTGGGCAACGAGGCCGAAGGCCTTGGCAAGCTGGACGGAGACGAATCGCTTTACTTCTACAAGGGCGACGCCGGCCATCATACCGCCTGGGGCACAAGATGCTTCGACTACGGCAAAGACGAGGTAAAATACTTCCTGCTGTCGAACTGCAAATACTGGATGCAGGAGTACCATCTGGACGGATTCCGCTTTGACGGAGTCACCAGTATGCTGTACTGGAACCACGGCCTCGGAGCCGATTTCGGCGACTACGCCCTGTATTTCAACGAGGGAGTGGACGAGAACGCGGTGTGCTATCTGGGCCTTGCCAATATGCTCATCCACGAACTCAATCCCAAGGCCCTTACCATTGCGGAAGATGTGTCCGGTATGGCCGGGCTTGCGGCTCCTTTCAATGCGGGCGGCGTGGGCTTCGATTTCCGTATGGCTATGGGCATAGCGGACCACTGGATCAAGTGGATCAAGGAGCTCTCCGACGAGCAGTGGAGTATGGGCGGTATATGGTGGGAGCTCACCAACAAACGCGCCGACGAAAAGACCGTCAGCTACGCCGAGTGCCACGACCAGGCCCTGGTGGGCGACAAGACCATAATCTTCCGCCTCATCGACAAAGAAATGTACTTCAGTATGCGCAAAGACCAGCCCAATCCCATTGTGGACAGGGGAGTGGCCCTGCACAAGCTGATCCGCCTTGCCACCGCGGCCACCTGCGGCGGAGGCTATCTTACATTTATGGGGAATGAATTCGGACATCCCGAATGGATTGACTTCCCGCGCGAGGGGAACGGCTGGTCGTACAAGCACGCCAGGCGCCAGTGGTCGATCGCCGATGATCCCGAACTCCGTTTCCACGGCCTGGAGGAATTTGACGAGGCGATGATACATTTCCTCAAGAAAGAAAAGCTGCTTTCGGCCACCCCCGAACTGCTGACCGCCGACGAGGAAAAGAAAATATTGATTTTCCGTCGGGAAAACTGTATCTTTGCGCTGAATTTCAATCCACAAGGCTCTTTCCAGGATTACGGATTTGCAGCCCCTGCGGGTGAATACGAAATGGCCTTCAGCTCCGACGACCCGCGTTTCGGCGGATTCGGCCGGCTCGAAGGTCCCCAGAAACACGTGTCGGTGGCCGGGCGCTGCCCCAACGGCAACCAGGCATACGACCATACCCTTTATCTGTACCTGCCCAGCAGGTGCGCCATAGTATTGAAAAAGATTGTTTGATGATATGGCATTCTTAAAGTTCAACAAAAACGAGCTGGTTAACCTGGCCTACTCCCTTAAGCGCGAGATTATCTGCGCGGGTAAGACGGGTGCCTACAGCAACACCTCCATCGTGGGCTGCAACACCCGCCGCTACCACGGCCTGCTCGCCGTCACCCTCGACCGTTTCGGCGGAGACCGCTATATGCTGCTGTCCGACCTGGACGTCAGCCTGATAGTGCGCGGCAAGCAGTTCAACCTCGGCATCCATTGCTACGGAGACATCTACGAGCCCCGCGGCCACAAGTATGTGGTTGACTTTGCCGAGGATCCTGTGCCCAACATCACCTACAAAGTGGGGGATGTGCTGTTCCGTAAGAGCCTTATCCTGGTTCCCGACAAAGATCAGGTGCTCATCAAGCTGGAGCTCCTCTCGTCGCCGGTACCTGCGACAGTGCTCCTCAAGCCTTATCTGGCTTTCCGCAACACCAACGACCTTACATCCCAGAACAACGAGGCCAACACCTCTTACCAGGAGGTTCCGGGCGGCGTAAGTTTCAGGATGTATCCCAATTTCCCCGACCTTAACCTGCAGCTGAGCGACAGCAAGGCGGAGTGGAAATACATACCCTGCTGGAACAACCGCATCACCTACTCGGACGAGTACCGCCGCGGATTCGACTGCACGGAAGACCTGTTCACTCCCGGCGTATTCAGCCTCAAGCTCTCGGCAGGCGACTCGGTGGTGTTCTCGGGCGCTACCTTCGAGGCCAATCCCTCGCAGCTCAAGCGCCAGTTCAATACCATCAATAACAAGCTCCCCCTGGTCAGCGGCTACCGCGACCAGCTGGTGCGTTGCGCCGACTGGCTCATCACCCGTCACAACGGCGTGGCAATGGTCAATGCGGGCCTGAGCTGGCTCAAGACAGGTTTGTTGAGAGAAACTCTCATCGCCCTGCCCGGACTTACCCTCCACGGCGCCAAGCGTCCGGCCCTCTTTGAGGAGATTCTGGACAACCTCATCGCCGCGGAGCAGGAGAGGCTCACGGTGCGTACCACCCAGGTGGAATCGCCCCTCTATATGGCCGTGACGCTCCAGCAGTACATCGACTGGGGCGCCGATCCCGCCAAGGTATGGAAGAAATACGGTCCGACAATCAAGATGATTCTGGACAGCTACCTGCCCGGCCGCCGCAAAGAGGTTGCGATGCATCCCAACGGGCTCCTGTGGGCTCAGGTGGACGGCGTAGCGCTGACCTGGATGAACGCCTACATCAACGGCCGCGCCGTAACCGAGCGCCCCGGCTATCAGATAGAGACCAACGCGTTCTGGTACAACGCAATCTGCTTCGCCATCGATATGGAGAAGCGTTTCGGCGCCAAGAGCAGCAGCTTCGCCTCCAAGTGGGAGCCTCTGGCCGCCCAGGTCAAGAACAGCTTCAGGGAAGTGTTCATCGACCCCGCAAGCGGGCGCCTTGCCGATTACGTAGACGGCTACGGCCGCAACATGGACACCCGTCCCAACCAACTTTACGCCATCTGGGTCAAATACTCTCCCCTCGAGGAAGAGATGTTCCCGGAGGTGCTAAGGGTTATCGACAACGAACTGGTAACCAGCCGCGGCATCAGGACCCTGTCGCCGCGCGACGTCAAGTACAAGGGCGTCTATGAGGGTTCGCAGGTCGAGAGAGACCTCGCCTATCATCAGGGCTGCACACGTCCTTTCCTGCTGGAGCCTTACATCGAGATGAGCTTCCACGTCAAGGGCCCCTCGTTCACCAAGAGGGCCGAGTGGCTCATCGAGGGATTCTGGGCCGACCTTAGCAAGCACGGCGTGGGCGCCTTCTCCGAACTTTACGACGGCGACCCGCCCCACGAGCCTCACGGCACCATCTCGTCTGCGCTCAGCACCGCCGCCCTGCTTGCGGTTACCGATATGATTGACAAACATAAGGAGGAGAACTTATGAGAGTACTGATGTTCGGTTGGGAGTTTCCTCCCCACATCGCAGGCGGTCTGGGTACGGCCTGTGAGGGCATAGTCAAAGGTCTCGCCTACAATGGAGTAGAGACCCTGTTCGTGATGCCCAACGCTTCCGGCGACGAAGACCAGAGCGCCACCACCATCCTCAATGCCAGCGACGTGGCGGTGCAGAACGTGAGCAGCACCGTGGAGGAATTCATCAATAAGGTGAAGTTCTTCTACGTTGACTCCAACATCGTCCCTTACGTCGATCCCGACGAGTACTTCGCCGCCATCGAAAAGATGAAGGCCGAGGGCTTGTCGCAGACCACCGTGGGCTTCGGGCAGAAGTTTAAGTTCTCGGGCAAGTACGGGGCCAACCTCATGGAAGAGGTGTCGCGCTACGCTCAGGTGGGCGGCACCATTGCAATGCAGCACAAAGACGAATTCGACGTCATCCACGCCCACGACTGGCTTACCTACCTGGCAGGCATAGCCGCCAAGGAGCTTACCGGCAAGCCGCTGGTGGTGCACGTGCACGCCACATCGTACGACCGTGGCGACGAGAAGCACATGGACTCCCGCGTGCTCGATATCGAAAAGAAGGGAATGATGGCAGCCGACCGCGTGGTGACGGTGAGCGACCTGACCCGCGGAATCGTCATCAACAAATACGGCATCGACCCTGCCAAGGTGGTCACGGTACACAACGCCGTCGATTTCAGCGGCCGCGAGAACATCGAAGTGGAGCGCGGAGTCAAAGACAAAGTGGTCACCTTCCTTGGCCGTATCACCTTCCAGAAGGGTCCTGAATACTTTATCGACGCAGCCGCCAAAGTGCTCAAGCGCACCAAGGGCGTCCGCTTCGTAATGGCCGGCAGCGGTGATATGATGAACCGCGCCATACGCCAGGTGGCACGCCTGGGCATATCGGACCGCTTCCACTTCACGGGCTTCCTCAGGGGCGCGGAGGTGCAGAAGATGTTCGCCCTGTCCGATGTGTACATCATGCCTTCGGTGTCGGAGCCTTTCGGCATTTCGCCGCTGGAGGCCATGCGCACCGGCGTACCTTCCATTATCTCCCACCAGTCCGGCGCAGCCGAAGTTCTCAAGTACGCCCTCAAGGTTGACTTCTGGGATGTAGATGCTCTGGCCGATGATATTTATGCCCTCGTTTCATATCCGGCCCTTACCGAATTTGCTTCCAAGCAAGGTTTTGACGAGGTGAATCAGCTCAAGTGGAACGGCGCCACCGCCAAATTGAAAAAAGTTTACGAATCGCTATTATGAAAAAGTCAATCTGCCTTTATTTCCAGGTCCATCAGCCTACCAGGCTCCGCCAGTACCGTTTCTTCGATATAGGCAAGGACTCACATTATTATGATGATTTTGCCAACAGGACCATACTCAAGAGGGTGGCCCAGAACTGCTATCTGCCTATGAACGAGCTGCTGCTCGAGGCAATCAAGGCAAGCAAGGGCAAGTTCAAGGTGGCTTTTTCAATCTCAGGTTCGGCGCTCGAGCAGTTTGACCGCTATGCCCCGGAGGTGCTGGACAGCTACCGCAAACTGGCTGAGACCGGCAGCGTGGAGTTCCTCTGCGAGACTTATTATCATTCGCTGGCTTCCCTTGCCTCTCCTTCGGAGTTCCTGCATCAGGTCGAAAAGCACAAGAAGCATTTGCAGGACACCCTGGGAGTCACTCCCACCGCTTTCCGCAACACAGAGCTTATCTATTCCGACGATATAGCACGCCAGGTTTACGACCTCGGTTTCAAGACTATGCTTACCGAGGGTGCCCGTCACATAATGGGCTGGCAGAGCCCCAATTATATCTACACGGCCGAATCGCAGCCCAAGCTGAAGTTGCTGCTCCGTAACTACGGTCTGAGCGACGACCTTGCTTTCCGCTTCTCCGACCGCGGCTGGGCAGAGTGGCCTCTTACCGCCGAGAAGTACGTTGGATGGCTTCGTGAGGCCGAGGGGGATATCGTGAATCTGTTTATGGATTACGAGACCTTCGGTGAGCACCAGAAAGCCGAGAGCGGCATATTCGACTTTATGCGCGCCCTTCCAGCACAGGTCCTTGCCGACGGCGGCTTTGAGTTCGTA
>JAGCCX010000007.1 GCA_017651465.1 Bacteroidales bacterium
CGCGACAACAAACTGGTCAACAAAGAGCAGCGCACCTACATCGTAGTAATCCCCCGCACCAAACCGCAGACCCGGTAAATATCCTCCCTGCAGATACCCGGATACAGGGGCAGGGTGAGTATGCGGGACGACAGATCCCGGGCTACCGGCGTGTCACCCTTGTCAAAGGCGCGGTAGCAGTCCATATCGGAAGTAAGGGGCCAGAAGTATTTCCTGGCACCTATCCCGTTCCTTTCAAGCGTATCTGCAGCGGCGTCCCTCTCCCGCTGCGAGGCAAACAGCACCGGGAAATACGAAGCGCCCGACGGGAAGGGCTGCGGTGCACCGGGCGTGCCGGAAAGAATGTGTCGATATAGCCTGGCAGCCTCCTTACGGGCCTCAAGGGCAGAGTCGATATGCCTGAGGTTGCACAGCCCCATTATTGCCTGGAACTCATTCAACTTGGCATTGCCGCCTATGTAGGAGCAGCACTCTTTATTCCGGATCCCAAAATTCCTCTCGTCACGCAGGGCCTGTACGAGACTGCCGTCATCCGTACATACAGCACCTCCTTCTACCGTACTGAACAGCTTGGTGGCGTGGAAGCTCAGCACCGACGCATCGCCCCACGCGGCCGCAGCCTTACCTCCGGCATATTCAGTAAACGCGTGAGCCGCATCGTAGAGCAGCTTCAGAGAGTTCCGCCGGGCCAAAGCGCCCAGGCGCTCCACATCGCACACATTACCATACACGTGAACCGGCAAAATGGCCGACGCGCGCGAGGTGACCAGGGCCTCGGCCGCATCGGGATCAAGGGTGCCGTCGGAAGGACGCACGTCGCAGAAAACCGGCCTCAGGCCGCATCGCACGATGGCGTGGGTAGTGGAGACGAAGGTGAAGGGAGTGGTTATAACTTCCGATCCGGCGGGCAGCCTCAGGGCGCGCAGGGCGGCTTCGAGCGCAAGGTGTCCGTTGGCAAAAAGGCAGACCTCACGGCAGCCGAGCCGCTCCCGGAGAGCCGCCTCGAACTCTTCGTGCTTGGGGCCCATATTGGTCACCCGGCAAGTGTCCCACAGCGGCCTGATCTCGCTGCAGAATTCCTCGAACGGAGGGAGCGTAGTGCGGGTTACTTCCAGACGGTTATCTTTCATCGGAGTTTCTTTTGAAGCTTGCGGTATTGAATGTGGGCGCGATAAAGCAGTTTGCGGACTTTGATGGCCGCGTGGAAGCGCCCCTGGGTATATGCATCGAGTTCATCCAGCATACTGATAAACTGCGGGTAGGCGTCGGCCTTGTTGGCTCCGCTGTGCACGGTGGTCCAGGAATGGGGAACGCCGCGGCGGTAAACCCCCATACAATCAGGCAGGTACAGCATCCCGCCCCGAAGCGCCCCCTGGACCTGCAGGGTATAATCGATAAAGAGCGTTTCACGCATAGGAGTAATATCCAGATAGCAGCCGGCGCGGCACATTATGGACGAAGTGGCCACAAAACCTCCCCCGCCAAGGATTACCCTCTCGGCAGGAATGAGGCCTCCGCGGCCGGGCCCTTCATAGCCGTGAGGAGCTCCGTTTTTGGTCTTCAGCACCTTGTGGGCGCAGATATCAACCCCGGGGTGGGCCTCCAGGGCCTCCACCTGACGGGAGAGCTTAAGCGGGTCGGTCCAATAGTCATCTCCCTCGCACAGAGCCACATAGCGGCCCCTTACCAAGGGGAACAAAAAGGCCCGGGAGATAGGAATTCCTTTTGAATGCTGGTTCTCGGTCTGGAATACCGGGCGTATGATTCCCGGGTAGCGGGCTGCATATTCACGGATTACTTCGGGAGTGCCGTCGGTGGACGCATCATCGTGTACTATCACTTCAAACGGAAACGATGTCTTCTGCCTCACGAAGCCTTCGAGGGCGTCGCGTATATACGGGCCGTGATTGTAGGCCAGGCATATTACCGTTACCATCATATCAATTTGTATGCTCCCAGCATTTCGTGCAGGGTTTCACGGGAGTTGAACATTATGGCGTCGAGCACCGAGAGGTCCTTAACGAACTCCTGGCCCCAGGTGGTGCGACGGCGAAAGCGCAGAGCCTGGCAGTAAGGGGGCATAGTGCTTTGCAGGAACTTAAGTTCCACGCCGTTACGCCGGAATTGCTCTTTATCGTACAGGGCCTGGCCGCCTATGGCGTTGATGTACCGATTGGCTCCGAGAGTGCGGCAGAAGTCAAATATACGCTCCTCCCGGCGCAGGGCCGCGTTGCCCTCGAAAGAGGAACTCTTGACCAGCCTGGTCTGTATGCCAAGAAAAGCGCAGACTTCGTGTATCGACAGCTCAAGGATGCCCAGCAGGTCGGGGCCGGGATAGCTGAGTATCCGCTCCGTAAGCTCGTAGCCCTGAGTAAAATACGGCGCCGAATGGTAAGCCATCTCAAGGGTGCGGAGCTTTGTGTTGGCATCGAAAGGGACCAGCAGTTTGTCTTTTATCAGACGGGGGCATCCCGAGTGCTGCACATCCAGCCGGAAATAATGTGGCCTGCCGCCCACCAGTATGCGGTTGCGGTTTATCCAGCCTGCCTTTATGTAGGCGTAGTCGTCGCTCACCACGAACACATCGGCCGCTGCAATAAGCTGCCAATAAGGGAAGTACGGGAGAAAATACGGCTGGTTTCCGGCTACTGTCATAGTACGTCGCACATTTTTAGCAGGGCCGGATCGTCGGTGAACAGCACTGCGGCCTTACGGTCGTCGCCTATGTTGGTCACCGGGAGGCTGGAACAGCGGAAGTGGCTGCAGTCGAACAAGCGGTCGTTCACGCAGAGCATCATTCCGCACATATAATCGTCAAAGGCCGTCCCTTCCCATACCGTCCTCACGGTACGCTGCCCGATAAACGGCTGGCATATCATTCCCTTTTGAGCGGCGCCGTCAAGTATGCTGTTCCACTCTTCGGTGGAGCACAGCACGCCGGCCTTCACGCCCTCGCTTTTGCCGAGCCGCGATGGCTTGAGGATGTAGCGGTCTTTATGTTCCCGCACATCAGGAGGCAGGGTAAGATAAGTAGGGATGGCGTGAGAGCGCAGGAAAGAGGTCTCATCGGGGCTGAGGCACTCCGAGGTAAAATCATCATTGAACCACAGGCTCATAAAACGCTTGTCGTGCACCAGGAAAATGTTGCGGAAGTCGCTGTACATACCCCTGTGCATCATCGCCTTGAGCGTATCCAAGCTGTAGTCCAAGATGTCAAACTGATTCAGGGCGCTCACAAGGAACACCCCGGGACGGTCCCACTCGGAGCGGCGGGCCTCAACTTCCGGGGCTTCGATGAGGGATACGCGTATGCCGTGTGATTCATAGAAGCGGGTGTAAAGGCGTATTTCGCCGCTGCGGTCGGCGCTCTTGAAAATGTACATCTCCCTTGCTCCCCCGGCGATGGACAGCATATAGTCCATCATCTCCCGGAAAGCACTGTCAGGCGACTCTTGCTCCGCCAGTTCCGGTGCAGCGGACGTCGCTTCGCGACCCCTCCCGCAAGCGGGCCCCTCCCTCTTACGGTGCCGAGGGTGGCAACGGTCCGCTGCACCGAAGCAGACGGAGCTTGCTTCGTTACAGCTGAACAATCGATTTAAAAACTCCGTTCCGAACCAGGACATAAAGATACCGTGGGCAAAGAAGCGCGAAGTAATCTCGCAGAGCAGCAGGCGCCCGTCGGAAGATACGATATAGTCGGGGCGGAAAGTCCCCGCACGCCAGGGATAGCGGCTCTGCTCCTCCAGGATCTGCATCTCCTTATCTCCCAGAGGCATATACTCCGGCACAAAGCGGCGATAGTTCAGCGCCAGAAAGTCGATGCACTTCATAAGCACCCGGTGCAGCCGGTGCAGCTCCTCGCGGCGCTCGCCTGTAATTGCCACCGGGCGGGAGTGATACCACCTCAGATAATAGTCCGCAAGGTCGCTATACATCGCCGAAGAGTTTAGACTGATAACCAAGGCACTGGAAGCCGTTGCGGTTGATGAGGGGAATCAGAGTCTCTTCGATACCGAGCTGCTTACGCACCCAGTAGCAGACACTTACGCTCATACCAAGCCTCCCGGTGTACTCCATCAGGGCCTCCAGGCACTGGCGGCTCCGGGCCTTATCGGGCGCAATGCGGGCGCGCTGCTTGCGGTGAGACTCGTTGGACGGCATCAGGTAGTCTTCGTACAGCTGACGCTCCAGGTTTTTGTCGAACCAGCCGAGGTACTGTCCCAGCATAGAAAGATTCTCCACGCAGGCGGTAAGGAACTCCGGCTTATAGTTTATAATCCCCGCATCCTTAAGGGAGTCAAAAAAGCTCCCGATATGCTCCTGCGTGAGCCACGGTGTGATAATTGGCTGAACCAGGGCTGAATCCGCGGCCACGCCCCTTGCCGAGCACTGGCGCACCGCCTCCAGACGCTCACCGAGCGGAGCTGCGTAGGGCTCGAGTATGTCACGGAAGGCCTCCGGCATTATGGAGACGCTGGTATTGAACTGCATACGACCTTTGAGCCGGGCAAAAAGGTCAAGGATGGTTTCTCCTCCGTCGGCAATCTGCAGGTGCCTGGCTCCCGCCTTGGAGGCTATGAAAAGCCGGGCGTTCGAATGCGGGCAGCGGCGGAAATGCTCTATGAATTCCCTCAGTATCCTGTGGGCTATGCCGGTGTAGAGCGTGGCTTCCTGAAAAGCCTCCGTCTTGGGCGAAAAATAGTAGTAATGACGGGCGTTCGGGGAGCCCTCTCCATTGTGCTCCTCGAGCAGGCGCCTTACATAGAGGTGATAATTCTCATAAGCCACAAGCTCCTGCTCGTGCACCCCGTCGCTCACCAGGCAGTACTGGCAGCCTACCGTACAGCCCCGTACAGGATTGATTTCGTATGTCAGGGTAGGACAACGGCCGGTATAATTATGGATTTCGGGGCTGACTGCAGCGGGGTCGATACTCTCCAGGCTAAAGCGCTGGCGGGGTATCAGCAGATGCTCCCGGAAACGCCTCTCAAACACTTCGGAGCCTCTCTGCAGGGCGTCCAGAGTCTCCGCCGACGGCTCCACCCTCACGCCCAGCTCTTTCAAGTAAGAGCCATCCACCCTGGACGGCTCAAAGCCCGGCAGGTTATAAACCGTCGAGCGGTGCGAATAGACGGGCTCAAAATCAATCATTTCTATTCCAATATGGCAGCGGCGGCGGCAACTGCGCAGCGGATTCCGTCTATCGCGCTTGATACTATGCCTCCGGAATAGCCGGCGCCCTCTCCGCAAGGATAAATCATAGGGTCGGACAGGTACTCCAGGGTATCGGGGTCACGGGGCACCCGTACGGGCGAGGAAGTGCGGGATTCAACGCCCAGCAGCAGCGCCGCATTGGTATAGTAGCCCTTCATCTTCACGCGGGGGAAGGCCTTCTGCAGCCTTTGCGCCACAATCGGAGGCAGCAGTTCGTGAAGGGGCGCACTTATAACGCCAGGGAAATATGATGTGGGCGGCATCTTCTTGCTGAGTTTCCCCAGGCAGAAATCTTCCATCCTCTGGGCGGGAGCGGCCATAGGGTTCTGCGGGATGTCCGTGATGCCCGAACATCGCTGCTCCTCGCACCAGTCGAACATACGCCTCTCCACCTCCTGCTGGAAGTCCATCAGCTTGAAGGGGCCCTCGCCGGGCACGTCTTCGGGCTCTATCTGCACCACCACCCCGGCGTTGGCAAACTTTCCGCTGCGGCCCGAATTGGACATACCGTTGAGAACTACGGTCCGGGGCTCGGTAGATGACGGCACCAGTATGCCTCCAGGGCACATACAGAAAGAGAATACTCCCCTGCCGTCAACCTGCTCCACAAACGAATACTCGGCCGCCGGATAGCCGGGCTTCCAGGTGCCGTGATACTGATGGAAGTTGATTTTTTCCTGCGGATGCTCCACCCGTACGCCCAGGGCGAAACCCTTGGCCTCCAGAGCCCCTCCGCGCGAGCAAAGCATCTCGTAAACATCCCTTGCAGAATGCCCGGTGGCAAGGATCAGGCGCCTTCCGCTGAAGCTGCGCCCGTCGGCACAGACTGCCCTGACGCCTTCCGGCGAGCTTTCAATGCCGCTCACCCTGGCGCCGAAATGGTACTCTCCGCCGTGAGCGGTAACACAATTGCGTATTTTCTCCACCACCGCCGGCAGCTTGTCGGAACCTATGTGGGGGTGGGCGTCGATCAATATGTCTTTGGAGGCGCCGAAAGCCACCAACTGATGGAGCACCTCACGTATGTCTCCCCTCTTGGAAGAACGGGTGTAGAGTTTACCGTCCGAAAAAGCACCAGCCCCGCCCTCTCCGTAACAATAGTTGGAATCGGGATTCACCACGCCCTCACGTGAGAGACGGGCCATATCCACCTTGCGCTCGTGCACGTTCTTACCCCTCTCCAGCACCACAGGCTTGAGCCCCAGGGTAAGAAGCTTAAGGGCAGCAAACATTCCCGCAGGGCCGGCGCCCACAATGAGCACGGCGGGCGCATCGTGAACGTCGAGATAAGGGGCCTGAACATATTCCGGGGCCTCTTCTCCGGGAGCGTAAGCCTCATATTGATAACGCCATACGGGTTCCTTGCGAGCATCTACCGAGCGCTTTCGGAGCACCCATTTGAGCCCCCCGGCCTTAGCCTCGATTTCTTTGAGCCGCGGCTCCCGCGTGAGCGGGCAAGTGATTTCGAATTCTTTCATCAGCCAGTAAAAATAGTTATTCCGCAGCAGAAATCCAAGCAACGGGAGCTGCCGGGCGGGCCTCAAGTGTCAGAACTTGTACATCAGCTGAAAGGCCACTGTCAGGTTGGAGAACTCGCCGCTTTGGGATAAAGCAAGGTGGTCTCCGCCTATACCATAATAGTCTTTGGTGCCGTTGCGGAAATGGAAACGGGTGTAATCGGCCCAGCAGCTGGCCGAAAGATGGCCCGTAGAATAGCAAACAGCCGCCCGCGCCGTAAAATTAGGCTGGATTTGACCTTGCAGTTTGAAAGTCCGTTCTATGTCGGAGCAATAGTTGATACCATCGCTCTTATGGCTATATTCGTTGGTAATCATACTGTTATATAGCGTCAACATAGGTATGGCCGTTACGTTCAGGGTGAGATTGCGGAGCCCTTTGAGGTCTCGCGGACCTGCGGCGTCACGGTGATACGGAACCAGATTGAAAGAATACCCGGCTCCCAGGGACGCCTGCCTGGTTGTGTATCTGCCCATACCGGTCACCAGCATCATCAGCAAAAAGTCGTCAGGGTCCAACTCAATCTCTCCGCGCATATATTTGGCGGCCACAAGGAAAGATCCGGCCGAGCGGCGCTGGACCACGCGGCCATCATAAGCGGCACGATAACTGAAGCGGCGGCCATTGAAAGCATAGCTTGCATTAATCACAAAAGTCCTTAAGTCGGCAGGACGGTCAAGATACACGGGCGCGCTTTCTTCTCGCTGCTCCCCCGTGGCATCGTTACGGTAACCGGCAATCAATCCCTGCGGCAGCGAATAGAATCGGGAATAAGCCACATCGGCGGCTAAAGAATTGTCCATCAGCCTGAACGAGAAAGTCTTGCCATTGCCCTGTGCAGATCCTACCTCCTGGCTCATTCCAAGGCGCAGGGGGCCGGCGTAGCCATACAGTCCGATTTTGTGATCAGGCTTCGGGTCCATACTGAGCAGGAAATTATAATTGAGGCGTACATTGTCAACCTCATAATCCATCTTGGAATCCATAGACACGTTATGGCCTTCCAACTCGTATCCGGCCGAAACGCCCCATCCTTTATACGGCTGGAAGATATACACCGAATCCAGCTTCGGATTAGGCTCGCACAGGCGCTTCCAAAAACCGACGATTCCTCCCCCCTTGCTCTGGGCCGAAGCGCCCAGGCCCGGACCCACAAGAGAGAGGAGCAGGAGAAAGAGGGTTACAAGAGAATGTCGTATCATAGTTTATAGTTTAACTACTTTGTCTTCAGGCACATACCACACATAGCCGCGCACATTTTCGTATCCCATCTTACGGTAGAGATCCATATAGCGGCGTACCTGACGAATGTAGGAAGGGTGCTCGGCGCCGAACTTATAGTCTATTATGTCTATGCCTCCGTCCTCGCGCTCCACCACCCTATCGGGACGGTGAAGGGTGCCGTCCGCTCCGAATACCGACACCTCGTTGCGCGAACGAAGGCCGGGGGCGAACCATTCAGGATGCGCCGCGAGCCTTTCGCCCAGCATAGCCTTATCCTCCTCGTCAAGGTTTGAGGGCAGGCCGGCCGCCGATTCCACCGACGACAGGACGGCGTGGAGCTGGATGCCCTTGATGCGCCCCGAAGCCTGAGGGCCCGTGAGGCCGTCATCGCCGAAGAAGTCGGAAGCATCCTGCGAGGCCCTGAGCCTGCCGCCCAGGGGGATGGAATCAAAAGCAGCCGGGAAAAGTATTCCGGTGCCTTTATCTTCTCGTTTCATCAGCCTGAAGTCGTAAGGTTCACCGGCCATCCATTCCTCGGAGCAGCCGCACCAGGCATACAGCATCTCGGAGAAATTGGACCATTCGACGCTGCGCTTCTTCTTCAAGGCGTCCGCCTTGTTCTTGGCGGGACATTTGGCTATCACGTGCAGGCTCTTGGAGGCCCGGGTCATAGCCACGTAAAAGATATTCAGGTTGTCAACTATCTGCAGCTCACGTTCCTGCCGGTAGGCATCGGCAAAAAGGGTACGGAGCGAAGAGCTGCTGAGCTCCACGGGATAGATGCCGTCGGCACCGTGGCCGAGCGCAGTGCCGCCCCCGTCCAGGACGCACCAGCGGGTAACCGGCTTGAACAGTTCGACCTTGTTGGCAAAGGGGAAGATGACGTGGGGGAACTCCAGGCCCTTGGACTTGTGCACGGTCATAATACGCACGGCGTCGGAATTGGCGGGAGAGCCTATGTAGCAGTCTTTCTTTTCCTGCCACTGGCGTATGAAGGCCTTGACATTGTTGCCGTTGACGCTCACCCAGTCCTGGAGCATATCCATAAAGGCGCCGATGAAAAGCGTCTCGGCGTCGTATGACGGGCGGTCGTAGTCGCTGAGCTTGCGGAGCAGGAATTCGCAGAAATCCACCAGAGAGTGATAGTTTTCGGGGAATTCCACGCCCACCGACCTGGCCAGGAAACTGCCCACGGTGTTGGCCGGGTCGTCGTAGAAACTCAGCAGCGACACAAGCCTGCGCACCGTTACGGCGCTCTTGAGGTCGAGGGTATCGTCGGAGATAAAACTGATTTGCGCAAGCCTGAGGGCCTCGGCAATCGCGGCCCCCTCGGCCTTGCCGCGCACCAGAACCGCTATATCGCCATAGCCGGCTCCCCTGGAGCGAACATCGGCAATAGACTCCAGCACGGCCCCGATCTGGTCGTCGGTAAAACTCAAGTGAACGCAGCCCTTCTGAGCGTCCCCGGCCCGCACAAACTGCTTGACCTTGGCATACATATCCTGCAGGCCCACAGCCTGGGCGGCATATTCGAAGAACTCTCCATTGACCTTGACCACCGTGTCGGTACTCCTCCAGTTTTCTTCTTTCGTCTCCACTTTGGCACGCGGAAATACCTTCTGCACCTCGCTGCCCAGCAGGTGCCAGTCAGAGTCACGCCAGCGGTAGATGCTCTGCTTGACGTCACCCACTATGAGGTTCTCGCCGGATGCGTCGGCATCGAGCAGCAGGGGGAGGAAATTGTCCCACTGGAGGCGCGAAGTATCCTGGAATTCGTCCAGCATATAGTGGGAGTAACGGTTGCCTGTCTTTTCATATACGAAGGGGGCGTCAGAGCCGTCGATTATCTTTTTGAGCAGGGCGTTGGACTCGTCCAGCGGCATAACGTTCTTCTCTTTGAGCAGGGCGTCGAATTCCGCCTCGAATTCCCTTGCCACTCCCAGGCCGTAGAGCTGGCGCTCAACTATGGCGGCCGTTGCGTAAACCGGATATTTCTTTTCGAAGAGGTCGGCCACGGCAGGGTCGGAGATGGCCTTCTTGGTGGTCGGATATTTGAGACGCTTGCCCTTCTCGGTCTTGATGCCCAGGGCGGCGGCCTCGCTCTCGAAGCCGCTTATGATTCCGGCGCAGAGCTTCTTGATACCGGAGAGGCGCTGCTTGGAATAGTCGCGCCGGGTATCTATTCCCACGCTGGCGACCAGACGCTGGTACTCCTCGCTCTTGAGCCGCTGACCTATGTCCAGAAGGCCCTCGTCCAGACGGAAGCGACCCGACTGGCGGATCTGGTCCATAGCATTGAGCCTGAGCCATCCTATAAGCTCTTTCTTGTCTTCGCACACACCGTCGAGCACCCTGTCCATCGCCTCTGAAATCAGACTCTCCTTGTCGAGTTCGACCTGGTATGACGAGAACTGTCCGAGCTCCCTCGCGAACGAGCGGAGGGTCTGTTGGAAGAACCTGTCGATGGTGCTTACGCCAAAGGCGCCATAGTCGTGAAGGATGCCCACCAGATAGTGGCGGGCCCTGGCAGCACTCCGGCCTTCGCCTTGGGATGCGGCGGCAAGGTCCTTGAGTATGCGTTCCTTCATCTCCGCGGTGGCCTTGTTGGTAAAGGTAACCGCAAGCAGATGCCTGTAGGCATAAGGGTCGTCGGAGTTCAGAAGGAAATCCTGATATGTATGGGACAGGGTGTAAGTTTTACCCGAGCCCGCGCTTGCCTTAATTATCTTCATCGTCCGCAGATAGCTCTAAAGTCACAAACAGTACATTTGTCCCTTTTGTCTGTACGCTGCCAGGGGACGGAAAGATCGCAGATGCCATCGAGTACAGAGTCCAGCCCGGAGTCCATACGCGAGCAGAAATCCTGGTCGAGAGAGTGAGAGATCAGCCCCTCCCCCGCTATTATGGAGGCAGGCTGATAGATAGCCCCGGAAATCTCGGCCCCGGGGTAGTCGGGAGAGAGAAGGCGCTTGTACAAATACAGTTGCAAACCTATCTGGGGGATTTCGCCGGAAGTGCCGAAGTCGAGGTCGTCCGGATTTACCCGCCCGGTCTTATAATCCACCACGCGGAGATTTCCCGGGGAGGAGGAGTCCAGACGGTCGATGTAGCCCACAAACTTGAAGCCCCTGATGTACTGCTTGACCAGGAGTTCGGCTCCAAGTATGCGCAGGGGGCCTCCCTTCTTTACCTGCTCGAGGTCGGCCTTCAGCACGGCCTCTACGTAGCTGCAGATAACGTCGGCAAAGACCAGGTTGCGTCCGCTGACTTCAAAAGTCTTGAGTTCCTTGCATATCTTGCTGTTTACTATCGACTTGATGCGGTCTGCCGACTTGAGCAGGGAGCCGATGAACGCAGCGTCGGCCACGGTCCCGCGGGGGTAGAGCTCCTGCATAACGGCGTGCAGCACAGTGCCGAACATTCCGGCGTCAAGCGATTCGCTCACCTCTTTCTTAGCCTCCAGGGCCCGCACCTTGGCGTAATAGAACTGCGCCGGGCAAGTAAGATAACTCTTGACCGCGCTCGCCGACAGGTTCTGAGCCCGCAGGGCCTCAAGGTCCTCCAGGGTCTTGGGGATGTCCCCGTCTTCTTTCCCCCGCCCGAGGGAAGACTGCGCCTCGAAGTGATTGAATTTCACGTCGAAGTGCATTTCCAGCTGACGCAGGTAGCGGCTCGGCTCGCCGCTCTTGAGCCCCTCGGTGCGCGAATCGTACACCATCCACACCCGCGAGCAGCGCTGGATCATACGGTAGAAATAATAGGCCCACACGGCATCCTGGTACTCATATGTAGGGAGGCCGAAGCCTTTGCGGAGCTCGGGAGGAATGAAAGACGAACTCACCGAACGCCTGGGGAATACGCCCTCGTTGCAGCTGAGGATGATGAGATTCTGGAAGTCCATTGCGCGGAGCTCCAGCGGGCCCATAATCTGCAGGCCTTCCAGCGGCTCACCCTCGAAGGGCACGGTGGCCCCGGAGAGCACCTGCATCAGCAGGCGGAAGAAAGAAGACGGCTGAAGCTCCAGGTTGTACGAGAGCAAACGCCCTATAGCCTCGTGGCAAAGCTTGGCGAAGTCGAGTTCAAACTGCATATCTTCCAACGACTTGAGCCTCGGACCGAGGGTCGCGAGCACCTCCTGGAGCCATTGGCAGATGGGGGCGGTGGGCACAGGGCCGCTCCCGGTTACCACGGGGCGGAACAGGACCTCCAGCACAGGATCGCCCTGCAGGTCGCCCTGGGGAACATAGTACTTTCGCTCATTGCGGCACTTCTCGAGGAGCTTCTTGCCTTCGTCAGTGAGTACCGACTTTACCATAGAATTGGAAGCCACGGCCCATAGCTGACGGTGGTAGAAGTGCCACTCTCCGTTGCTTTGCCTAAGGTGAAGCTGCAGGGCGCCAAGGTCGCCCAGGAGTGTCCACATCTGGCTGCCCGCTATGGGGTAACCCATTGTAACGTTGAGCTTTTGCACCTTTGGGGGGATGGAGTTCAGCACTGGAATTAGCAACTGCTCGTCGGGCAGGACCACGGCGGTTTCGATACCCGGAGACTCGCAGCAGCGGGCAAGGATCTGCGGAAGCTGCTTGGCCTGGGCTATGCCGCCGGGCACGCTGAGGACATTGAACTCCGTGTCGGGAAGGCCATCGGGGTCGGGCTGGAAAGCGCTCGGAAACTCCAGGGTGAAGTCACGGAGGAAAAGCGAAGATTTGTTATGGGTGTTGCGGATAAAGTCGGAGCGGTAGTCCCAGCAGAATTCCGCCAGGCCGGCGCGGTGCAATTTGCGAAGGAGCGCCTTTTCGCACTCATTGAGGGCGTTGAGTCCCACGAACACGAAGCGCTCCGACCAGGGGAAGCGTTCCTGCACCATAGTAGCGGCGCTTCCGGCCTCGAGCTTTTCGGCAAGCTCGCGGTACACCATTCCCTCGTACGACATACCCTTGGACTTGAGGGCGCTGCGGAACGAGCGGTACAGCGGCAGGAGTATGCGCCAAATGCTCAGGAAGCCCTCCTTGACAGCTCCGGACGACTTGAAGTGATCTACAAAATGAAGGATGGCCTCGCGCTGGGAGGGCGAGAGATAGGAGTAGTCGTCCTGCATCTCCTTGATGTCGGTGACGTTGGCAAAGAGTTGCTCCGGGGCCACGAGGTATTTGTCCACGTCGTCGAAGTCGCCCAGCAAGGTATCTCCCCAGAAGATAAAGTCGTCCAGCGGCTCGGCTGCGGGATTGAGGGCCTTGTAGCAGGCGTAGAGTTCCAGCAGCAGGGGGATGCGGTCGGAGGGGGTCTCGGAGGTGGCGTGGTAGAAGAAGTCGTTCATAGTGAACAGCTGCGGGCTGACCACGGGGCCGGAGCCTGCCGCCGCTATTTCCTGTCCGAGATAATGCTCGAAGAACCGCAGGGCCCTGCGGTTGGGGAAAATAAAACAGAGCCGGCTTATGTCGCCGGCTCCATTATAATAGTGTTTGGTTACTTGTTTCAGGAACGGTGTCATACTTTACAAATATACTGATAAAAATGCAAAATATGACAGGACTTTCCCGGTTTTACCACCTGATATAGGTCTCGAACCAGATTTCGTTGTACTGGCGGCCTGCATAGAGCATATCGTTGTGGTAACGATACTCCAACTGGAAGTTAAGGTTCTTGTGCAGGCGGAAGTTAGCTATGCAGGAGAACATATCGTGGCTGGTCTCGGCAGTTGCAGCCGAACGGAACTCGTCCCACTTTGCATACACCTTGAACCAGTCGGTGACGGGCACGCCCACAGTAACGTAAAGGGCGTCGGCAGGGCCGCTCTGGGCCTTCTCGCCTGCGATAGCGGTGGCATATTCGCTGCGGAATGTCCAGTTGTTACGGTCGAAGGAAACGCCGGCGCTGATTCGCTCGCGCTTGAGGTCGTTGCCCTCTCCGTCGATCCAGTTACCCTTCCATCCGAACACGCCGAGCTTGAGGCCCTTGATGGGCTGCACCTGGAAGGTTCCGATGATATCTTTCTTGAGGTCTTTGTCGGTGAGGTTGATACCCTGGCCGTTCCACAGGCCAAGCTGATAGTGGAAGAGGGGGTGCTCGTCTTTGCCGACGGGCAGGAAGTCGCCCTGGATCTGGATACCCTGGTCACGTCCGCCCATATTGGCCTCGCCCAGACGGTCGCCCATACCGGCCATTTTCTGCACCAGGAATGAGAAGTCGCCGGCGCCTACATCCCAGGGATTCATAGGATTTTCGAAGGTGAACGCCCTCTTGAACTGACCCATCTTGACGGAGAAGAACTTGTACTTGGCCCACTCCACATAGAAGTCCTTGACGTGGGGACCGCCGTTGAACTGGAGCTGCACCCTGTAGTTGAACTGATGGTAGATGCTACCGTCCACATAAGCACGGATCAGGCGCGCGTTGAAACCGGGGCCGCCGTTGGCGCCCTCTTTGTCGCTGTACTTGTAGGAACCGATGATGTAGGCTCCCACCTTGGGGACACTTGCAAAAGCGCCCTCTTTGTAACCGTAATGAGGAGTCTCTTCCTCTTGTGCCGCAGCCGTGAAGCCAACTAACAAAGCCGCTGCGATCAAAAACAATTTTTTCATATTACACTGTAGGGAAAGGGAATACTTTAGTCAACAGGAAATAACCCAGCACAAAGCCGATTACGCCCAGGATTATGCCTACCTTGGTCATCTGCGAAGTCTTGACCAGACCGGTCGAGGATGCAATGGCGTTGGGAGGGGTGGATATGGGGAAAAGCATTGCGATGGAGGCGCACACGGCGATGAACGGAATCATAGCGTTCATACCGCCGAGGGCCATAAACTGGGCGTTGTTGGCAGCAGCGGGATCGGACATAGCGGTACCAACCACGATGAGGATGGGCACCAGCAGGGCCGCGGTGGCGCTGTTGCTGATGAAGTTACTGAGGAAGTAGCAGAGGAGGCCGGCGATTATCATAACCACCACGACGTTCATCGTGCTGAAAGGTATGGCGTTGATAAGGGCCGCCGCAAGGCCGGTCTTGTTAAGTCCGGTACCCAGGGCAAAGCCGCCGGCTACCAACCAAAGCACGCTCCAGTTGATCTCCTTGATATCTTCTTTGCCGAACACCCCCGTGCAAGTATAGACAGCAAGGGGAATGAGGGCTACGATGTTGGAATTGATGCCTGTAATGGACTCGGTGACCCACAGAAGGATGGTCACGAAGAAGGTTATCCAGGCCACGTAGTCTTTCCAGTTCCATTTGTGGCTCTTGGCCTCGATCTTGAGCTCGATCTTGTTGGATTTGAAGGGGAAGAACAGCTGCAGGAGCACCCAGGCTATGAGGATCATAATCACCACGTAAGGGATCATCCTGGACATCCAGGTAGCGAAACCGATCTGGTAGCCGGCGTTCTCCAGGGCGCCGATGGCGATGGCGTTGGGAGGGGTGCCGATAGGGGTGCCGATGCCGCCCAGGTTGGCCGCAACGGGTATCGAGAGGGCCAGGCCCACCTTGCCGGTCTCGTTCTCGGGCAGGGCCTTGAGCACGGGCGCGAGGAATGCGAGCATCATAGCGGCGGTGGCGGTATTGCTCATAAACATCGAGAAAATGGAGATGATGATGAGGAATCCGAGCAGTACCATCTTGGGCTTCTTGCCGAATATTCCGAGGAGTCCCTTGGCTATTATGGCGTCCATTCCGTATTTGGATGCTATGATGGCCAGCACGAAGCCGCCCATAAACAGCATCACCACAGGATCGGCGAACGAGGCCATAATGCTCTTGTAGTCAACCAGGGTGCCGGCCGAAGGGTCACACATAAACTTGAGTCCTTTATTGGAGACCGTAAGCAGCATTACCACTATGACGATGAGGGAGGTGGTCCAGTTGGGAATGATCTCGAACATCCACATAAGGGCAGCGAACACGAAAATGGCAATCATACGCTGCTGTACGGGAGTAAGGTCCGCGATACCGAAAGCAGAGGTAGGGAGGGCCCACAGAAGTATCGTAACTATCAGCACCAGTGGTAGAAGCACACAATACTTGACTGAAAACTTACTGTTGGACATACTTTACGTCTATTTTTTGCGTCTATCAAACGGGCGCAAATTTAGACATTTTTTCTTATATTTGTAAGTATGAAATCTACTATTCGCAAAAACTGGCCTAAATACTTCCTGCAGTGGGGAGTCCTAGCCGCCCTTGTTTTTTTCCTCAGCGGCCTTGCCGCAAAAATATTCCCTAAACTTGGAGCCTCCGACCCGGAAGCCTGGTGTCCGCTGGGAGGTCTTGAAGCACTAACCACTTATGTAACACGGGGATCTCTCCCCTGCTCTATGAGTTCCGGGCAAATCTTGATGGGCATACTGCTGGCCGCGGCAGTCATTCTGTTCGGCAAGCTGTTCTGCGCCTATCTCTGCCCCATCGGATCTATCGAAGACCTGCTCTCCAAACTCCGCAAATCCATAGGGTTCAACGGTCTGGAGTTCAAGGCCGGCGGTGTTGCCGACAAGCTTATGCGGGCGCTCAAATACGGCTTGCTTTTCTGGATCTTCTACTCCACCGCCACCGCCAGCGAACTTCTGTGCCGCAAGTTCGACCCATACTACGCAGTCGCCACCGGCTTCAAGGGCGAGCTGGTGCTCTGGATGAGCATAGTCGCCATTGTAGTCGTAATAGTGGGAGGCTTCTTCATCAAGCGTTTCTTCTGCCGCTACCTCTGCCCGCTCGGAGCTGCGGCTAACAGTTTCCGGTTCTGGCTGCCGCTGCTGATCCTCGCGCTGGTATGGTGGGGGCTCAGCGCCCTCGGCCTGCCGCTTAAGTGGTGGATGCTGCTCGCCGCCTTCTGCGTGGTGGGGTATCTGCTCGAAATCTTCTACCGCAAGCCCAAGCTGCAGCTGCTGCACGTCATTTACGACGACGAAAACTGCACTATGCGCTGCTACAACTGCCAGAAGCATTGTCCCTACAATATCGACATCCCCGGCAGCGGCGGAGTGGTGACTGACGTGGACTGCACCCTCTGCGGCGAGTGTATCGCGTCGTGCCCGCGCAAGGCGCTCAAGTTCGGCGTGGTCACCAAACCTATGGACAATAAGTTCGGACGCTTCGTTCCGGCACTGGTGGCAATTGCCATCACCGCTCTCGGAATCATCTTCGGCGGCCGTTTCGAAGTGCCTACCATCGACGAAAAGTGGGGCATCGAAGAGGGTATGGAACTCAAGACACTCCGCATCGAGAACCTTACCAGTGTGCATTGCTACGGCAGTTCGATGGCCTTCAAGGGCAAGATGGAGAACGTCCGAGGAGTACACGGAGTAAAGACCTATGCAAGTTCCCACACCGTGGTGCTTACCTACGATCCCAAGGTCACCAGCGAGGCGCAGCTCCTCGAGGATGTATATGAGCCCTCGCACTTCAGGGTCAACTCGCCCGACCCTTCGGAGTACCCCGAGCTCCAGATCCAGACCATACGCACCGAGCATATGCCCAACAAGTCGGACCTCAATATGCTGGGTCTGCAGATGAGGCTGAGCGGCAAGAAGGTCTTCGGCCTGGAGTCGGAATACGACTGCCCGCTCATCATACGTGTTTACTCGGATCCTGCCGAGCAGCTTGACGAGGCCTGGTTCAAGGAGATGGTCGAGAAAAAAGTGCTCGCTATGCCTGTCCACGGCGGCGGAGTAAAGGAAACTCCGCTCGACTTTACCTTTGTGCGTCTTGAGAAGGAAAAGGGCAAAATCGGCATTGCAGAGTACCTGGAGAGTATGTTCGACCCGTTCAGCGCCGAGTTTAACGGCCGTTATCCTTCGGGCGATACTACCGTGGTGCGCAAGCGCGCCGAGGTGTATGAGGGCAAGCCTCAGTTTATTTACGAGATCGAGGACCAGAACTACGAGAAGCCCATCGTTATGAGGGCGATGCCATTCCTGAGCAACCATCTTTCCAAGGAAGAGGGTGTGATCGGAGTGGCTCTTAAGCTCAACAAGAGCCTCAAGCCGAGCATCCAGGTTCGTTTTGCCGAGCCTATGACCGCCGACAGGGTGTGGGAGCTTATGAGTATGGACACCTGGACCATCACCTACAAGGCTGATGATGTAAGGGAGGAGCCGGCAAGGCTCAAGTTCGATAATCCTGGTACCTGCTATGAATACAAGTAACATTGTCTCCGGCAGCGGCTCCGGCCAGCTCCGGAACTACGGGTCTTCGGCCCTATCCCTCCCGGCAAACAGCTGGGCCCCTCCCACTCACGGCTGCGTGAGCGCAGACGGTTCCGGAGCTGGCCGGAGCCGCTGCCGGAATATCATCACCGCGGTTATGGCGGTTCTTCTGGTGGCCGTGCCTGCCAGGGCCGACGAGGGTATGTGGATGGTGAACGCCATCTCCAAGGCCCTGGTCGACAAAATGCAGAATAAGGGTCTGGAGCTCAGCGGGAACGAGATTTACAACGTGGACGCCGTGAGCCTCAAGGATGCCATCGTATCGCTGGACTTCGGCTGCACCGGTTCGTTCATTTCGCACGACGGACTTCTGATCACCAATCATCACTGCGCATACTCCGACGTTCATCGCCTGAGCACCTCCGAGCACAATTATCTTGAAGACGGCTTCTGGGCCCGCAGCGCCGAGGAGGAAATCTACATCCCCGGCAAGAGCGTGCAGCTGCTTGAACGCATCCTCGATGTTACCGACGAGGTAAAGGCCGTGCAGGAGGAGGAGAAGCTGGCGGGTAAGCCGTTCGGAATGAGACGCCTGAGTTATATAATCGAAAAGCGTTACCAGGAGACCACCGGATTGATGGCCTCGCTCAGCTCGATGTGGGCGGGATCGAAGTATTATCTTGCACTCTATCGGGTATATACCGACGTGCGCCTTGTGGCGGCTCCGCCCGTGAGCATTGCCGCTTTCGGCGGAGATATAGACAACTGGGAATGGCCCCAGCACAAGTGTGACTTTGCAATATACCGTGTGTATGGTTCTCCCGAGGGGTCGCCAGCTCCACACGGGCCCAAGAATGTACCTCTTGTGCCTCGCAAGTGGCTCCAGATCAGCACCTCCGGTTATAAGCCGGGAGACTTTGCAATGGTTCTCGGCTACCCGGGGCGCACCGACCGTTACACTTCCGCGGCCAAGCTTGCCTACAGGCTCGATACTTCCCTGCCCATAACCAACAGTATCCGCGCCGACCAGATGGAGATTATCAACCGCTGGATGAACGCCGACCCCGAGGTACGCCTCAAGTACTCCGACCAGTTCTTCATGCTCAGCAACATTCAGGAGAATAACGAGGGCCTCGCGCAGTGCTGCAAGCGATTCAAGGTGCTTGACAAGTTACGCAAGAGGGAGCGCAAACTCAAAGAGCATCAAGACCTTATAAAAGAACTTGACACCAAGTATGCTGCTATTACTCCTGCCGAGAAGAACCTTATCTGGTTCCGCGAATCGATAGTGCGGGGCTCGCGCCTGAGCACCATAGCCCTCCGTGTAAAGAACAGCCGTCAGAGGCTCGATATGGAGCGGGAGTACGGGGCTATCGACTTGCGTGTCGAGAAGGACCTTATACGTTATGGTATCCAGAAGTTCTACGAAAACGTGGATTCAACCCTCTGGGGCCCCCTCCAGAAAGAGCTTTTTGCCCGCTACGGCACCGACTATGACGCCCTGCTGGGCTCCATCTGGACCGATGAGTATCTGACTCCCGACACTCCCCTTTGCCGCTTCCTTACCGAAAGGGGCATCAGTGCCTATAATCATGATATCGAAAGTGCGCAGGGAGACAGGAACGTGAGCGCTGCCGGAGGTGAATTCACCCGCGCCCTCTATAACTGGAGGGAGGAGCACGGCGTGCTCCAATACCCCGACGCCAACTCCACCATGCGTCTTACTTACGGAACGGTAAGCACCTACAGACGTAATTGCAAAAAGCTGCCCTGGCAGACCTGGAGCAAGGAAATTCTGGGCAAGGAGAATGACACTTACGAGTTCAGCCTGAAACCCGAATGGAGGGACCTTCTTAAGGCCGGCGAATCCATTCCCGTTGACTTTATAACCGACAACGACATTACCGGAGGCAACTCCGGTTCGCCCGTGCTTAACGCCCGAGGAGAGCTCATCGGCTTGGCATTCGACGGCAACAAGGAGTCGCTTGCCAGCGACGTGGCCTGGACCGAAGGCTACAACAAGTGTGTCAACACCGATATCCGCTTCGTCCTCTGGACTCTCAAGGAATATATGCATCTGGATTATTTGCTGGAAGAAATAGAACGTCATTAGAGAACTAAAAATGATCTGCACGATTACGAAGACAAGATGTTCTTTTTTGCTACTGTTGTGTTTTGCAGTTTTTCTTTTGACGTCTTGTCTTCGGAAGGCCAATCCGGATGAGAGAAAGTCTTTTTGGTTCAATTACAGTTTTGTAAAGGATACTATTCTTTATCCTTGGGATGGAGACACCACATTGGCATATAATATTACTGAGTACTATGAGCCCCTTTCTAAAGGGCCCTATTTTTCAAAAAGTATTGTATATGAATTTGGTTTTAAACATGTAATTGACACCCTCGGACGCAAATTAGCTGTTTTTTATTTCGATTACAATGCGGCTCAAAATCGTCAACATTTTCATAAGGCGCCACCCATATCTGGCTTATTAATTAGCGATACGTCTTTTTTTATAGAGGGTGAAAAATACCATTACAATTCATACGTTGATACCACATGCTACTATCCAAATGGTATTAAGACTAATCGTATTTATAACACAAATATATCTATTTACTGGTTAAAATTTATAGACACTCCTGCTTTTTGGTATTCCTTTACAAAATCGCCTAATGACAGTACTGCTTATTCTTTTAACTTTGAATTTGATAATTTAATTAAGCCCTTGGGGGACAATACTTACTCTGATACAGTACGATTTAGATGTGGACGAATAAATGTTTCAAAAAAATATGAAAAATACTGTGAACAGAAACGCGATTATTTTAGATATCATAATAGTGAAGGTTTTATAAAATGAAAAGGACTATTATTGCCTGCTGCCTGCTGATGATGTGCTGCACGGCACAGGGCTGGGGACGTAAAGGACACGCCACCATTGCCAGGATTGCAGAAATGCACCTGACCAAGACCACCCAGAAGCGTATCGCCGAGATAATGCACGGCGAGCCCATAAGCGGCTATGCCTCTTACGCCGACGACCACAAGGGCAAATTGCTGGTGGACATGGGTTTCGACCCTGCAAGCGGAGAGCCGCGTGTAAACACCCAGCCGCATACTTTCGAGGCCAATATGGATTTCGAGCCGTTCAGGGGCATCAACGACAACGGACGCTACGTCAAGAACTGTATCCACTTCATCGAGAAGTATGCCGAGGACCTTAAGCACTATAAGGAACTTGACGACTCGACTGCCTTTACCGAACTGGTGTTGCTGGTTCACTTCGTGGGCGACATGCATTGCCCGGAGCATATTCGATACAATCCTGAAGACATGACCATCGGCTACTACAAGGTCAACTTCCGGGGCGAAGACATACGTTACCACACCATCTGGGACGATATGATTATCGAAATAAAGCATCCCTGGAGTTTCAGCGACCTTGCCCACATGTTCGATTCCGCCAGCAAAGAAGTAATTGCGGAAATAACCAAAGGCGGCCCCTACGACTGGGGGCGTGACGTGGCACGCTGCTGCTGGGTAACCCACCAGGTCAAGCCCGGAGATGTGCTAACAATGGACTGGTACTACGACCAGCTGCCTCTTATGCGCTCGCAACTCCGCAAGGCCGGCTATCGCCTGGCCAAAGAGCTGAACATGATTTTTGACCCTGCTTACGCACGTAAGAACAAGAACAAATGAAAAGACTCACAGTAACTCTCGCCACGGCCCTGTTGGCAATATCTGCAGCCGCCTGGACTCCTACAGACGGTCTGAAAACTCGCTGGGCTTCGGAAGTGGATCCATCAGCACCACACCCCGAGTACCCCCGTCCCCAAATGGTTCGCGCCGACTGGATGAACCTCAACGGGCTGTGGGATTACTCCATAACTCCATCGGAAGCCGGCTATGGCAAACCTGACGGACAAATACTGGTTCCGTTCTGCGCCGAATCGGCACTCTCCGGCGTGGGGCGTCACGTAGGTTCGGCAAACGCCCTTTGGTACGAGCGCAGTTTCAAACTGCCCCGCGCCTGGAAAGGCAAAGAGGTGCTGCTGCACTTCGGTGCCGTGGACTGGAAGGCCGACGTTTGGGTCAACGGGGTCAAGGTGGGAGAGCACACCGGCGGCTACACCCCGTTCTGCTTCAACATCACTTCTGCCCTCAAGCGTTCAGGAAAGCAAGTTGTCCGCGTGCGCGTGTGGGACTCTTCCGACGAAGGGTTCCAGCCCCGCGGCAAGCAGATAGAACATACCCACGGAATATGGTACACCCCCGTTACCGGCATCTGGCAGACGGTATGGCTGGAGCCTGTCGGCAGTGCCCACGTGGTATCTTACTACCCCAAATGGGATGAGGCCTCCGGCACCCTGTCGCTGGGCATCGAGGCCGAAGGAAGCTTTGACCAGGCTCGGGTGCAGCTCTTTGACGGCAAGGGCCTTATCGGCGACAAAGGGGCTTCGCCTTCGGGCACTCCCCTGCTGGAGACGGCAGCAAAGGACGGAGTGTGCAGCTTTGAAATAGAAAAGCCGCGCCTCTGGAGCCCCGACAGCCCCAACCTTTACGGCCTGCGCATCACCCTGCTCAAAGGAGGCAAGGTGGTTGACAGCGTGGACGGCTACACAGCCCTTCGCACCGTGAGCGTCCTCTCCGACCCTAAGCCCGACCGCAATACTAACTCTTACAAGCGTATCGGTCTCAACGGGCAGAGGACCTTCTTCTTCGGCCCTCTCGACCAGGGCTGGTGGCCCGACGGACTCTATACCGCGCCCACCGACGAGGCGCTCAAGTTCGACATCCTCAAGACCAAGCAGTGGGGCTGGAACATGATACGCAAGCACATAAAGGTGGAGCCTGCCCGCTGGTACTGGTGGTGCGATGCTCTGGGAGTGAGCGTCTGGCAGGATATGCCCTGCATTGCCGACCACAGCTCCAAGACCAACGCCTACCGCAAACCTGAGATTGCCGCAATGCAGAGCAACGAGTGGCAGAGGGACAGCTTCATCGGCGGAACCGACTGCACAGTTCCGCAGGAGTGGAAAGACAATTATTACAAAGAGTGGGGTGAGATTATCTCTTTCCTCAAAGGTTTTCAGTGCATAACCGTATGGGTGCCGTTCAACGAGGCCTGGGGTCAGTTCGACACGCCCGAGGTAGTGCGCTTTACCCGCGAGCAGGACCCTTCCCGCCTTGTAAACGAAGCATCCGGAGGCAATTATGCATTCGCCGGTGATATCATCGACACCCACCATTACGCATCTCCCGCGATGAACAA
>JAGCCX010000008.1 GCA_017651465.1 Bacteroidales bacterium
TCATCCAGCGCCACAGCAGCGTGGAGCACGACTATCTCAAAGACGGATTCTGGGCAATGTCGCCCGCCGAGGAACTGCCCAATCCGGGCCTTACCGTGAGCTTCCTGGAGAGGATGCAGGATGTGACCAGCGTCATACTCTACGGCTGGAATCCTTCTATGGGAGAGGAGGCGCGCGACTCGGTGGCCAAGGCCAACAGCGCCCGCCTGCAGAAGGAGGTGGCCGACCCCGCTAACGGCATAAGCGCCTCGGTAGAAGCCCTTTACTATGCCAACCAGTACTATCTGTTCGTTTACCGGGTTTACCGTGACGTGCGTCTTGTGGGCGCTCCGCCCTCGTCGATAGGTAAGTTCGGAGGCGATACCGACAACTGGATGTGGCCCCGCCACACCGGCGACTTTTCCATCTTCCGCATCTATGCCGCCCCGGATGGCAAGCCGGCCGATTATTCGCCCGACAATGTGCCTTACCGTCCTAAAAAGTACTTCAGCATCAGCCGTGACGGCGTAAAGGAAGGGGACTTCACCTTTGTGTACGGCTGCCCGGGCAGCACCCGGGAGTACGTTCATTCCGAGGAGGTGAGGTATATAGGCGAAGTGTCCGATCCCCAGAAGATTGCGCTGCGCACCCTCAGGCTCGGCATCCAAAAGAAATATATGTCCCAGAGCCAGGCGGTCCGCATACAGTATTCGGCCAAGAACGCGTCGGTATCAAACGCGTGGAAAAAGTGGCAGGGTGAGTCGAAGGGCATCAAGCGCCTGCGCACGGTGGAGGCCAAGCGGGAGTATGAGCGCCGCTTCAACCAGTGGGCTGCCGGCGGACCCTACGACGGCCTCACGGAGCGGCTGGAGGGTATCTACAAGCGCCGCGAGCCCTACTATCTTGCCTATGAGTACTTTAACGAGACGGTGCGCAGCCTGGAGCTTCCCTCCCTCTCGTCTCACGTCTATGGCGCCCTCAAGCAGGGGAGACCGGTAGATGCAATGGTGCGCAATTTCTATAAAGATTACTACCGCCCCATCGACCAGGAGTCGTTCGTGGCCCTGCTGGATGCATTCGGGAAGAATATGCCCGAAGATTTCCAGCCTGCATATTTCAAAGAAAAGCTGCAATGCTACGGCTCAGTTGAGGCTTGGGCGGAGGACATTTACTCCCGCAGCCTGTTCAGCAATGCCGATGCGGCGGCGGCTCTGGGAGCGGGCGATGTGGCCCTTGTGGAAGCCGACCCCGCATTTGAGCTCTACAATGCCTTCCGGACCTGGATGGACTCCGATATTATGCCCGTCCTTCGCGCCATCGACAAAGAGCTTAAGGCGGCAAACCGCCAGTATATGAAGGCCCAGATGGAATTCGAACCCGGGCGTGACTTTTATCCCGACGCCAACCTCACCCTGCGCGTGGCTTACGGCAAGGTGGCGGGCTACAAGCCCGCGGATGCGGTGTATTATACCCCGGTATCAACCCTCACGGGCATAATGGAAAAGGACAATCCGGACGTTTTCGACTACAACATCCCCCAGTCGCTCAGGGACATATACGCTGCCGGGGGCTGCGAAGACCAGCCCGTGTGCTTCCTTGCCACCAACCACACCTCGGGTGGCAATTCCGGAAGCCCCGTGATCAATGCCGACGGCCTCCTGGTGGGCATCAACTTCGACCGTGTATGGGAAGGCACGATGAGCGACATTGTATTCGATCCCGACTACTGCCGCAATATAAGCCTCGACGTGCGCTACCTGCTCTTTGTGGTCGAACAGATAGGGCACGCCGGCTGGTTGTTTGACGAAATGAGTTTCGGCTAGCTGCCGCTTCGGGTTATTAGCCCAAAGTGGCGACCATCACTGCCTTGATAGTGTGCATACGGTTCTCGGCCTCGTCGAACACAATGCTCGCGGGGCTCTCGAACACGTCTTCGGTAACCTCCACTCCGTCAAGACCGAACTTCTCGTAAACGTCGCGGCCCACCTGGGTCTCGAGGTTGTGGTATGAAGGGAGGCAGTGCATAAACTTGCAGCTCGGGTTGCCGGTACGCTTCATAAGGGAGGCGTTAACCTGGTAAGGGCGCAGAAGTTCTATCCTCTCTTTCCATACCTCGGCGGGCTCGCCCATCGATACCCACACGTCGGTGTAGATGAAATCGCACCCCTTCACACCCTCGTCCACATCGTCGGTGATGGTGATGCGGGCGCCGGTTTCGGAGGCTATGCGGCGGCATTCTTCGATGAGCTCCGCTGCAGGCTGCAGGGCCTTGGGAGCCACGATACGCACATCCATTCCCATCTTGGCGCCGCCCACCAGCAGGGAGTTGCCCATATTGAAGCGGGCATCGCCCAGATAGGCGAAGGAGACCTCCTTGAGGGGCTTTCCGGCGTGCTCGCGCATAGTAAGGAAGTCGGCGAGGATCTGGGTGGGATGGAATTCGTTGGTGAGACCGTTCCACACCGGTACTCCGGCATATTTTGCAAGTTCCTCTACCGTGGCCTGGGCAAATCCGCGGTACTCAATTCCGTCGTACATACGTCCCAGTACGCGGGCGGTATCTTTCATCGATTCCTTCACGCCTATCTGCGAGCCGGTGGGGCCGAGGTAGGTTACGTGGGCTCCCTGGTCGAGGGCCGCCACTTCAAAGGCGCAGCGGGTGCGGGTCGATGTCTTTTCGAATATCAGGGCTATGTTCTTGCCTTTCAGGCGGGGCTGTTCGGTGCCGGTGTACTTGGCCCGCTTGAGCTCGGCTGCAAGGTCGAGGAAGAACTCTATTTCCCTGGGGGTGAAGTCCAGCAGCTTAAGAAAGCTGCGGTTTCTAAGATTGAATGCCATATTGTGTTAATCGTTAAGGAATTATCTCTGTGCCGCAGGAGCCCTCGGAGAGGCTTCCCGCTTCGGTAATTACGCATCTTCCGCCGGTACGCTCCGCGAACAGTATTCCGGCTCTTACCTTGGGGGCCATCGAACCCTCGGCAAACTGACCCTGTGCAAGGTATTCGCGGGCCTGGGCGACGGTAATGGAGTCGAGGGCCGTCTCGCCCTCCTTGTGGAAGTTGATATAGACTTTGGGTACGTCGGTAAGGATGTAGAACTCGTCGGCGTGCATAGTCAGGGCGGCAAGTGCGCTCGCAAGGTCTTTATCTATAACCGCCTCTACGCCCTTGAATCCTTCGGTATCTTTTACTACAGGTATTCCGCCGCCGCCCACGGTGACCACAATGTTGCCTTCGCGGGCAAGCCTTTCGACTATCTGTATATTGTTTATTCGTATGGGTTTGGGAGAGGCCACAACCTTGCGCCAGCCTCGCCCGGCAGGGTCTTCCCGCCACTGCCCGGGACGGCTCAGGGCCTCCTCACGGCTGTAGTAGGGCCCCACGGGCTTGGTGGGGTTGAGGAATCCGGGGTCGTCGGGAGCTACCTCCACGCGGGTCACGACCGACACCACGTTGCGGTCGATCCCGGCCGCGCGCAGCTCCTTTTCCATAGCGGTCTCGATCATATAGGCTATCGATCCCTGGGTCTCGGCGCCGCAGAAATCCATAGGCATACTCTGCAGTCCGAACTGCTTCGATCCGGCCTCGTGGCGCAGCAGGGCGTTCCCCACCTGCGGCCCGTTGCCGTGGCCTATCACTATGTCATATCCCTTGTTCACGAGCCCCATAAGGCTGTGGCAGGTGCTGCGTACATTGGCGAGCTGCTCTTGGTAAGTGCCTTTCTGTCCGGCTTTGAGCAATGCATTCCCGCCGAATGCGATCATTGCAAGTTTCCCCATTTGCTAGTCCCTCCTAAGCGGCAGGGTCGAGCACCTCAGCAGGCCGCCCATCTTTGAAATTTCGCGGTAAGGCACAGTCTCCACAGTCATTCCCCACGCATTCTTGAGATGCTCGCCCAGGCGGGTGAAATGCTCCTCGATGACCACCACTTCTTCGGAGATGCTGAAGATGTTGGAGTTCATCCAGTACATTTCTTCACGGGTAATCTCGAACACGTTCTCGCGCCCGAAGAGGTTTATCAAATGGTCGGCATCCCTGGGGTTGAGGAATCCGTCGCGGTAGATTATGGCTTTGTCGCGCCCCACCGGCATAAAGGTGCAGTCGAGGTGGAGTATGCCCTCGTAGGGGTTGGTGTCGCTCTTGCGCAGGTTGAGCGGGATGATGGTCTTGTCGGGGAAGATCATTCGCAGGTAGTCGAGCGCCAGGCGGTTGGTACGGGCGGTTTTCACTTCCGCATAGTCCTCGAAGGCGTACTGGCCAAGGAAGATGACTCCGTTGTACAGCACCACGTCTCCGCCCTCTACGTGCACCGCCTCGGGCAGATTGTAAATCTGCGTGTAGTGAATGTTTGAGTAAATATTCTCGTAGGCGTTGATTTCTTCCTGGCGGTCGGGGATGATATTGGACACTATTATTTTGTCGTCAATCACGAATCCTACGTCCCTGGAGAACACCTGGTTGCAGTTCTTGACGAGCTCGGGACGGTAAACCTTGACGCCGTACTTGAGGAGTACGGCCTCGAAGGCGTTCATCTCTTTAACGATATCCTTCTCTTTGGGAAACACTCCCTTCAGTACGGACTCGTAAGACTTGGCGTCAAACGTTTCTTTAAGCTTGGGTACCGGCCCTATCGACTCCGGCCTCCCCAGCACGACTTCCCTCAGCCGGGCAGTTTCTGAGTGTACGTTCAGTGTCATTATTATTCTTGGTGGTTAATACTATTTGAGTAAGGTAAATGCCAATCATTCCAACCGCCAGGCCGGCCCATTGCAGGCCGCTCAGCCTCTCCTCCCCAAAGAGGAAAGCCGCCAGGGCGGTTACCAGCGGCACCACGGCGAGGAAAACGCTGGTGTGTGCCACTCCCAGGTGCTTGATGGCGTATGCCCAGGTGGTGAAGGCCACCGCGCTGCACAGGAAGGCCAGGGCAAGAGTGGGGTAGATGACGCTCCAGCTAAGGTAAAGCGAGGGCTCGAAGCTCTTGATACCTTTGGTGAGGAACAGCGGCAGGAACACCACCGCTCCGAACAGGAACTGGTACATCACTATCACCGAAGGAGCGTAGGTGTCGGAGAGCGATTTGGTGAACGCTATCTGGCTCACCTCCGCGATGACTGCAATAAAGAGTATGAGTATGCCCCAGATAAAGTGGGGGCCGGTGGTGCTCCGGGTCCAGGTCACCAGCCAAAGGCCGGCCAGGGTGACGAACACGCCGGCGATGTTGACGGCGTTGAACTTCTCTTTGAATATCAGCATTCCCACCATCATTGCAAAGATGGGGTTGGTGGCGATGACAAGCGAAGTTATGGTAGGGGACTCGGTGAGCTTGAGGCCGTAGGTTTCGGCGACGAAGTATATGAAGGGCATGCACAGGGCGAGCAAGATGAACAAGAGCCAGTGCTTGCGCCTGATTTTCATATCCTTGTGCGCTATCTTGTTGATACAGAACAGTAAAAGACCGGCGGCGAGGGAGCGCGCAGGCACAAAAAACTCCACTGGAATACCAAGGTTGAGGAGTCTGTCCGCCCAGATGTAGGACATTCCCCACAGAACCACCGTGGTCATTGCGGCAAGGTATGCCGTTAACTTTCCTTTCATCCTTCTACAAAAAACTGCTGCTATTCGTAAGGGACACAAAGATACATCTTTTCGGCGACTTGGGCAAGAGCGTCCGTTAGCCCGGCAAGCCGGATTGACATATTGTCAGCAGCCCGGATACGGACTGATATTTGCTGATAGAAGGGGTATGGGATCGTTAAAATGGTTGGCAGGCCTTCTGGGCTGGGCGTCTATGGGGCCTCTAGGGGGGCTTCTGGGTTTCTTCCTGGGGTCGGCCATCGAAACATATATAGGCGTCTCCAGGCAGTTGCCGGGAGACGATTCGTCTTCTGACGCCTATTCAGGAAAGGGATATTCGCGCGGCGGAAGCTACAGCGGCACTTCCGGCCGGGGCTACGGCTCCCGCGGCGGCTACTCGGCTACCGAGCAGCGGAACAGCTTCTTTATGAGCCTGCTGGTGCTCTCGTCGGCAGTCATCCGCGCCGACGGCCGCACCCATCCGTCCGAACTCGAATACGTCAAGAGCTTCATCCGCAATAATTTTGGCGAGAATGCCGTCCCCGAGGCTATGCGGATACTCGAGGGCCTCAATTCCAAGCAGGTCAACATCTACTCGGTAGGCCCCCAGATCGCCGCCAATATGAATTACTCTCAGCGGCTCCAGCTATTCGACTATCTGACGAGGATAGCGGCGGCCGACGGCGACTTCAGCAAGTCCGAAAAAGATGTGCTCGAGGCCATTGCCTCGGTAATTGGCCTCACCTCTTCCGACGCTTCGTCGATAATAGCTATGTTCTACCGCGAGGCCGACTCTGTTTACTCGGTGCTTGAGATTACTCCCTCCGCCACCGACGACGAAGTCAAGGCAGCTTACCGGCGCATGGCCATGAAGTATCATCCCGACAAAGTAGCCACCCTCGGACCGGAAGTCCAGAAGGCGGCTGCCGAGAAGTTCCGCAAGGTCCAGGAGGCCTATGAGACCATCAAGCGGGCCCGGGGGATGAGTTGATCGATTTAGTCGTCGCCTCCTCCTCCAAGACCTTCGAGGAAGCCCTTGGCGCCCTCTACCAGTTCTTCAACGGCGCCTGCCGCTCCTTTGAGGCCGGCCTTGAGCGCAGCAGCCTGATAGCGGCCGATGGCGGAGGTTATCTCCTTTTTCTGCTCGGCGTTGAACTTGTCGGCGTTCTCGTTGAACTGCTCGACGAGTTTCTCGTACTGGTCGTTGGCGTTATTCCACTGCTCCTCGCTGAAGGAGTCGCCGTGCTTTTCTACCTTGTCGGCAAGGGCTGTGAACTGCTTGGGCAGGGTAGATGTGCAAGATGCCATCACTAGGAGTGCGGCAAGAAGGAACAAAATCTTTTTCATACGCTATAAATTAAAATGATGAGTGGTGTCGTAGTCGTTCCAGTTGCGCAGGGCCAGGGTAATGTTCTGCTGGTCATACACATTGCTGTACTGGGTGTCTTCCACTGTGCCGTTTTCCCATACCAGGTCGGCCCAGTGCACCATCGAAAGGCATTCCTGGGCCTGGTCGAAGGTGAGGGCGCCGTCGTGTTCGGAAATATAGGCCCCGGCGGTCTCGTAGCGCCACCAGCTCTTGCTGTGCGGATTTCCGACAGCTTCGTCAGGAACGGTGGTATAGTATTTTTCGGACAGAAGATGGTTGGTAACCAGCATCGATTTCTCTCCCTCGGCCTTACGCACTATCATCGACTTCCATCCGTCTTCTTTGTCGAATTCCAGCACGGCGCAGTCGCCATTTGCATCGGCAATCATATAGTGATAGCCTGAGCCCACCGTGGCGTCGTGCCTGATGTCAAGCGTGGCGGCCAGGTCCAGGGCCTCCTGAACCGTGCTGCAGCGGTCGAGCCAGAGGCGCATTATGATTGTGGTGCCCACTTTGTGCTTGCCGCTTTCCTGCTGGGCAGCCTGCTTTGGCAGGGCCATAATTGAAGTGCAGAGGCCCTTTTCGTTGATGCCGTCCACCGGAGCGTAAACCGCTGCGAGGCAGCTCAATTTGGCTCCGAACGAGTCGGGCAGCTTGTCCAGCGAATAACCGAAATGCGACATATCGCTCACGGCAATGGAGGCATATCCCACCTTGGGGTGCGATACGGTTACCATCGTCGGGTTCTTGAAGTAGTCGTAGTTGCGGCCGTACCAGAAGCCTTTTTCTCCCTCCTTGGCTACCTGGAAGCTGGTGCAGTTGAATGTGGCCAGTTCGCCGTTTTCGTCTGCCACCTGGGCGCTCTTCATTTTGATGGGAATGCCCTTGCCGATGCGCCCGACCACATAGTCCAGAAGCTCGGCGTTGCTGTCTATGTCTTTGGAAACCAGGTCGTCAAGGTCGTATGCCGCCTTGTACTCCATATGGTACAAGTAAGGATTGCCTTCTACCGACTTTATGGTGATAAGGGAGCTGATCTCGCCGCGCCAAATGCACAGGATGGCTATCAGCAGCGCGGCCAGGATGCCGATGAGCCATTTGAGAAACTTTTTCATTACGGTAGGTGTTTGTGCAAATATAATCATTTTTGGAGACTATCCTTGTTTGCCCAGAACATAAGGGGCTTCCCACGGAGGTATCCAAGATAGTTGTCGATGGCAAAAGAGGGCGCGTCTTTATAGGAGTTGATAGTGTCTCCGGCGCGGTGGCTCGTGATGGTTACATTGTCGTATTCGCGCAGGAACTCCGGTATGTCGGGCTCGGAATCGAATACATCAAGCGCCACGCTGAGCGGCCGTCCCTTGTCGAGCGAGCGCTTCAGGGCCGGGGTGTCTATCAAGTGGGCGCGGGCGGTGTTGATGAGCACTGCGGTAGGCTTGAGAAGGCCTAGTTCACGCTCTCCTATGATTACTCCCTTGGCCCGGGCGTGGAGGGTCACTACATCGGAGAGCCTTAGCAGTTCGTCCAGGGGGACGATGCCGTAGGGGGAGTCTTTGCAGAACGGGTCGCTCACAAGTATCCTGCAGCCCAGGGCCTGGAGTTTTTCGGCTACCAGCCGCCCCACCGAGCCGAATCCTACTATGCCTACGGTGAGGTCTTTAAGTTCACGTATGGAGGAGGAGGTGTTGGGATAGACTTTGCGCCACTGCCCGTTTTTGAGGGCGAAGTGGGAGCGGCAGATATTGCGGGTTTCGCACAGAATAAGGCCCAGGGTGTACTCCGCCACGGCATTGGCGTTGTGAGCCGGATTGGTGGAGACTATTATCCCGCGCTCGGTGGCAGCTTCTACATCGAGGTTCTCCATTCCGCCCCGGCAGGAGAGTACCGCCTTGAGAGAGGGAGCACCGTCCAGCACTCTTCCGGTCACGGGACACAGGTGTACTATAAGCAGATCGGCATCCCCGAGAGCTTTGGGAAGCTCATCGGGAATGGGCAGGGAGTCCCGGTGCCCGGTTTCGATCAGGCGCACCGTCTCGCGCATAGCCTCGCGGTCCCGCCCGCCCCAGAAAAGCACTTTCAGGCTGTCTTCCGCTTTCAGGAAAGGAGCAACGCCCTCCCGCATCATCTCGGGAGTGATATAGGCGTCGGCTACGCAAACGACCTTCATAGCTCTAGTACCCTATGATGTCGTAGAAATCGGTGGTTACCCAGTCCACGCCCAGCTTTTCGGCTATGTTGCGCAGGTACAGGCTGTTCACCATCCAGAAGAAGGTCTCTATGCCTTTCTGCTTGAATTCGGCCACCCATTCGGGATGGTTCAGGAACACTTCCACGCTGTACGAAACGGCATTGATGTGGAGTTTTTCCACTTCCTCCGGAGGGAGGGAGTTGTGCAGGCTGCTGGAGTTCAGAAGCACCTTGGCCTGAGGCTCCAGGCGCAGCACCTCCTCGCAGGTGGCGGCTTTGAAAGAAAGGAAGTACACCTGGTCGAGCATATCCAGCTGCTTCACTTCCTCAAGACACTTGGCCACCACCACATTTTCTATCTCCTGGGTGGCGTGGGCCTTGATTTCGATGAACTGCAGGATTTCCGGGGTTGTCTTTGCCTGCTGGAGCCACTCGTGCAGGGTAGGAATCTGGTTGCCGAAGGGGAGGCGGTATGCGCGTATCTCCTCGGCGGTGCTCTTCTGCATATTGAGGGTGGCGTCTATCTTGGCGTCGTGGCGTATCAGCAGCTGTCCGTCCGCCGACATATGCACGTCAAACTCGCACCCGTCGACTTTGGCCTCCTGGGCTCGTCTGAGCGCATCAAGAGTGTTCTCGTCCGTGACGAATTCGGTTCCGGAGGTCCTGAGGCCGCGGTGCGAGAGTACTTTGGGGTGACTCTTGGGGCTGTCGGTAGCGCAGGAAGAGAGCAGCAGAAGGACTGCACCGAAAATTGCCAATGCCTTTTTCATCTTTTTTAGTATTTTTGCTTAAAACTATGTCTTATGAGTGAAAAAGTTGTCCGTGGCGTTTTTGATTCGCCCGAGGAGGAATATGCCCGCAAGAACGGCTTGAAGTTCGTTCACGACAGGGTGCTTGTTGCCAGGACCCGTTCTGAATATGACGGGGGTTATGAGTCCAGGATTTACTATCTGTGC
Source organism: Bacteroidales bacterium (assembly GCA_017651465.1). Lineage (GTDB taxonomy): Bacteria > Bacteroidota > Bacteroidia > Bacteroidales > UBA932 > Cryptobacteroides. The sequence goes on from JAGCCX010000008.1 coordinate 10,065, forward strand.
TTCAAGGATTCCGGTCAGCCATATATCAGGAAGGAAGTCTTTACGCCCGGCATTTCGGCCGGGAGCAGTATGGGCGGAGAATTCAACGAGGACCTGCCGATGGACTTCCTGGTGGACTGCGACCTCGAAAAATTCTCGGACGAGTTTCCTCTCCGATGCTATGAGCAAATCCTCAATAACAAAGAGATTGCCGAGCTCATCCGCAAATGGAACCTCAGGTATAAAGCTTCCAAGGGTTAGCAAGGCCGGAGAGTCTTAATAGTTGACCTTTTCGAAGCCGGGGTGATTCTCGTTGGTGAAGGGAATGCAGTAAGCGGTATAGACGGCGATGGAGCCGGGAGTCCTTATGCCTTCATCGATTTCGGAATAGAACCACTCTTCAAACTCGGCTTGACGGTCACCCCTCACCCCGTACATTACGCTGGAAGCCTTGCCTGCATAAGAGCCTGAAGGATAGTTACGATAAGTGGGATGGTTGCAGTCGCCGGGGAAAAAGACGTATTGGGCTTCGGACCTCGGAAACATATCGAGGCATCTGAAGATGATCTTGGCACCGACTATCTCCGTTGCACCGATGTAGTGATTATATCCCGGACGGGTGGTTGCAAAGCCTTCGAATCCCTCGGTCTCGGATACGCTGGCACTGGTCCATAAAGACAGGCCGGGGAATACTTTACGCTGGGTAGCATCGATGATTTTCTTCTTCTGGCCGTTGAACGACTCGTCGCCGCAGAGAGTGATATAATCTTGAATGACGCGGTAGTCTAAAACATCGGCATATCCCGAGGGAATGCCGTAATCGGACAAATCGTAGTGCTTGTTGGGAAGCCAGGGCCCCCAGGTCTCATCGTCGTGGAGATAATGGAAGTCGTGACCGCGTCCCGCCGCCATATGCACCATCCATCCCGGCATACTCCCGTCAACTTCGCTGACAACGATATAGTGATGCCCGTCAGCATCCTTGAATACCTCTCCGAATTTGTAGATCGATTCATCGCCGGCGTTCTCGCCTATCTGGTCGTTGGTCTTGTAGCTGATCTTTTCGAGATGGGGAATGCAGGGAATATCTACATCTACGTATCCCACATTTGCGCCGCCGGGAGCACGGTGGAAAGTGAGTTTTCCGAACTTGCTGCCGGTAAGGTCCAGTACCAGGCCGTCGGATGTCCCTTCGATAAGCCCGACACCGCCGCCGGCAAGCGAGCAGAAACTGTTTTCGCTGTATATGGCGGAACGCACCTTTACGCTGCGTTCATTGGGATTGGAGTCATCGCGCACTACACCGTAAACTGGCTCGAAGGTCTTGCCCTGGAAGGGGATGTCCTTTGTGATGTCGAAATCCTGTCCTGCGAGCGTGGCGAGGACAGTGGCTATGGCGTTACGCTCCTGAACTTTCTTGTCGTCGGAGCCTTCGGGGCCGGTCTTGTTGCAAGAGAGTGCAACTGCCAGGAGGCAAATACCCAAAATGAACGGATGATTATTCATAATACGGTATATACGGTGAAATTGTTGACGATTAATTAAGGGAGGGCATTTCGTACCGGACATTGTCCAAAGTAAAGAATTCGGTTGACGAAATGAGATAGGGTGCCGCCCAGAATGACTGGTAGTCCGAGCGGTACAGAGTAGCGTCGTCCTGAAGATGGACAATGCTCAGATTACGGCCGTCAAGGGATACCAGATTGGGATTCTTGCCGCCTTCGTCTTTAACATACATAACTCGCAGAACGAGAACGGGCTCGTTGAACATACTTGTCTTGGTGGGAGCCCCATCCTGCCCATACACTCCGATGAAGTCACCGGGTTTAACAGGTTCGGCCTTGGTGCGGGGAGAGCGGCGCGGTCCGTATGAAGTGCCGTCACCTACAGTCAGCGGAAGTACTACCCACTTGTCATCCTTGGCGTGACGGTTTACCATAGCCTGGTCCGCTATGTCCTGGAGGTACATCTTGTCGCTGCTTATGGCCCAGGGGAGGCAATAAGTAGTCATACCCAGAGAGGTTTCGTCTTCGGTAGGTTGACGCATTTTGGACGGATCGTACGTCTGGTAGTGCTTGTATAGATGGAAATATGCATCTGCATACTTGGTCCCCGATTTGGCGGTGCAATTATTACGTTGGTTGCCGCCCTTGGTAACGTCGTTGATTACACGCAGGACAGCCTGCTTGCCGGCCGTTCCGTCATCGTATGCAATGTTGAAAATCAAAGGCCTGGACCGGCTGTTGTACGTGTCCTTGGGTACGCCGTTCTTCCATCCTGTGAAGGTCCAGGTGGTGTCCAGGGTTACCGAACCCTTGCGGATGTCGAAGTCGGCGTAGGTGCGCATATGATTCAGGAGCAAACCGAGTGAACCGTTCTCTGCATATTCAAACTGTGTATTGGTGTGCTCGGACCTGAGTGCCAGGAGAATGGTCATAAACTTGCCACCCATCTCTATGGCTTCGGCCTCGGTGGGCAATCCGGGAATCTTGTCGCCGCTGGTGTCTATGCCATTGAAATCAAAGGATACGAAAATCGCCCTGCGGTCTGTACACATAGGGGCCAGCATCGGCGTCCACGGCGAGCCGACCACGCAGACCCACCGGTTGCCTTGAGCGTCCTTCACCACGTCGCCGATCATATAAGTTCCGCGGCCGTCCGTGGGCGCGTTCTTCGCTTCGGTCTGGGCTGCATAAGGGTCGGGGGTTTCCTCCGGACCTTCCGGGTCGTTGAGATCGATGACCGGATACACGTCCCTGTAGTAGCGGTACACTTCTTCTACACCGGTCAGCGGCTGCTGGGGGCCGTGTTCACCGTTGACGCTAAGGTCTTCGCCCTCGGCGTGACGGATGACCCAGCGGTACTTGCCGTCGCCGAAGAAGGGGTTGTAGTCGTCTGTGTTGGACCCCATCTTGCGGAAATCGAGCTTGGCGATGCCGTTGACATTCTTTGTTACATCGCCGTAGGAAGCGTGATGCAGGTTCTTCTCCTCGTTGTCGGAGCCGTTGGTGTAGGAGGCCAGCGAGAGGGTCAGCTCATCATCCCACCAGGTCCACCAGGAATATCCGTAGTACAGGAGGTTTACTCCCTCTCCTTCAATCCTGTCGGCAAGGTCGCCCAGGCCGCCGTTCACGTTGAGCGCCTTCTGAGCTATCTGATTCCTGATCCAGGCATCGCGAACGTTCTGCCAGAAGTACTTGTTGTGGTATTTGAGGTTGGCGCGGTGGAAATCGTGGAAGAAGGGAAGTCCGTCGGGGCCGAACCAGCCGTCCGTGCAGTACATACCTACATTCCGCTCCCATTGGTCGGGATAGCAGATGGCGTACAGCAGCTCGGCGAAGCCCTGCATATGCTCTTGGTTGGTGCCCAGCTCGGTGGGAATCCAGAAATGGCCCACCCAGTTCTCGGAATCATACTTGAAGATGTTCTTCTCCGGCAGTGCGTTTACGCATACCCAGTGGCTCTTTTCTTTATCTTCCTTGCCAAAGCAGGGACGTACGCAGATCCAGTATTCGTCCTGTCCGTTGACCGTGCGCTTGACCACGTCGCCGAAGCGGTAGTAGGCCTTGCCGTCGAAGGAGCCGTTGTCGTTCCCTTGCTCGGCACTCTGGTAAACTATCTTCCTGAGGCGCGGGAGTTGGGGAATGTTAACGTCAACGGTCCCCCAGGAGGAACCGTCGACTGTCTTGGTCCAGACAAGGGTTCCCACATCCGGATCGTTCCAGGTGTGGGAAGATGTGCTGGCGCTGATGCCCGCGCCGGTGAGGTTGTTGTAACGCTCGACCGCGGCGCGCAGCGAATTGGTGCTCACTATGCGGGTGAGAGGGTCGGCGGGAGAGGGCGTACCGACGGTCGGCTCGAAGTACTTAGCTTCGTAGTCGGCGGTGATGTCGAACGGGGAGACCAGTTGGCCCACCACTTCCCAGAACCTGCCGGCCTTCTCTGCCTTTTGCTTCTGCTGCTCCTTCGGGCCCGGAACCTTGTTACAGGCTGCGAAGGCCACCACCAGAAGCGCAAGGCAAGCATAGCGAACGGATTTCATAAACGATTAGTCAACGGGGTACTGTGCGTAAAGCTGCTCGGGAGTAATCTCCTTGTCTCCCTTCATTATGCCGAGGTATTCATAAATGCCACGGTCGGCATAGTGGCTCAGGAACCACTCCTGGGCATACAGCTGCGTGTCATAATCGAAGAACAGCGTCCATACGGGAACGCAGTTCCACGACAGAGGAGAGGCCTTGCTCATAAGCGGGCTGTTGTCGGTGGGGCTGTACATCGAGTCCACCCAGGCCTTCAAAGTCTTCTGCCACTTTTGGAGGTCGTCGGGATCGCTGCCCATACAGATGGCCCAGAGGTCGCTTGCGGTCTGGTTGGCATTGCCGCCGTAGATGTAGAATTTGCAATTGCTGTGGTGCATAGCATCCCAGCCGTCTTCCGTGTAGGTGAACTTACCGGTAACCTGGAACACACCCTGCATACCGCCCTGGAGGTCTCCGGTAACGGTTGCGCTACCCTTCATCCTCATCGTATCCACCTGGGCGTGGCAGACGATGGCTCCGCCGTAGTCGCCACCGCTGATATAGAAGGGACCGTAGTAGTTGTCTATGTTGTTCATAACCTTGTCCGCCCTCTCAAAATCCTCTTCTGCAACTGCGGAATAAAGGTCCCAGTAAAGACGGGAGAATGCGGTCGAGAACACGTTGTCGAACGTAGGACGGCCAACCAGGTCGTACAGCATATTGATCTTTTTCTGCTGTGCTGCGGTGAGTCCTTCCCTTCCCTGCGAAGCATTGAGGTCCAGATAGTTCTGCCTCATTGTGGCGATGTTTGCAAGCTGTGTCTTGATTTCCTCGGCAGAGGGCATCTCTCCTGCCATATAGTCTTCGGCGTAGGTACCGATTTCGGCCTCGGAAAGCACTACGTTGTACATAGGGGCGTGACGCACTATGGTGTAATCAACGAAAGCGCGTCCTTCTTTCTTCTCACTTTCATATCCGGCGGAGGCCTGGAAGGATATCGGACCAAAGGCTACCTTGAGGGTAAGCTTGAGGTTGGCGGACTTGTCCTGTACCAGCGAGGAATCCAGCATCTGGGCCTGCAGGTCGGCAAGTTCGATAACGGTCTCGGTATAAGCGGAACGGCGGATACGCGACGTCTCAATGAGCTCCTCAAGGCGGGAGATGTTGAAGATGTTGTTGTTCTTCTTGACCTTGGTGGGCTCGAACTGGGTGCGTTCTTCTTCCTTGATGGTGCCCGCTGCTACCTTGGCGTCTTCCAGGACTGCACGTTTCTTGATGCTCTTGGTGTCGAGCAGATAGTCGTAGTCGATACCGCATCCCAAACCCTTGTCGGCAAATGCCTCTCCGCTGCCGTTGGTGGGAGCTTCGCCTTCAAAGTTGTAGAACTGACGCACCACCACCTCGGTCATTTGGTCGTTGCTGTCAAAGAAATAGAGGGTGGTTTTGCGGTCTGCGCCGGTGCGGTTCTCGTCGAATGCGAGGCGGAGTGTCTGGGATCCGTCGTATTCGAGGGCGGGGTGGACGATGGACACCCAGTCGGCGTTCTCGTCGATGCCGGCGAACCATTTGCCCACGGCCTTGACGGGAACTTCGATGATTGCACTCTGCATATCAGTCTCGACGCCCTGAACCTTCAGCTCCTCGGTGATGTCGAGGAAGTTGCCGGGATCATCCTTGGTGCAGGATGCCAGTCCCAGGATAATGGCGCAAGGAATAAGTAACCTTAATAGTTTTGCTGTTTTCATATTGTGATGATTTTTATATGATTATCAGGGTTAGAATGCTATGAACGGGCGGAAGCGGATTGTCGATACGGTGCGCTGCGCCGACGTAGTGAACTTGATACGTTTCCAATCGAGGTCGGAAGAATTGTAGTTCTCGGACTGGAAAAATACGCCGTAATAGTTCGTATGTCCATTATCTGCCGCATCCAAAGTTGATGTCTGGCTGAAAGAATCGGTTGTGAATCCAAAATACTCTTCGTCGGAGATGAATTTCTTGTTGACGGTTTCTACGCCTGCGCTGAAGCGGTTGTTCTGCGTGTCGTAAGATAACCCGGCATATTTCATTGCGAGTATCCACTGGCCCAGGGAAGGGATGAACCAGTTGCTCAGACCCTTCTGGCTGCGCACATTTTCGGGGATGGCGTCGAACGAATACAAGCAGTATTTGGCCGAAGGGTGGTCGTGCCCAAGGGAGTTGCATCCGCCCGCCATCTTCTCGGTGCAGGCGAGGCCGTCGAGAATGGTGGTGGGGTCGGGTGTGCGAGTCTCTGAGTTATAAATAGTTACGGAGCACTGATGGCCGGTGTCTACGGCTTTCTGCCACGCATAGCCGGATACATCCTGCAGGCTCACGGCCAGGCCCTTGTAGTCCTTGCCCTTCTCTACTGAGCCGGCGGCACCGACGTAAACTACCACTGCCGCTGCGCCTCCGTTCTGTTTGGCTGCCTGGATATTGGAATAGAAGTTACCGTCTTTGCCGATGAAGTTTCCTACGGCTGCATTATCCTTGCTTGATCCCTTGGGCTGGGTCTCCTCGGGACCCTCCAGGTCATTGAGGTTGTTTACGGGATATACGTCCTTGTAGTAGCGATATACCTCGGTTACGCCGGTCAGGGGCTGCTGTGCGCCGTGTTCGCCGTTGACGCTCAGGTCGTCTCCTTCTGCGTGACGGATGACCCAGCGGATCTTGTTGTCGCCGAAGAACGCATTGTAGTCGTCCAGGTTGGAGCCCATCTTGCGGCAGTCGATCTTGGCGATGCCCTTCACGTTTTTCTCTATTGCCTTATACTCGGAGTGGTGAAGATTCTTTTCTTCATTGGAGGAACCGTTGGTATAAGAGGTCTGATACAGCTTCAGGTCGTCATCCCACCAGGTCCACCAGGAATAGCCGTCGTGCAGGAGGGTAACACCGTCGGTCTTGAGTTTGTTCTTTATGGCATCAAGACCGGTAAGGTTGAGAGCCTTCTTGTCGATGCCCTTGCTGATCCAGGCATCCTGAACGTTCTTCCAGAAGTACTTGTTGTGGTATTTCAGATTGGAGCGGTGGAAGTCGTGGAAGAAGAGCAGACCGTCGGGACCGAAGAAACCTTCGGTGCTGTAATTTGACACGTTGGTCTCCCACTCGTCGGGGAAGCAGATGGCGTACAGGAGCTCAGCGAAGTTCTGCATATGCTCTCCATTGGTGCCTACCTCTGTGGGGAGCCAGAAATGACCGGTCCAGTTTTCGGAATCGTACTTGAAAACATTGCCGTCTTCGCCCTCGGGAAGGTAATTCACACACACCCAGTGGCTCTTTTCCTTGTCTTCTTTGCCAAAGCACGGACGCACGCAGATCCAGTATTCTTCCTGCCCGTTTACCGTACGCATTACTACGTCGCCGAAACGGTAATATGCCTTACCGTCGAAGTAACCGTTGTCATTGCCCTGCTCCGCGCTCTGGTAAACTATCTTTTTGAGACGGGGCAGTTGGGGGATGTTTACGTCAACGGTAGCCCAGGAAGTGCCGTCGGCGGTCTTGTTCCAAGTGAGAGTTCCCACATCGGGATCGCTCCACGTGTTTGACGTGGTATTTGTGGTTATACTCGAGCCGGTGAGGTAGTTGAAACGGTCCACGGCGGCACGCAGTGAATTGGTGCTTACTACGCGGGTAAGGGGATCTTCGGGTGACGGGGTACCGATAGTGGGCTCGAAATACTTGCCTTCGTAGTCGGTAGTAATGTCAAAAGGTGAGACCAGCTGGCCCACGACATCCCAAAACTTGGATGCTTTCTCTTCCTTTTGTTTCTGCTGCTCTTCGGGGCTGATAGCTTTGTTGCACGATATGGAGCACAGGGATAGTGATGCTGCAATTGCGGCGAAAAACGCTAATCTCTTTATCGACTTCATCTTGAAATATTTACAAAAGTGGGTTAAATTAACTATTAAACAACAAAAGTACTAAAAATAATGCACGTGCATGCAAAAAATGACACAAATCCTTAATAAATAGCCTATTTTGGGAAGAAATCACTCATCGTTTCAGAATAAACGGAGCCATACTGTCCGTTGTTGTAGATGTTTACGTGCGAGCCGGTAGTGGTGCGGGCCAGTTCCTTGTAAAGGTCGTAAATGGTAACTGAAGGGTTCTTGTTGATCTCGCGGCGGAAAGTTCGGGCGAATGCGTTTGACAGGTACACGCCCAGGTCGCGGTCGTGGACGTCGGCCTTGGACGTTTCGTCCGGGCTGGCGGCGGTAAGCACGAGCACGTCGGGGAAGCCTTCCAGGGCCTTGCCCCATTTGCCGCTGTAGCAGGTCTCGATGGCGAAGAGCATACGGCGGTATGAGTCGCCATCGCTCATCTCCTTGACGATCTCCTTGATACGGGAGGTGCCGAAGTACTGGTTGGCATCTTCGTCGCCCCACAGAGGGCCTTCCCGCGAGCCGCCGTGGCCGCTCCAGAAGAACAGTACGTTACTGCTTGAAGTGGGATGGATGACCTGGGGCAGGCGGCTCGAGGCGCGGCCGTTGAGAATGTCGGCCAGGTCGGAAGGACTGAGGTCCGAGAAATGATAGTCGACCACGGCGCCGCTGCGCACGTCTTCGTTCACCAGGGGATCGCTCGAAGGGTACTCGCTGCGCTCCACGAAGATGGAGCCCGGGAAGATGTTGCGGCTGTCGGAGGCAAGATTGTCTTCCACTATCAGCACTATGTGGTCGTCGTCATAGCCGTGCTGGCGCAGACTCTTGTACATAGCAAATGCATCGGCCTGGTGGCGGTAGTTGCTCCACTTGGTGGACGGACTTACCACTACCGCCCAATGGTCGGTTACTTTGGGCAGTGTATGCTGGGGCCCCGGGTCGTAGTTGAAAACCTGATGCCATTGCTTCTCCAGCTTCCAGAAGTTCGTGGTTGACGCTTCGCTGCTGGTTCCCGATGTGCTCAGGTACAGTATGGGCTCAATCGAAGGGTTGGCCACCCCTTCATTGTAGTTGGGAGCAATCGTCCAAAGCAAATAGGACGTATTGAGCACTTTGGTATGGGTGTCACTGTCGGTAAAAAGGTTTCCCGTGGCACCGCTCAGGTCTATATTGTTTCCCTCCGCTAGTTGTTCGAATCCACGTGCGAGCGAGGGTGCGTCCCACTGTACGGAGTACCCCGACCGGTTGCTTACCACAGAACGCATATAGTCCGTAAGCCCAGGCTCGTAAGGTTTTTCAAGATAGCTTACCTGGATGCCGTCCACGATGCACCGGCCCGGGCTGCCGGCACGGAAAGCGGCGCCCAGCGCCAGCAGGGTAAGGGCGTCATAAACCTGGGCTTCCCCGTTGTAAGGCGTGCGGAAATAACGGCCTTCATAAGACTGGGGAAAACCAAAGTTCATAGAGCCGGACGGGCAGACACCATAGTCGAAACGTGAATAGATATTCTCTTCAAGAATTTTGGGATCCAGGGAGGTATCGGCGCCTATTGTACGGAAATATACACTTTTCTCATGTTCCTTGAACAAATATTCCTCAATCCAGAAAGACTCGATGCGTTCCGACGCGTCGATGTAGTCCTCTACGTTGCTGAAAGCCATCATAACCCACACATATTCTCCCTGCGCATTAGCGGCGATTGTCTTAAGGAATGAGCTGATATCATCTCCCCGCTTGAAGGCCTGGGGAGGAGCGGCAAGATGCATTTCACGCTCCGTGGCATAGTAGCCCACCCAATCCATAAAAGACTGGCCGTATGTGTCGTTGGAGTACAGGAGGGCGATGTCAGTGGCCCGCAGAGCCTGTGCTGCTGACAACATAATCTCGCACTGGGTGATGTCGCTTTCGGTGAAAAACCAGGCGTAGGTGTTGCGGGCGTTTTTGCGCTGCAGGTCGGCGCTGGTGCAGGTGGGCATAAGGACAGGCAGGCGGGTTGAACGGGCATATTTGAGTATTTCTGCCGCACTGTCGGAGTGATATGGCCCCAGGATGGCGTGGCAGGTGTCTGCACCGGCCTCGGGATGAGTGAGCGCATAGCCCAGGGCGTCAAGGTCTTCCGTATCTTCGTTGTGGTAGCGAAGATTCAACTTCACCTGTCGGTTCAGCTTCAGCTGGGCCTTGGCGATATTGTCCTGGGCCCAGTTTATGGCATTGCTCCACTGTGCCTGGATGTCCGGAGGCAGGATTACATCTACGTTAAGGACGATTTCCTCCACCTTGCCTGCCGGATCGAGGTCTTTGTTCCCATTGCAGGAGGCCAGAAGGCAGACGGCGCAGAGGACAACCAATATGAGGGATACTCTTTTCATCGCTAATTCGTATAAAGGTTGTCTTCGTACCAGAAAGAATCAGTATGGGTTGTCTGGACGTCCATCGCGCCCACAGGCTTGGCGAGCCAGTCATAAACCCAGTACATTAAAGCCATACCGAATTGCCGGTACACGTAAAAGCGAGTCGCGCCGAAGCTGTCTTTGGCGTCGATCATCAAAGACATTACATTACCGAAAGCAGTCTGGCCAAGTAAAAAGTAGTCCCATCCCGCATTGCCGGCGCCCAAGTCCACTATGGCAAAGGGACAGTGGGATTGAGTTGCCGTCAGGTCTATCATAGAGGCCCATTCATAAGCCGCTTCGACAACGGTCTGCGAATTATCGGCGGAATAAATTCCTTCACCTTGCGAGTCGCTGAGACTGAATACCATCAAATCGGTTTCTTCGCCCAGCTCTTCCCGAAGCGTTTCTTCGACTCCATCCCGATATGGATACTCCGAGTTGGGGAACAGCCTCAACATAGGGATGCTGAAATGATTGACGTGAGGGTTGTATTCACTGCTTTCCACAATTCTGATGAACTCGCAGTACTTCTTTACGGAGGCCCGTGCCGAAATATTGAGCCCGTGTACTCTGCTGCCCAGGGAAAACTGCTTTGATATCTGTGCGATATCGTCTTCTTCAAGCTTGAGCAGCAGAACTTCATCCGTTGGCCGGAGCTTGTCGGCGATAGAGCTGAGGAAACCTGCCATAAACGGCTCCGTGAGCACCAGCAGGCGCCTGTCGTACTCGCCGCTTGAGAATGGCCGTGAAGGATTCCCGGCCCATTCCGTGATAGATTCGGCAGCGTCTTTCGAGTTGTACGGGGCCATAAAACGGATGTCCAGCGAGTCTGTCTGGGTGATGTCGTCGAAGTGGTCGAGGGAATTCACGCCCTCCATAACACTGTCGGCGTAACCTTGGTCTCCGAGCTGTCCGGGAGCAAAGACAACCATAATTTCTACGGGAGCCCCCTTTTCGGGTTCGGGAAGGGGCTCTTTTTTACATCCTGCCAGGAAAAGCACGGACAAAAGTACAAGTGGCAGATATTTCCTAGTCATACTTTATCTCGTTAGGGTTGTAAATATATACGTAATTATCTTTACGGCGGAAGTAAGGACGTCCGCCAAATTCTGTAGCTTCTTCGTAGCCTACCAGGGAGTCGCCCCCGCTGCAGAGCACATAAAAGTCCTGCCCGTATTTGAAACCTATGCACAGGGCCGAATCGTAAGTGCCTCCGGGCTGCACGCCGCCGTCGAGTTCTATGAAGGGAACAGAGTAACTTGGAGCATAAGTTACGCCTTCCGCCGGGGCCACGCCCACCTCGCCGGCAGTAATGTAGAACGTATCGCCCGCCGTTTCATCTTCTTCCCGGACGACGAGGGCCTTGCCGCCCAGCCACTGCACCTTGAAAACCGCACCGGAGTCATCTACTCCAAGTCCGCACATCTGGTTGATCCTCCCTTCATAGATGGGATAGCACACCCAGAGGTCCTTTCCGTCGATTTGTTCGTGGCACACGGAAGCAATGTAGCGCCCTCCGCTCACGATATTGACCACGAACGGCAGCGACCCGTCGTCTTGGGCCGTGTATGTGTTCCAGGAGTTGGTATTGATATGCCAGCGGCAGGAGGCCGACTTGTAACGTATGGGGAAGGATGCATCGAAGAAATTCAGGTTGCCCAGAAGCTCCTGCTGCATAGCTGCGTCCTGCAGCACGGCCGCCTTGATGCGTGCGGCGGCGGTAGGGCTAATGGCCTCGGCAAACTCCCAGATGGGCCGGACGCGCATATCCACCATCTCTACGTTGGAATGAAGCTCATCGTCGGGATCGTAGCGGATGGAATTGCGCCAGGCCTCTATTCCGTCGGTGGAGAAAGTCCTGGAGCCGTCGGGCCTGTGCTCGCCCAGAAGGCCGGTAAGGGTGGACTGGTCTCCGCCCCAGGCCTTGATGTTGAGATGGCCGTACTCAAGCCATTTATATTCGTCCTTGTTTTTGCGGCTCTGGTCTTTGCCGGACACGGCGTCGATGAATTCCTTGCCGCTCCACGAGTCTTCCTTCACGTTGTCTTTGTACATCCACATATAGTTTTCCAGGTCGACGCGTATCTTCGCGCCCAGCACGGCCTCGGTAATAACGTGGGTGCCATATACGTTGAGGAAAGAATCTACCGGGGCGATCTGCGAGGCGGGCGACTCGTCCAGATGCTCCACTGCATTCACGAAACTGAGCGTAAGCAGGCTTTCGTATCCGTATTCATAGAGGCTCAGTATGCTCGCATCGGCAATGTAGCAGTCCACCATAGTGATGTCCTCGTCGAGGGTGTAGTAGAACGTTTCTTCGATACCGTCTTCTATGAAATACTGCCTCTGGCGCTTCTCTTTGTGATAGAGGCCAAGGTTCACTTTCTGCTTGAGGTCCAGCTCCACGTTGGCGATGTAGTCGCGCTTGGAGTAGTTGTACATCGAAGCCGTGCGTATTCCGGGCAGCTCGGCGGTGACCACCAGCCTTTCGTGGATCCAGTCCTGCACGCGTTCCAGTTCGGCGCGGTTCACCACCTGGCAGCGAATGTCGTTCCAGTCGCAGTAGGAGCCTTTCACGGCATCGTACGAATAACCAACGCCGAAGTTCCGCATAAAGCTGCGGTAGCTGGCCAGATCCTCCGCCCTGGTCCACTGGAAGCCGTCGGCGGGCAGCCGCGATAGGCGTCCGTCGGGCCCGTCGGCCGGCGGTGTAATCTTCTGGCACGCAGCCAACAAGACAAAGAGCAGAAATATGAGTGAACGTTTCATTGTGCTTACTTAAGGCTCGCCTCGCCGCCGCTGAGGCTTACGGAGTATTTACTGTTGTCTGAACGGAAAATGTCGGCGGGTGAAATCGATGCGCAAAAGCTGGAATATCCCGATGTGAAGACACCGGTACCGGACGCCAGGGTCACAGATATGTCGGCATTTTGGGTTAACGCTCCGCTCACGGTGATGAGCTTGCCGCTGTCGAGGAACAGGTTGTCGGGAACGTTGCCGGCGATGACGGGGGAGCCCTTCAGGGAGAGCTTGCCCTTGTTTAATATGCCGCCGCCGACACCGGAGGAGACGGAGTTGTTCCTGATGGATCCGCCCTCGATGCTAAGAGTGCCGCTGTTCCAGATGCCGCCGCCGTTGGTGGGGCAGGAGTTGTCTATGAAGGTGCAATCGATAAGCGTCGCCGTACCCATATTCACAAGGCCGGCGCCGCCGTACTTCCTGTTGTCGTTATCGCTGAAGACTACATTGGTGAGGGTTGCCGTGGCCCCTTCGTAATTGAAGATTCCGCCGCCGCCCGTAAGGTCCATCGAGTCGAAGCTCGTGTTCTCGCTCACCGTGCAGTCTTTCATCGTGAGCGTACCGTGGTTGGCTATGCCGCCGCCCCGGTCATTGCCGTTATTGGCATAGATGCTCACGTTGGTCAGGTTCACGGTGCCGACGTTGAATATGCCACCGCCGTCGCCGCCCCAGCCGCCGGTGATGTAGCCGTTGGACATATTGAGCACCGCGCCGCTGCGCACGCCGATGACCTGGCCCACGCCCGAAACCATAGACCCGAGTCCGCGGTTAAGAGTATGGCCGTTGAGGTCGATGGTGGCGGTCTTGGGACCGTTGATAATCAGGCTCGAAGAGAGCTTGATGTTGTCGGTGAGCCTCACTTTGACGGTGGTGTTGATACTGATGTAATTGTTCAGTTCGCTCTCGCTGCCGGCACGGTAGAATCCGTCCGGGTCTTGATTGCCGTCGCCCACTTCGCTATCGTCCCATATATTCACGCGCTGATAGCCGTCGGGGAGGGTTTCGTAGAAACGGACGGCATTCATAGTGTAGATGATGGGGGAGTTGTAGTCGTCCTCGAAGAAATCCTCCCATCCGCCTTTGCCGGTGTATTTGTATGTTTGGGCAGACAGCTGGGTCTTGGTCGTGCAAACGCTCGGGAGCGTATAGAAATGGAAACGGCGATACCACCTCGCTGCAGATGCCTTGTAGTCTCCCTCGGTGGCGTCACGGGCAATCACGACTTTCACCCCGGCACTTTTCTCCTTCGCGATGTCGGCGTTGAAATGGGTGACGTGGTAGTAGCCCGCCTCAAGGGTGCCGAATCCCCAGGTAAGGTCGCCTACGTACTCCTGAGAGTCGTAGTTGTGCCAGCGCTGGAGCTTGGGGAATATCTTGCCGGGGAACTTCCTGACAATCTGTGCCTTGTCCTGCCTGAACTTGGAGTCGGTGCACAGTGTGAGGTATCGGGAGATGAAAGCTACGTCGTACCAGTTCTGCCTGGGTTTCCAGCAGCCCCAGTCTTCGTTGTCGAGATAGTCCACCCAGTTGGTGCCCTTGCCCGGCTCTATGCAGACCAGCAGTCCGGACTCGTCGCTCAGGTAACCGGTGCCGGCCCTTACGCATATATAGTAGCGCCCCTGATGAAGGAACACTTCTCCGTAGCGGGCGGGAGAAGGGTATTCAGCATCGTTGAGGCCCATCTGGAGAGGGGTCTTGTACGTTATCCGTTCCAGGTGAGGCATACAGGGAATATCAACCGTAGCGTAGCCCACATTGGAACCGTCCGGCTCCCGGAAGAATTCCAGACGGCCAAGGCCTATGGGGGTGAGGTCGATTATGCTGCCTCCCGCCGTTTCCTCAAACACCGCTGGGTTCCAGCCCACGAGGCCGCCGAAATAGAACTCCGCCGACTCTTTCTCGTCGATCTTCACAGCCCTGTCGAAGGGATTGCTGTCATCGGTCACGCGCCCTATCTCAGGCTCTATCTTTTTGTCTTTCAGCTCTATGAGTTCCTCCGGCGTCACGTTCCGGCACAAAAGTTCAGAGAACAACATTGCTGCCGCATCGAACTGCTCGGCCTTCAGTTCGTCCTCCTTGGTCCAGGTCCCTGGAGAAGGTACTTTTTTGCAGGCGCCGGCCAGCACGGAAATGACGGAGAGCAATATAAGGAATCGTTTCATAGGCTATCTTTTTTGAGGACAGCCTCACTGCCGCTGAGGGTTACATAGTAGTCGCTGTCGTCGGCGAAGAAAATGTCGGCGGGATTGAGCGACGGGTTGTATGTTGAATAGCCCGAAGTGATTACACCCTCGCCTTCGATGCGTTTAACATAGATCTCGGTGCCGGAAGTGAAAGCTCCGGCCACTTTGATGACGCTGCCGCCGTTGAGCAGCAGATTGCCGCCGGTATTGTCGGATACCACATTGCCGCCGATCATATTGAGGGTGCAGGTGTATGTTTGATACGGGCCGTTCCAGAGTCCGCCGGCGGAGTTGCCGGAGTTGCCTGTAATGGTGCAGGATTCTATGGTGGCCGTGGAATAATTGCACACACCGCCGCCCCCGCCGCTTCCGCAGCTGTTTCCACGTACGGTGCAACCGCTCATAATCAGCGTTCCGCCGTCCCAGTTGTTGAATATGCCGCCGCCATAGGGACAATAGTTATCCTCTATGATGCAGTCGGTAAGCGTAGTAGTGCCCCTGTTCCAGATGCCGCCGCCCCTTTCTCCGGCTTTGTTGCCGCTGAAGCTGACTTTCGTGGCCTGGAACCTGCTGCCCTTGTCCACATCGACGCCACCGCCGCCATAGCTGTCCCAGCCGCCGGAGAGGGTACCGTTCAGGACTGTGAGATTGGCGCCTACGACGTAGATGACGTTGCCGGCACCGTCGGCGGCGGCGAGTTTCCTGCCAAGGGTGTGGCCGTTGAGGTCGATGGTGACGGTCTTGGGGGCGTGGACAATAAGGTTGGAAGAGAGTGTGATGTCGGCCGTGAGCCTGAGCTTGACGGAGGAGTTGACATCTATGAGCGTAGCCAGCTCACTCTCATTCTTGACGCGGATGAAGCCGTCCGCGTCCTGGTAGTCATCGTCGTATTCGTCCCAGATATTAAGAAGCTGATAACCGTCCGGGAGGGTTTCGTAGAAGCGGACGGCATTCATAGTATAGACGATCGGGGAGTTGTAGTCGTCCTCGAAGAAATCTTCCCATCCGCCTTTGCCGGTGTATTTGTATGTCTGGGCGGACAGCTGGGACTTGCTCGTACACACGCTTGGGAGCGTATAGAAGTGGAAACGGCGGTACCACCTCGCTGCGGACGCCTTGTAGTCTCCCTCGGTGGCGTCACGGGCAATCACCACCTTCAATCCGGCATTCTTCTCCTTGGCGATGTCATCGTTGATGTGGGTGACGTGGTAATAGCCGGGCTCAAGGGTGCCGAACCCCCAGGTAAGGTCGCCGATATTCTCCTGCGAGTCGTAGTTGTGCCAGCGCTGGAGCAGGGGGAACACCTTGCCGGGGTACTTCTTGACAATCTGCGCCTTGTCCTGCTTGAACTTGGTGTCGGAGCAGAGCGTCAGGTATCTGGAAAGGAACGAAATGTCGTACCAGTCCTGCCGGGGCTTCCAGCAGCCCCAGTCTTCTTTGTTGAGGTAGTTCACCCAGTTGCTGCCTTTGCCCGCTTCGATGCAGACCAGCATCCCCGATTCGTCGATCAGGTAGCCGGTAGCGGCTCTCACGCAGAGGTAATACCTGCCACTGTGCCAGAACAGATCGCCGTAACGGGCCGGTGAAGGGTATTCCGCGTCGTTAACCCCCATTTGGGACGGAGTTTTGTAGTTGATCCGCTCCAGATGAGGCATACAAGGAATGTCAACGGTGGCGTAGCCCACATTGGAACCGTCCGGCACCCGGAAGAACTCCAGGCGGCCCAGGCCGATGGGAGTAAAGTCGATGATGTAACCGCCCGCCGTTTCCGTGAGGACCTCCTCCTCCCAGCCCACCAGGCCGCCGAAATAGAAGTCGGCAGTCTCGTCTTCCTCCAGCCTCACCGTACGTTCGAAGGGCTTGCTGTCGTCGGTCACGCGGCCTATCTCGGGCTCTATCTTCTTGCCTTTCAGCTCTATGAGTTCCTCTGGCGTCACACTCCGGCACAACAGTTCCGAGAACAGCACAGAAGCCGCATCGTACTGAGCCGACTGCCGTTCGTCCATCCCGGTTGCAGGCGGGATGTCTTTAGTGCAGCTCAATACAGACAGCAGGAGGATGGAAAAGAGTATGACGGTTCTTCTCATTTCAATAATCAGTCTTCGTCGTCCCAGATATTCTGGAGGACATAGCCGCTGGGGAGGGACTCGTTGAATGACACTGCATTCAAGGTATAGACAATCAGGCTGTTGTCCTCGAAGAAATCTTCCCATCCGCCTTTGCCGGTGTATTTATACACATCGGAATAAAGGCCCTTGTCGAGTCTGCATACCCAGGGAATCGCATAATAATGGAATCGACGCTGCCATTTTGCCTTTCTCCACTGGTAGTCTCCCTCGGTGGCGTCCCTGGCTATGATGGCGCGCACACGGCCCCACTTGCTCTTTTCCTTGTCCGAATTGGATTTTTCGTCGGCCAGGTTGGCCGAGTAGCGCGTTACGTGACTATAGCCGGCATCAAGGGCGCCGAACCCCCAGGTGAGGTCTCCTATGTCTTCCTGCTTGTCATACTTCCTCCAGCGCTGCACTCTCGGGAATACCTTTCCCGGGAATTTCTTGACAATCTGGGCTTTATCCTGTCTGAACTTGGTGTCGGCACACAGTTTCAGGAAAGCGACGATGTATCTTGAGTTGGTCCAGTTCTGCTTGGGTTTCCAGCATCCCCACTTTTCATCACTGAGATAATTCGACCAATTGGAGCCTTTTCCGGCTTCTACGCACACCATATACCCCTGGCTGTCATAGGAGTAGCCGGTGGCAGCCTTTATGCAGATGTAATAGCGGTTCTCGTGTAGATATACGTCTCCGTAGCGGGCCGGAGAAACGAAATCGCCCGCGGCGTTGTCGCCTATCTGGTCTTTGGTCTTGTATGTAAGGCGCTGAAGGTGCGGAATGCAGGGAATATCCACCGTGGCGTAACCTACGTTGGCGCCGTCCGGCCGCCGGAAGAACTCGAGCGTTCCCACTCCGATATCGGAGAAATCGATTAAATAACCTTCCGGGGTTTCCTGCAGCACGTCGTCGCGCCATCCGCCCAGTCCGCAAAACAGATCCTCCGCCTCCTGGGCATCGTCGACGGTGACGGTGCGGTCATACGGAGTGCTCTCGTCATACGCCGTTCCGTACTGTGGTTCGGGCTTTGTATTCTTGAGGTCTGCAATCAGTTCCGGCTCGACCGCCTGCCCGATAAGGTCGGAGAGCATCTGGGCGGCGGCGTCGTACTGGATGGACCGGAGTTCATCTTCACGGGTCCAGGTGCCGGAAGAATCCTTCTGGCAAGCGGAGGCGGTCAGCAGCAGAACAAATAACAATGTAGGTAATCTCTTCATATCAATAGCTGAATTGATTGTTTTCGATAGTCTTTATAGTAGGGTATTCAAACATATACCCGCGCGTAACGCGCACGGGATAATATTCATCGTAAAATTCGCCCTCGGCGGGGTAGTAAGTAAAGCGGTAATTCGGGTCCAGGACGGCGATGAGGTCCAGCTCGATACCCGTCTGCGGACGGGCGGTAAAGACATTGAGCTGTCCTTTGTACCTGACGCGGTTGCGGATGTCCGAGAAGTGCTTCTGCTTTACCACGTCGTAGTAACCGTAGTAGCCGTTGAAACCGGCGTCGAAACCGCTTGCCTCCCCCTTGAAAAGGGCCTTGGGGTTGAACCCGAGGAAGGAATGAAGGTCTTCGACTTCTTCCGGAGTAGGCAGATACCAGCGCATATTGGGGTTCCCGTCAAAGCTGGTATTGGGGGTGTAGCCGTATATCCACTTGTTGTTCCTCTTGGGGAAGTAACTCACCTCGCCATAGTAGTAGGGGGCGTAAAGGACGTTGTTCTCTATCACCTCGTCCGGGTCGGCAGCCCGGTCGTCGGGATCGTACGAGAAGCCCATATGGTGCGAAATATCCTTTCGGGTCCAGAAGCGGGAGCCGATTTTGACCACGGGGGTGGAATATGTGCTGCCATAGACAAAATAAAACTTGTCTTCCTCTATCCGGGGGTCCTTGCCGGAAAGCGTGGCGTTGGAGGGATTCTGAAGCAACAGGTTGCCGTTCACGTACCAGAACTTGTCTATCTTGCTTCCGGGAGCCATATCCTCGAACGGCTGCACGTAGCAGTCGGCCCCGCTGAAGCCTACATAGGCCGGCTGATGGACCCCGTCGCCGATAAACAGCCCCTGGTTCATACGGATGCGCTGCTTGTAGATGGGATAAGCCACCATAACGCGCTCGTCCGTACGGATCTTGGGCACGTACTCGCTGCACACTTCCAGAACGGGTTCGCCTTCGTAGTAGAGTATGCGGCAGAGGCTGTTGTTCTCTCCGGCGTCGGAAAAGTCGAACAGCTTCTTGTCAGTGGTGCTCATTTCGTAAATGTCGGTCCCCAGAAAACTGGCGGGGAGCTGGTAATCGCTCCTGTCGATGAGGGTCAGCGTGGCGTCGAGGTAATCCTGCCTGAGGTCGGGGGGAACCAGGTCCCACACCGGCATCAACTCGAAGTGGATGACTTCCAGGTTGGGGTCACGTTCGGGGGCGTCGCTGTAGTTGATCGATGCCAGCCAGTCGGTGAGATGCCCAGGGGGTATCTGCCCGCTGGGGGAAAGGCCACGGATGTCGTTCTCCAGAGTGCTCCTCGCCGCTTCGCTGCCGCCCTTCACGGCAATGGCTCCCGATGCCTGTTTGCTGGAAGAAGTGCGCTTGTTGCCGCTGCGCTCGGAGTCGGAGATGCGCCCGAGGGTGTATTCAATCTCCTGCTGCATCTCGGCGTAGCTGTTGAAGCCCACCTCCTTGGACATAGTGAAAGAGTAGTCGATGCGGCCGCCGAGGTCGCTCTGGATGATGACGTGGGTACCGTAGTCGATGAGGGCCTGCGTGACCAGGCTTAGGCGCTTGGCTCCGCTGTTGCGGCGGATTTCGCGGATACGGTCGTTGTAAGACTCCGTAAACGGAAGGATGCCGCGACGCTTCAGGTCCAGGAGCGCACCTTTGTCTGCCACGCGTGCCGCCACGGCCTTCTCGAGACTGCCGTGGCCGAAGTTCTGCTGCTCCAGGTTGCCGGCAGCCGGATCGATGTTGTCTGCCGCGTTGATGCAGTCTTCCTTGCAACCCTGGATGGGGTGCTCGTTGTCGGAGGTCTGCTGGCGCGTGAGGTTCTCGCCGTAGGCGTGGATGCTGTTGGTTGCCACATACTTCATCTCAAAACGAGACAAGTGGCTGTCGGTCACTATGTTATATATGCTTCCCGAATTCAGTTTCTCAAGCTCGATGTAATCCAGGATGGGAGCGATGCACCGCACGGCCATAGGGTTGTCCAGAGCCTTGTACACGTCGTATCCGTAGCCGATGTACAGCACGTCCGAAGGGTCGCCGGCGTTGCTGTCCTGCTCCGAGCGCGAGAGCTGAGTCACTGTTATGGAGGCGCTGGCTGAGGGGTTGTCGGCGTCGGTGAAGCGTAGTGTAGCCTGCCGGCGCGAGTCGCTTCCGTTGGTCTTGGTCGAGAAGGCCACGATGTTGTCGGACGGAAGGATGTCCTCGCGCAGGTTAAGCCAGTCTTCGGAGGAGGTCACGATAATCCGGGTCCCTTCCGCGGGCCCCGTGAGCGACAGGGCGAGGCTCTCGTAGCTGGCCCTCCAGGGCAGCTCGAGACTCTCGCCTTCTACTGCGCTCACCGACCAGGAGGTCAGCGGATCGATGTCCTTGGTGCAGGAAAGCGCCAGGGAAAGGGCCAGAAGGGCAGCTATGTATATCCTCCGGGACATTACAACTACTTGTCAATCTTGTATTTACGACCGTTCATAAAGCAGTGGTCATCGTCAATCATATACATTTGCAGGGCTCCGTCCACCGCCAGGATGTTCTGCATTATTGAATCCTCATTCCCGTACGGACGGTAAACCTCAGTAAGCGTATGAGGGATGCCTTCTGTGGGCATCCTGTCAGTCCAGGGATCGTCAATCATCATAAAGCGCGGCGCTATCACCGGCTCGTGGTAGGCGCTTACATACTGGGTGGGCTTGGTCATAAACAGGGACGCGTCAAAGGAGACCTTGTAGCGGTCGGAGGGCTTGAAATCACCGTCCCGCTGTCCGTTGGACGACCTTGCGCAACGGCTCCACTTGTCTGCAGGAATGGTATTGTTGCTGGGATTGATGCTGAACAAGTCGGTAAGATCCATTAAGTAGCGACCCAGGGGATGGTCGCCTGGGACGTTGTATTCCGTGTAGAAATGGCCGACGTCATAAGCCATTTTGGCAAGCTGGGTGCGTTCCGGGCCGGTTTTGGAAGCATCCTTGATCATACGCAGATAAGGCTGTTCTCCTTCGTCCAGGCCATATTCCGGTTCGTACATAAGGCTAAGGGCATCTATATTTCCGTGTATATTGACAATTGTACCATTGTTATCTACGGTACAGAGCGTATCCCGTACCAGTACCACGCCGACATCGTAATTGCTGAACTGCTTGATTTTTTGTCGGATATTCTTATGCGTGGCGTTATTGGCATCAGTGTTGGGGTTTGTGCCGCATATAGACATAAGAATTGCCAACGCCAGCGGAGCCTCCCTCTGGGGAATCAGCTCGGAAGTGTAGAACTTTCCCGAACCGAAGTCCGAAGTCTGTGTGGTGGTTTTCAGCTTGTCGAAACTGATAAAACGGGCATAATGGTCTTTGGTTTTAACCTCTTCAGTGTAGTTATACCAGTTGAAGTAGCAAAGCCAATAGGAACCTTCCTCGTCCCGATAAATACTGCCCCAAAGGAAATATCCGTGATTCCCAGCATACTTTTCCTCGTTGCTGGAAACAATATCCGTAATTTCGGGCTGTTGGGTCAGGATCTTATCCGGTAAGATGTCGCGATAGTAACGGTACACATCCTCGCAGCCCACCATCCGGAACTGGGGGTTCCAGTTGCCGTCCGTGGCCAATTCCTTTCCGGTGGCATAGCGGATAATCCAGCGCGGGTGGTTGTCCCCGAAAAACTCCCTTTTCACAAAGTAGGGCTGCTCGTAGGAGCGGGCGGCGTGGAAGTCCAAAGGGAAATTGTTGGCTCCGGGATTGGGATCGTCGGGCTCTACGACCTGATGCGAGACCTTGGAATAGGTGACATTGTACATATTATGCTTTGTAATGTCGTCCGAATCAGGGCTGTAATGAGCCTGATAAAGCGTTGGGGAGTTTTCGAAAAAGGTCCACCAGGAGTGTCCGTTGTACAGGCAGTACAGGCCGGCTCCGCCGCTGCTGGTTATCTGCGAGAAGTAGGATTGGGACTTGCCGAATACCATCGAATACACGTTATGCTGCTCCCAGCCCTTGCGTACGTTGTCCCAGAATCCGATGTTGTGGAACTCCTTTTTATCCTTGTGGAAGTCGTGGAACATCAGCTGGCCGTTGGGGCCGAACCAGCCTTCGGAGTAATTATTGTCGATGTTGTTGGACCAGGTAACCGGATGGTGGATGGCATAGAGCAACTCGGCAAAGTCCTGCATCCATTCCGTATCGTCACGCAGGTTGTAGGGGAGGCTGTAATTCATTCCGTTGCTGGCAGTGAAGGGAGCGCCCTCATCGCAATATGGCCAGAGATTGCTCTCCGGAAGAGGGCTCACGCTCACCCAGTGGCTGTCTCCCTTGCCCTCCGGGCCGAAGGCAGGCCGCACGCAGATCCAGTATTCGATGTTGTCGTCTTCGGCACGGGTGCGTTTGATCACATCGCCGAAGCGATAGTAGGCGCTGCCGTTGTCGCCCACGCTGCCGTTGGTGTCGCCCTGCTCGGGAGAACGGTAGATAATGCGGGAGAGGGTGGGGACGGCAGGGATACTGACATCAACGATGGCCCAGGCTGAGTTGTCCGTCACCTTGCGGTAGTTCAGCGAACCCACATCCTTGAGGCTGAAACTGTGCGAGGCGGTATTCTCGTCGATACTTTCACCGGTGAGGTTATTGTAACGGTTCACCGCGCTGATAAGGCTGTTGACAGCAACGATTCGGGTAGTGGGATCGTCGTCGGCCGGTTCGCCTATGACGGGCGTGAAGGTCTTGCCCTCGTAGTCAGGTGTTATCTGGTCGATATCTACGAGCTTGCCTACGATATCCCAGAACTGCCGGTTCTTCTGAATAATCTGGCGCTTCTGCTCATCGGGAGAAATGTCCCTTGAGCAGGAGAACAGTGCAAAAGTGGCGAGAAATGCTAGAACTATACTCTTTTTCATACTCTAATGGACAATCAAGGTGTAAGGTTTGCTGTCAACGAAGGCGGTATTGGTCTTGTCGGTGTGCAAGCATTTTTTAGGGATGTCATAGTATGTCATTACATCGCCCTTGGGGTCGAACAACGGGGTAAGCTTGCGGCCATCTTCCGTCAAGGTGGGCATAGTGTTGGCATAAGGGTCGTCTATTTCCATATAGCGGGCCACAATTACAGGCTCCTTGTAGGCCGACTGGTACTGGCTGGAATTGCTGATAAACCGGGACACATCCAGCTGTCCGCCCCAAAGGTCATTAAAGCTGATGCACCCTTCCCGCTTACCGTTGTCGTGGCGCTTGCACTGGCTCCATTTGTCGGGCAATATGGGCTTGCTGGCAGTAATGGTCGAATTGTTATACTTGAACAGATGACTCAGGTCCAGCTGGCCGGTGGCGCAACTCTGGTCGTTGTCGGGGTTGTTGTACCTGTAATAGAACCATTTCTTCAGGGAACCATTGCTGTCCGATCCATCTATTACCATACGCATATAAGGCTGCCCGCCAGGTTTCCTGAGGTCGGTGGACCCGGGGAAGAAACCGCGCGGTTCATACACCAGGTTCAAGGCCGATATCCACCCGGTTTGCGTACTGTCGCGGACCACCACCCGGTTTGCCGTGTCATAATTGCAAAATTCTTTGATTTTCGCCCGAATATCTTTGAACGTCTGCCCGTAGCCGGGATTGGCGCGGGAGTCTTCGTTAAAAATGGCGGCCAACATCAAAGCGGCTACGAAAACCTCATCCTCTGGTATCAGGTCGTCGTTGGTGATTACCTTGGCTCCAGTGGCGTCTGCAGCCACGTTAATGTTGTCAAAGCTCACAAAACGGGCATAGTGGTCCGGGAGGGGTTCGTTTTCCGTTTCCTTATGCCATCCGTAATAGCAGAGCCAGTTGGAACCCTTGTCGTCCTTTACGATACAGCCGGGATAGAAGTAACCGTGTTCGTCCTCATAGGGGACGCTCGTCCACGGCGTCTCTTCCGGCGGTTGGGTGAGGATCTTGTTGGGCTCGAAGCCGCCGTTGCCATAGTAACGGTACACCTCGGTGTATCCCTCCAGCGCGAACTGCGGATTCCACTTGGTGCTGGCATTTACCATCTTGAGAAGCTCCTCTCCTGTCTTGTAGCGGTATATGAAGCGGGGCTCGGCGTCGCCGAAGAATTCCCTGTTGATGAGGAAAGGCTTCTGCTCGGTGCACTCTTCCTTGACATTGAAATAGATGCCCGGGTTACTCTTGTCGCTGGGGAAAGTTACCTGCTTCTCAACGGTCTCCAGCTTCTTGTAGTGCATATTGAGCTGGGTATGGTCGTCGGTAATCACAGATTTGTAGGTGGCCTGATACACGTCGGGCTCGTTGTCCCACCACGATACCCACCAGGAATAACCGGTGTGCAGGTATCTCAGGCCTTCGCCGCCGTTCTTCACACGGTTTTCAATCCATTTCAAATTGTGGATATTGCCGCCGTCTTCGGTGCCGAAAAGCTTTTGGGCGATTCCGAAGCGCTCCCAACCATTCTTGACGTTCTCCCAGAAAAATGTATTGTGGTATTTGAGATTGTCGGGCACGAAGTCGTTGAAAATCAGGAGCCCGTCGGGCCCGAACCAGCCGCTGCTGTAGTAGTTGTGTGCATTGCTGAACCAGCTTCCGTAACCCTCTGTGGGATAACCGGCACAAGCAATGGCGTAGAGCATCTCGTTGAGGTCCTGAAGCCACTCCAGGTCATCGCCCAGGCAGGTCGGCATACCGTAATTCTTGCCGTTGCTGCCCACATAGGGACCGTAATTGTAATCATCATCGTTATACGGCCACACATTCTCGCGCGGCAGCGGGCTCAGGCTCACCCAATGGCTGTCGCCCTTGCCCTCGGGTCCGAATGCCGGGCGTACGCACACCCAGTACTCCGTGATGGCAGGGAAGGTTGTTCCGCCCTTGGTGTCTGCAGGACGCGTGCGGGCTATTACGTCGCCGAAACGGTAATAGGCACTGCCGTTGTCGCCTACGCTTCCGTTGGTGTCTCCCTGCTCAGGGGAGCGGTAGATGATCTTCTGCAGGCTCGGAACGGCCGGGATGGATACATCAACCGTACCCCAGCAAGTCGTGCCGTCCCCTTTGTTCCAGGTGAGAGAGCCGATAGCGGGATTGCTCCAAGTGTTTGACGCAGTGTTGACGTCGATGGATGCACCGGTGAGGGTGTTGTAGCGGGTTACGGCTGCCAGGAGGTTGTTGACCGCCACGATGCGCACCGAGGGGTCGCCATTGTCGGGACTGCCGATGGTGGGCGTGAAGGTCTTGCCCTTGTAGTCGGGGGTCATCTGGTCCGTGCCCACAAGCTTGCCCACTACGTTCCAGAACACCTGGTCGTCGGAGAGTTTCTTCTTTCCGTCAGGGCCGATGGGGTTGAACTCTATGTCCTTGGTACAGGAGAACAGAGCCAGGGTCGCGAAGACCGCTATAAGTATTTTAATTGCTTTCATTTTGACTATTTAATCCAGGCCTGCCGCCAGGTGAGGACCTCTTTACCTTCTCCGTTCAAGTGGTAGAAATCCGGGGAAACAAATGAATTCATAGCTGACTGCCAGGAATGCAGGCTTTCAGGATCGGAATCCTGATCATTCAGGTCATCAGTGTAATTATTGAACGGTATGGTACTCAGAAGCGTGAGCGTATGTCCGTCGACCGTCTTTGTGGAATATTCACTTCCACGGTCGTAAACGGCGGTATAACGGAACATAAGGACGGGCTCGTTCCACAGGCTGAGGGGCTGCGTGGCGGGAGCGGGCCGGGTTCCCGGGCCCCACGTGTTTATGTTGTAGTAGTAATTGGTCACGTCATTTGCCTTGGAGTCCGGAGTATTGCGGATGTTCTGATTCGACTGATCGTCTGCGAACGGACCTTTTGCAAAAAGGTCGTCGGCAAAGAGTGTCACAAAGTCCTGACTTGCTATGTCCTGAAGATAGATATCATCGTTTCTGAAATCTTCACGCTTCATCACTTTGTATTTATCCAGGTCGTGGTTGTCGGGATTGGTAATATTGTTCTTGGGGTAGCGGCTCCAGATGGTCGTGAAAAAGCGATTGTTGACCTCGTCGCTGTGGTCTTCCAGCAACCGTACCAGATGCTGCTTGTCGCTGCCCGGGACACTGTAAGCGATGGACACGGCACGGCACGGGATACCTTCATCTTTCCAGTTCTTAAAAGTCTTGGTAGTCATAAGGTGGGTAAGATCCACCTTGGCCTCATTCCTTATGTGGTCAAAGACAGCCATATGAGTGCCATTGGCGTGTTGAACGCTCTCCTGATACAGGAAAAAGAGGGACACATAGGCGCGGATGACGTAATCCAGGGTGGGGACGTTAGTTACCGTGGACTTGTTGGCGGATGCGGTAAGACCTTCAAAGGAGATGAGTTCGCTGAACGGCGCTGCATCCATCTGCAATTCTCTGGGACCGCCTGCCATTTTGACGACAAACCACTTATGCCCGTTTTCATCCTTGTACACGTCTCCTACCTGATAGTGGTTGTTATACTCACTGTAGTCCGAATAGTTCTGCAGATTCTTGTCATCGATGACGTTGCTCGAGGCTTCCGTGGTTTCAGGCGGCATTGTGAGGATATGGTTGGGCTCGAAGCCGCCGTTGCCATAGTAACGGTACACTTCCTGGAAGCCGGGAAGGGCGAACTGGGGGTTCCAGGTGCCGCCGCCCATCTTGGCCAGTTCCTGACCGGTTTTGTAGCGGTAGATAAAGCGGGGGTCGGCGTCGCCGAACAGCTTGCGGTTCACGACGAAAGGCCTCTGTTCCGAGCATTCGGTCTTTACGTTGAAAGGGATATTCGTATCGGGATCCTCTGTATTGTCCGGATCGGTCACCTGCTTTTCAACGGTCGACAGAGACACCGAGTGGCAGTTCAGCTGCATATGGTCGCTGGTAACCCTCGAACCGTAAACGGCCTCGTACAATTCCGGAGAGTTGTCCCACAGGCTGACCCACCAGGAGTAGCCCGTATGCAGGTAGGCAATACCGTCGCCGCCGTTCTTTACGCGCTCCCTCACCCAGGTCATATCGTGCCGGGTGCCGTCAGCCTCGGTTCCGAGAAGCTTCTCAAAGAGGCCATACCTCTGCCAGCCTATCTTGACGTTCTGCCAGAAGAAGTCGTTGTGCTTGTGGAGCCACTCGTGGTGGAAATCGTTGAAAACGGGCAGGCCGTCGGGGCCCCAGAAACCGTCGTGGGCATAATTGGTCGCGTTGGAGAACCAGTTCTCCTGGACGTTGCCGGCCATTACGATGGCATAGAGCATCTCGTTCAGGTCCTGAAGCCACTCCAGGTCGTCACCCAGACTGGTGGGCATACCGTATTCGTAGTTGTTGCTGCCCACGTAGGGGCCATAATTGTAACTCTTTTCGTTATACGGCCACACGTTCTCGCGCGGCAGGGGGCTCAGGCTCACCCAGTGGCTGTCGCCCTTGCCCTCGGGACCGAAGGCGGGGCGCACGCATATCCAGTATTCCGTTATGGCGGGGAATTCGCTGCCTCCCTGGGTGCTTGCGGGACGGGTGCGGGAAATAACGTCGCCAAAACGATAGTAGGCGCTGCCGTTGTCTCCTACGCTGCCGTTCACGTCACCCTGCTCCGGAGAGCGGTAGATTATCTTCTGCAGGCTGGGTACAGCCGGAATGGATACATCTACGGTTCCCCAGGCGGTATTGCCGTCTCCCTTGTTCCAGACAAGGGTTCCCACTTCCTTGTTGTTCCAGGTATATGAGCTGGTATTGACGTCGATGACCTGTGATCCGACGAGCGAATTGTAGCGCCCCACGGCGGCCGCCAGGCTGTTCACGCCCACTATGCGGACTGATTCGTCTCCGTTGTCGGGACTGCCGATGATGGGGGTGAAAGTCTTTCCCTGGTATTCGGGAGTTATCTGGTCCATACCCACAAGTTTACCCACTACGTTCCAGAATATCTGGTCGGCGGAGAGTTTCTGCTCGCCGTCGGGACCGACTGGAATAGGCTCAATATCCTTGGTGCAGGATACAAGGCAAAGGACGATAAATAATAAAAAAGTCAGGAAACGTTTCATATATAAACTGCTGATAAATAACTAATATTCAAGCCTTATGCCGATTTCTCTTAACGGCACCGGATCGTTGCCCAGGAAGGTGGAGTTGGGCGTGGTGGCATCAACGCAATTAACCAGATAGCTCATATAGGTCCTGATGTCTTCATCATCAAGTTCATCGGCTTCGGGAGCGTACACCACAGAAAACTTGCGGCCCCTGGTGTCTGTCTGGGGGGCTTTTGACGTCCACGGGTCGTCAACAAGCATAAAGCGTGGAACAATAACCGGCTCGTGATAGGCGGAACGGTATTGTGCGGGGTTCTTGACAAACAAATTCATATCGAGGGTGTTCCCGTACAAATCGGCTTTGGTGAAATTTCCGTCCCTTTGGGATGTATCGTGGCGCTTGCAAAGGCTCCATTTGTCTGCCTTTACATATTTTTCATCGGTTATCGTGTAACCCGACGTGAAAAGATCTCCCAGGTCCAATGGCCCCCTGACATATTTTGCGTCCTCGTTGTTGTAATCGATGTAAAGCCATTTGTTTACGTGGCCATCGGCATCTACGTCTTCCAAAACTACGCGCATATATCCCTGCTTGACATCGCTTAAAGTGTATTCACACACCATTGACAGGGCGGCCACCCACCCGTTATGGGTGTCATCCCCCACGACTTTGCTGGAATCCCTGACGACAATATGACTGTCGGGATCGAAATGGCACAGGTTCTTGAGTTGCTCCCGTATATAGTGAAACTTCTGGCCATAACCGGGGTTGGCCCTGGCATCACTGTTGAACAAGGCGGCCAGAGCCACCCCGGCCACGCCAACCTCCAAATCGGGCATCAGATCGTCGTTTGAGACCACTTTATTGCCGGAATCAAGAGTCCGATAAGTAATATTGTCGAAACTGACCAGACGAGCATAGTGATCATCCTCACCAAAGATCTCCGACCCGTCATACCATCCATAATAGCAGAGCCAGTGGGAGCCCTCTTCGTCTTTTACGATACAGCCGGGATACAGCCACCCCCTGCCATTCCTGTACTTCGTGGTCTCGTCCTCAATATCCGGATCGCTCACCTGCTGGGTAATCTCGGGGGGCATAGTGAGGATATGGTTGGGCTCGAAGCCGCCGTTGCCGTAGTAACGGTAGACCTCCTGGAAACCCTGAAGGGCGAACTGGGCGTGCCAGGTGCCGCCGCCCATCTTGGCCAGCTGCTGGCCGGTGGCGTAACGGTAGATGAAGCGGGGCTCCTTGTCGCCGAAGAACTTCTCGTTGATGACAAAAGGCCTCTCGGGGGAGCACTCGGTCTTCACGTTGAAGGGTATGTTGGTGGCCGCATCGGTCTTGTTGTTGGGGTTCGTAACCTGCTTGGTCACGGTCTTCTTCTCCACCGAATGCATATTCAGCTCGACGTGGTCGTCGGTTATCTTGGACTTGTATGAGGCCTGATAGACATCAAGCTCGTTGCTGAACCAGGTCCACCAGGAATAGCCCGTGTGGAGGTACTTCAGGCCTTCACCGCCGTTTCGCACGCGGAGGGTTACCCAGTCCTCGGTGTGTCTGGTGCCGTCGGCTTCAGTGCCCAGCAGTTTGGTGAAGATGTCGAATGCTTTCCATCCGTTCTTTACGTTCTGCCAGAAGAAGTCGTTGTGATACTGGAGATTCTCCTTCGTGAAGTCGTTGAAGATAAGGAGACCGTCCGCACCGAACCAGCCCTCGTGGTAATAATTGTTGGCGTTGGTGTACCAGTTGCCGAAGTTCCGGGGGTCTTCTCCGGCAGTGCAGATGGCGTAGAGCATCTCGTTGAAGTCCTGAAGCCACTCAAGGTCGTCGCCGAGGTTGTAGGGGCATCCGTATCCGTTGCCGTTGCTGCCGGGATAAGGACCGTAGTTGTATTCGTCATCGTAGTAAGGCCACACGTTCTCGCGAGGAAGGGGGCTCAGGCTCACCCAGTGGCTGTCGCCTTTGCCCTCGGGACCGAAGGCCGGGCGTACGCACACCCAGTACTCCGTGATGGCCGGGAACTCCACATCGCCCTTCTTGTCGGCAGGACGGGTGCGGGAAATTACGTCGCCAAAACGATAGTAGGCGCTGCCGTTATCTCCTACGCTGCCGTTCACGTCACCCTGCTCCGGAGAGCGGTAGATTATCTTCTGCAGGCCGGGTACAGCCGGAATGGATACATCTACGGTTCCCCACGCCGTATTGCCGTCTCCCTTGTTCCAGATCAGGGAGCCAATGGCCGGATTGTTCCAGGTGTAGGATGAAGTGTTGACATCTATGTCGGCACCCGTGAGGGCGTTGTAGCGGTCTACCGCCGCC
The DNA here is from genome assembly GCA_017651465.1 of Bacteroidales bacterium. Lineage (GTDB taxonomy): Bacteria > Bacteroidota > Bacteroidia > Bacteroidales > UBA932 > Cryptobacteroides. Next base: position 40,965 of record JAGCCX010000008.1, read on the forward strand.
TTGAGGCTGTTCACGCCCACTATGCGCACGGATCCGTCGCCGTTGTCGGGACTGCCGATGGTGGGGGTGAAGGTCTTTCCCTCATAGTCGGGAGTCATCTGGTCCATACCTACGAGTTTTCCTACCACGTTCCAGAAGACCTGGTCGTCGGAAAGTTTCTGGCGGCCGTCGGGACCCAGGGGGGTAGGCTCGAGGTCCTTGAAACAGGATGTAAGTCCGGCTATGACAAAGCCGGCAAGTATAAATTTGCTAACTAACCTTTTCATTGTTATTCATTCCATTTTGTCCAGCTGGGGAAGGCTATCTTGACACCGTCCATATACAGTTCGCTCGTGGCGGTGGTGTATAAGGTATTCTGTATCCCTCGCTCCTGTTCATAGTCAGACATCAGTGCGTCGGTTTCCCAGATGCGGGCGTGCACCAGTTCGAGTGTGAGGTTATCGACGGTCTTGGTGGCGTGAATAACGCCGCGGTCGTAAATACGGGTGATTCGGAAAGCCAGCACGGGAGCGTTCCACATATCGGTGGGATAATCGAATGTGCTCCAGGTGGCCTTGTTGTAGATGTAGTTCGAGAACTTGGCTGCCTTGGGCTCTACCGAGGAACGGATGCTCCTTCCGGTTTTGTAGTTGTCGCCACCTATCCAGCTGTCCTGTTTTGCGTACAGATCATTGGCGTAGCTGTTGATCTTGCTCTGGTCGTTTACGTCTTGCAGATAGATGTTGGTGGAAGAGAAGGCGGTTCCAAGTTTGGGCTCCAGATAAGGGGCGCTTGGATAATGGTCCCAGAACATCAGCGACGGCATCTTCTTGGGCGAGATGGAAATGTCGCAGATATAGCGCATCAGGCGCTGTTTGTCCGTTGAGCCGTCCTTGAAAGCAACCGAGGCTAAAGCCGGCATATCGCGTTGCTGGCCGTTAGTGGACTTGAGTACCTGAATTATAGTGCGGAAATCCACGCCTGCATAATCAAGGATGTTGTAATAATCCCGGGCAAAGGCGGCATCTGACGCTCTGTAATAAGCCTCATCATTATATCCTACGGTGTTATTCAGGAGATTCCAAAGGTAGATGGTTCCGCGGATGGCCTGGTTGCGGGTGGGAAGGTTGGAGCCATAGACGCCGTCCGCTCCGGTCTGGATGCCGTCGAAGGAGATGAGCTCCGTATAAGGAGAACCTTCCAGCCCTCCGTCCCAATTGCCGGACATCCAGGCCACAAACCAGCGGTGGCCGTTCTGATCCTTGTACACATCGGCCATTTTGTAATAGGAATCGCCGTTATAGGTGCTTATGATCTGCTTTGAGGGATCGTTCTCCACAGTGGAGGCCACACTCTGGGTAATTTCGGGGGGCATAGTGAGGATATGGTCAGGCTCGAAGCCGCCGTTGCCGTAGTAACGGTAAACCTCCTGGAAACCCTGGAGGGCGAACTGGGCGTGCCAGGTTCCGCCGCCCATCTTGGCCAGCTGCTGGCCGGTAGCGTAACGGTAGATGAAGCGGGGCTCCTTGTCGCCGAAGAACTTCTCGTTGATGACAAAAGGCCTCTCGGGGGAACACTCGGTCTTCACGTTGAAGGGGATGTTGGTAGCCGCATCGGTCTTGTTGCTGGGGTTGGTGACCTGCTTGGTCACGGTCTTATTCTCCACCGAGTGCATATTGAGCTGCTTATGGTCGTCGGTAACCGCAGACTTGTAAGTGGCCTGATATAAATCGAGGTCGTTGCTGAACCAGGTCCACCAGGAGTAGCCGGTGTGGAGATAATTAAGACCTCTTCCGCCATTCTGCACACGGGATGATACCCAGGCCTGGTCGTGCTTTGTGCCGTCGGCTTCAGCGCCCAGCAGTTTGGTGAAGATGTCGAACCTGTTCCATCCGTTCTTCACGTTCTGCCAGAAGAAGTCGTTGTGATACTGGAGATTCTCCTTGGTAAAGTCGTTGAAGATAAGGAGGCCGTCGGCGCCGAACCAGCCCTCGTGGTAGTAATTGTTGGCATTCGTGTACCAGTTGCCGAAGTTCTGGGGGTTGGCTCCGGCAGTGATGATGGCGTGGAGCATCTCGTTGAAGTCCTGGAGCCACTCCAGGTCGTCGCCGAGGTTGTAGGGGCATCCGTACCCGTTGCCGTTGCTGCCGGGGTAAGGTCCGTAGTTGTAATCGTCACTGTAATACGGCCACACGTTCTCGCGGGGCAGGGGGCTCAGGCACACCCAGTGGCTGTCTCCCTTGTCCTCTGGTCCGAAGGCGGGGCGTACGCACACCCAGTATTCGGTAATTGCAGGGAACTCCACATCGCCCTTCTTGTCGGCGGGACGGGTGCGGGAAATCACGTCGCCGAAGCGGTAGTAGGCGCTGCCGTTGTCACCTACGCTGCCGTTGGTGTCTCCCTGCTCGGCGCTGCGGTAGATTATCTTCTGGAGGCCGGGAACAGACGGTACAGACACGTCCACGGTACCCCAGGCGGTCTTGCCGTCAGCCTTATTCCATATCAGCGATCCGATGTTGGGGTTGCTCCAGGTGTGGGAGGAAGTGTTGACATCTATGTCGGCCCCGGTAAGGGTGTTGTAGCGGTCCACAGCAGCCTTGAGGCTGTTTACGCCCACAATGCGCACCGACTCATCACCGTTGTCAGGACTTCCGATGGTGGGGGAGAAGGTCTTGCCCTTGTAGTCGGGGGTCATCTGGTCCATACCCACGAGCTTTCCTACCACGTTCCAGAATACCTGGTCGTCGGAAAGCTTCTGGCGGCCGTCGGGGCCGACGGGAGCGGGCTCGAGATCCTTGGTGCAGGATGCAAGGCCGGCGATGGCTATGCCGGCGAGCATCAAAATTCGTAATGCTTTTTTCATATCTTGATTATCTATTCGTTTTCTTTCAATTCACTCCAGCTGGGCATATGGTACAACTCTCCGTTGAGGAACATATCAACGTCGACGCTGTCCCAGATAAAGACGGTGTAATCCTTGACCTCGTCGTAGGAACTGTCCCTGCTGCCGCCGAAGCTCCAGTTGCGCTCCTTGACAAGTGTGAGAGTGTGTCCGTCGGTGGTGGTGGTAGAGTAGTTGGTGTCTCCACGGTCCATCACACGGGCATAGCGGAACAGCAGGATGGGCTCGTACCACATATCTGTGAAGGTGGTCCAGTCGGTCTTGTTGTTCCAGTTGCTCATCCGGTAGAAATAGTATGAGATATCCCTTGAGGAAAAGTCGGGAATGGAGCGGGGGGTACGGGGGGTCGATTCATCCGAGTTGGGGTCTGAGACCTTGGCAAGCGGACATACCACGTAGTAGTCCTTGGCATAAGTCTCGACCATATTGCTCTTTGCAAGATCCTGAAGGTGGATGAGCGTGTTGGAGAACTGGGTGACTTTGGGCGTGGTAGTGTCCGGATTGGACGGGTACCGGGTCCAGAAGAAATACTTCGGCTGATTGTCGTTCTCCAGTTTGGTGTTGATGACGCAGCGCAGCAGGGGCTGCTCCACATCGCCGGCGCCCGGGCGGTAGGCGATGCTGCAGGCGATGGAACTGTTGCGGTTGGGCATAAAGATCATCTGCATCAGTTTCCGGGGATCCACGCTTGCGGCTTCGATCAGGTTGGCGGTGGTGTAGCCGAAGGTTATGTTGGTGTTCAAGTGGTCTTCTTCCATAAGGTGCGTCCTGTTGTAGAGAAGCTGCAGGAACATAAATGCGCGGATAGCCTGGTCACGCGTGGGAAGGTTGGTAATCCTCTGGTTGGAAGACGGTTCGCTGGGGATGTCAAAGCCCACGTTGTCAAACGAAACGAGCTCCGAGTAAGGAGAACGCTCATTCCTCTTGGTGTATTCGCCGCCTTCCATCCCGGTATCATAACCGGCCTGGTTGATGACGAACCATTTGGCTCCCTTCTCGTCTTTGTAAACGTCGCCCCAGCGATAATGGGCACGGCCTACGTAACCGTCGCCGGTGGCCTCGGTAATTTCGGGCTTGTCGTTATCGTACGAGCCTTTTTCAAACTCATTGTAATAACGGTAAACTTGCTGGAAGCCCGGAAGGGCGAAGCGTGCATCCCACTTGCCTCCGCCGATCTTTGCAAGCTGCTCTCCCGTGGCGTAACGGTAGATGAAGCGGGGCTCCTTGTCGCCGAAGAACTTCTCGTTGATGACAAAAGGCCTCTCGGGGGAGCACTCGGTCTTTACGTTGAAGGGGATATTGGTGGCCGGATCGGTCGTATTGCCCGGATTCGTAACTTGCTTGGTCACGGTCTTATTCTCCACCGAGTGCATATTCAGCTGCGTATGGTCGTCGGTAATCACAGATTTGTAGGTGGCCTGATATAAATCGAGGTCGTTGCTGAACCAGGTCCACCAGGAGTAGCCGGTGTGGAGATAACGCAAGCCCTGGCCGCCGTTCTGCACGCGGGATGATACCCAGGCCTGGTCGTGCTTTACACCGCCTTCTTCCGATCCCAGGAGGGTGTTGAACAGGTCGTGTGAGATCCAGGCCTTTTTGACGTTCTGCCAGAAGAAGTCGTTGTGATACTGGAGATTCTCCTTGGTGAAGTCGTTGAAGATAAGGAGGCCGTCGGCGCCGAACCAGCCCTCGTGGTAATAATTGTTGGCATTCGTGTACCAGTTGCCGAAGTTCTGGGGGTTGGCTCCGGCAGTGATGATGGCGTAGAACATCTCGTTGAGGTCCTGGAGCCACTCCAGGTCGTCGCCGAGGTTGTAGGGGCATCCGTACCCGTTGCCGTTGCTGCCGGGGTAAGGTCCGTAGTTGTAATCGTCACTGTAATACGGCCACACGTTCTCGCGGGGCAGGGGGCTCAGGCTCACCCAGTGGCTCTCGCCCTTGCCCTCGGGATGGAAGGCCGGACGCACGCACACCCAGTATTCGGTAATGGCAGGGAACTCCACATCGCCCTTCTTGTCGGCGGGACGGGTGCGGGAGATTACATCGCCGAAGCGGTAGTAGGCACGGATTCCTCCCTCCACTCCGCCGTTGGTGTCTCCCTGCTCGGGGGAACGGTATATGATTCTGGTAAGGGAAGGTACCGACGGAAGGGCAAGGTCGGCCGTGCCCCAGGCGGTGGTGCCGTCGCCTTTGTTCCAGGTGATGGATCCAACTTCGCTGTTGCTCCAGGTATATGATGGGGTGTTGACGTCTATGTTGGCTCCGGTCAGGCCGTTGAAGCGGTCCACGGCGGCCCGGAGGCTGTTGACGGATACCACACGCACTCCGGGCTCTGTTTCTTCACCAATGATGGGGGAGAAGGTCTTGCCCTTGTAGTCGGGGGTCATCTGGTCCATACCGACGATCTTTCCCACCACGTTCCAGAATACTTGGTCGGCGGAGAGTTTCTGGTGGCCGTCGGGACCAAGAGGAGCAGGCTCATAGTCCTTGGTGCAGGCCACAAGGCCGGCGCAAAGAACAAGCGAGATACTTAAAAAGAAACGATGTTTCATATTCGTTTATACCAATGGTCTGTTTAATAGGCAATTAAACTGCAAATCTATAAATTATTGTTCGCGCACGCAAGAGGATTGGGCAATTATTGCCGTTTTTGCCAAAATAAACACAAAAAGAGGCCGACTTTGTGTGTCGGCCTATACTTGATTCACGCTTTTCCTGTATCGGAAGAGCGGGTTTATTCTTTTGCGAATGACACTCTCACGCTGCCGGTCCCAAGGGCCTCCTTCAGACCCTCCGTGCCGGTGAGAGTGCCGATGCGGGTGTAGCTGTATCCTCCGGCCCGGTCGTAGAACAGCACTATGCAGTTGCCGGAATAGAGCATCAGGTCTCCTGCCGCTATGGAGTCGTAGTACTTGTCGTCCCTTGGCAGAGATACACCGTAGCAGTATTTTTCATTTTGGTTCAACTCGCTCATATCCAAGGTGAGCGGGAGTTTGGCGATGAAGGCCTTGCCGGTTTCGGTGTCTTCTATGTCGGCTTTGAATACCTGGCTGCCGACGGTGATAGTGATGGTCATAGATTGTTCCTGGGGGGTGGTATCGTCTTCGTTGCCGTTTTCTTCGTTTTCTTCGTTTTTCGGTTCCTGCTCCTGCTCTTGCTCGGTCGTTTCCGGTGTTTCCACCAGCGGCTCCGGCGTGCAGGAGGAGCTAAGGATGCCGATTGCGACGGCCAGTGCCAGCAGGGTTAAGAAGACGTTTTGTTTCATATTGCAAAGGTAAGTGGAGATATCCAATTTTTTTGTACTAATATTGGCTGACTTTATACCAATTTCGCAGATTTTGCCGTCTTTTTGCTTGGCGCTCCGGTGCTGCATCGGCAACTGGTCCTCATCAGCTACGACGAGGTCTCTCCTTTCCGTAGCAGCAAGGACGCGCTATTCCTTACCGGGGGTTTTGATGATCTGAATAATCTTGATCACCCTCATTATCACGAGAATTACGATGGTGATGAGAAGGACCACTCTATACCAATTCATCTGCCGGGGTAGCGTGTCTATGAATAAATTGATGAACACCGCGATGACGAACAACGACCAAAAGACACGCCATCCCTTCGATTCAAAGAATCTTTTTATTTTGTCCCAAAAACTGCCCATAGGAGATATTAATTTTACAAAAGAGCACCGAATCCCAAAACATCAAATAATGACTCCAACGTTACTTTTTCACAAAAATAAAAAGTTTATTAGAATGAACAAATTTCATTATCGATTATTTATCTGAACAAGCAAATTCCACACTTGATTCAAGACGACGATGTTCAGCAGGTAGATAGATGCAATTGTTGAACGGGGTAGACAGAATATACCAAAAATCCCTCACAGAGTGCTCTGTAAGGGATATCGGCGGAGAGGACGAGATTCGAACTCGTGGTACGCTTGAGACGTACGTCGGTTTAGCAAACCGGTGGTTTCAGCCACTCACCCACCTCTCCAATCTCACCACGCTTTGTCAAACGGGACTGCAAATATAAGGACTTTTTTGGAATTTGCAAATTAATGCCCGTTTGCAAGAAATGCTGCCTGGACGGGGCCGATTCGGCGGTAGCCTTCGCTGTTCATATGCAGCCGGTCGGGCAGGTAGAATAGCTGATAGTTGTGCTCATCGACTCCCTGGATCGAGAACTGGTCGAGTACGGCCACTCCGTGGTACCGGCAGCATTCTATCTGGGCGGACACATAATCGGCAAAGCTGGCGCCCGTTTTATTGATGTCTGCCGAATAGGGATTATGTCCGGAGTCGCGGGAGAAGAACCTCAGGGAGGTGAAGAAATAAATCTCGGCCGCAGGGTTCTTCTCGCGCAGCTTTTTAATGCAATAATTGATGCCGCCGCACTGGGTTACGAGGCGCGATTCATCGTATCCGTCCAGGGCGGTGTAGTCTTTCCACCGGCCTACCGGGCGGCCGCCGGCAAAATCGTTGGTTGAGGCCCAGAGCACATACACATCGTATACGCCCGCTGTATCTACCTGATACTGAAGACTGTAGCCTTGCTCGATGCTGAACCCGGCGCCGCCCACTCCGTAGGTCACCACCTCGGCGTCCAGCAAGTCGGCCCAAATCTGTTTGGCGGCGTCAGACTCTTTGTTGACCGACAGCGAGCCCCCGAACACGGCTATGCTCTTGCCGTAGTTCTTGCAGCCCTGGTAGGGGCTTGCGGAGGGCTTGTGAGAGGATGGTGTGATATGGTGCGCCGAGGGGTCGGACCGGCGTTTGGATTGAGCCTGCAGGGGCAGGACCAGAACAAATATGCACGCCAGAATGGATATGGCAAAAATATACTTTTTCATATCGCTAATATAAGCTGTTCTGGATTATAATGCAAATCGGGCACCCCATCTATGCCCCGGCGTACGCGAGGGTGGCGACGCTGATGCGGACCCCGGGGCCCAGGGCGCGCTGAAGTACCCGGCAGCAGGCGGCGAGCGTAGAGCCGGTGGTGAACACATCGTCGCATATCAATATGTGACGAACTCCCTCCAGGCGCGCCGCAACCGACTTATTAAGTGCAAATGCCCCCTTGACGTTCAAAGCTTTACGCTCTTCGCTCAGCTTTGCTTGCGAGCGGGTGCGCTTGATGCGGCGCAGGAGCTGAGGCTCAAACACCGCGCCCGGCAGTGCACGCCAAACCTCGCGCGCAATAATCTCCGCCTGGTTGTATCCGCGGGAGCGCCGGCGGGTCCAGTGCAGCGGCACGCAGCTCACCATATCCACATCGGAAAAATGCGCGGCGGCGGCTGTCTTTTCGGCCAGCAAACGGGCGAAGTAGCGCCCTGCAGCGAAATTGCGCCGGTACTTAAGTGCCTGTGTGATATTGGCATAGCCTTCCTCGTAATGAAACAGGGCCGTGGCATACAAGTACCCGGTGACTTCTTCATCGAGCAGCAGGCCGTTGAGTCGGTCGGCCATAGGGTTGTGAGGGCGCGTCTCGAAGAGAGTCAGCGGCAGGTCGGCTGCGCAGCAGGTGCACAAATGATCCTCGCTCCCCAGCAGCTGCCGGCCGCACACGAGACACACCCGCGGAAGGATGAAGTCGAGCAGGGAGCGAAGAAGTTTTTCA
>JAGCCX010000082.1 GCA_017651465.1 Bacteroidales bacterium
CTCCCCGGTTTCCTTCAAGTCCCGGTAGAGGTCCTGGCAGCAGTCCAGGGAATGGAAAGCGAACTGGTCGTATTTTGCCGTGCTTGCCCTGGGCTGAGGGTCGGCGGTAAACAATACCGTAGCCCTGTCCGGGTTTTGTACAGCGCTCAGTTTGAAAGGCTCGGCCTTGTATATTCCTTCCGACTTTGCGAGCCTGGCGAAGGGTATGTAAAACACGGGCCTGCCGTCGGAGACCGGCGGCTCATATCCAGGCGGCGTGCTGATATAGATGAACTTGACCGATGCCTCGTCCACTTTCATATAGTAGGTGCCGTCGGCTTGAGTGGCGGTGCACTGGAGACCGTCAGTAACAACCACTCCTTCGATACCTTTTCCGGAATCGTCGACGACCGAGCCGACAAGGTTCATTCCTTCCGGTATTGCAGGTTCGTCGTCCCCGTCGTCTATGACTTCCTCTTCAGGCTCTTTCCCTCCCTCGTCGTTGGGTATTTCGACTGGCGTGCAGCCATTTATTATAATGGCTGTGCACGCTGCAAACAGCAGGAATGTCTTTTTCATTCTCACAGTCTATTGCAGGCAACCGGTTCCTTGGAGGTTTCCGCCGTGGCAAGGCCATCCGAAGGTGGCGATGTCTTTCCCGACGTATTTGCTCATAATGGGCTTCTGTACTTTGTTTTGAGGATCGTTGCAGATGATATAGAGCAATCCGTTGCAGAGGCCCGTTCCTGCCATCGGGCCTTCGAGGTTCTTTGTATTCGCCCAGTCTGCCAGCACTTCTCCGTCAGGGCTGATCTTGATGGTGTGGCCCGCGCCGTCGAAGGAATAGTGTCCGGCTGAAAGGTATATGTTGCCGTCGGTGTCCATAACAGGCTGGCCATAGTTGTAGGCGTTGCGTTTCCAGGAGCCTTTTTTCCAGACCGTCCGGAGCGTCGATGATTCGAGCCTGGTGATGTAACCGTCCTTGTCTGCGATAATTATGTCGCCGTTGGCAAGGACGACCCCTCCCCAGAAGCTGTTAGTCGCTATTTCGCCGCATGAAATCATCTTATGCCCTGCAAGGTCGATGGCTGTCAGGCAGGAAGTCAGGTCGAGACCACTGTAGTCTGAAGGATCCGTCGGGGCGCTCTGGTTGCTGCCCTTCGAGGGAATGTATGCAATTTTCTTTGCCGGATCCACGACGAGCGAAGCGGCGTCGTTGCTGTTCTTGTAAAGATCGACCGCGGCGATAGTGCTGCCGTCGGCGGCGTTCAGGAAGACCGCCCCTTCGGTGATGGCGTCACATGCGCAGAAAAGCTCTTTGCCGTTGAGGATCATTCCCTGTACGGTGGCGTTCAGTTTTACTCCCCATATCTTTTCTCCTGTGAGGGCGTTGACCGCATGCACATTGCCCTTGCTGTCGGAGAAGAAGACCGATGCACCGTCCTTGGAGACGACGGGACTGGAGTTCTTGTTGACCGATTCGAGCCCTTCGTATTTCCATTTCATGGTTCCGTCTGCTTTGACGGCGTAAATATCGTTTGCAGTGGTGGTGACATAATAGATATCACCGCTTACCGGATTGACGGTGGGCGTTGTGCAGCAGGTCTTATCCGCTCCGGGATCGAACTCCCATTTCTTAGTGCCGCTTGCTGTATCGAACGCGTAGAGTTTGCTTCCCTTGCGGTCGGTGGCTGCGTAAACAGTGGATTTGTCGACCGAAAAGACGGGGGCGGAATAGCGGAAAGCCTGAGGGGTTACTCCCCAGTCGTTGTAATAGAGCAAATAAGGTTTCACGCTCAGACTCAACTCCCAGTTCATTTCTTTCCCGTTCACGGTGGCGGAGACGGCGATCGGGACATCTACGGGGGTATTGTCGGTTATGGTCAGGTAATCCACTTCTACCGGCGTGGTGACTTCGGCCCCTTCTTTAACTATTTCTTTCTCTCCCTCTTTCCAAGACCATTTTATTCCCTTGGCCATAGTCCATACCGAAGTGTCGAATCTCAAGGTGACGCTCTGGCCGGAAACTATGGATGTCTTGTCGACAGAATGTGGGTCGCTAGACGGAAGAGGCTCTTCTGAATTCTCTGCACCTTTTTGATTTACAGCTATTTCCTCGGTTTTTCCCGAATAAGAGAAGGTGATTTTTCCTTTCCTCTCGGAGGTCTTGGTGTTTTCTGCTGCTGTCAGTGTCACGGTTGCATTGCCTTTGCCTTTGGACGGCTCTATGGTGAGCCAGTCAAGCCCTACGGCCATCCATTCGGTGTTGGATGTTATGCTCACGGATGCGGTTCCGCCTTTCGCTTCGAAAGATACGCTTGTCTTGTCGATGGAGAAAGTCGCTTCAGGATCTTTGCCCGGCTCAGGTTCCGGTTCGGGCTCCGGTTCGGGCTTGTTGCATGACATTATCGCGGCGGTAAATGCCGCAATTGCAAATAGAAAGCGTCTTGTGTTCATTGCTTGTGTGTGTTTGTGGTTATTGTTCAGTATTTGTTGATGTATCCTGGTATCAGCTGTTGTATGCCGCGCATTTCTGCATCGTTGTCGATGACGGTCATGAACGGAAGAGCGGCCGGAGTAGTATAAAAAGCATTATAGTAGTCCTCGTACTTAGTGCTTCCGGAAGCAAACTTGCATTCTTTTATAAGGGAAGCATAGTCGGGGTAGCCGGCTGATTCTCCTGTCAGTGCGCAGCAAACCATCTGTGTCATTATGTAGCCCATCAGAGGGTTGGGGTGGTAGGAATCGCCGCTTTTGTGGTTGCAGAAGGTGTAGCGGTCGCTGTAGCTGAGGCTGCCGCCGGGCACCTTTACAGCGCCTGTGTATATATCATACCCCAACTGTCCGCAGTTGATTATGGTCACTCCGTCTGTTTCGTGGAGGAGCTTCAGATTGTCAAGAATACGTGTGTGATTCTTGTAAACGCTATAAATATGGTTGATGTAAATCTTTTTTACATTGGGGTTTACATCGGTGAAACGTTTGTATACCGCGCGGGCATCCGGGACGAAATTGGAGTTATTGTCTCCGGATTCGGAAAGGATTACGTAGTCGAACGATGACAGGTCCAGGCCTTTTAGCAGATCTTCGCCCACGGTGCAGTCACTTCCTGAAGTTTTGCAGCCGGCGGCGGTGTAGTCGTAGAGGTGGTGGCCGCCTTGGGTGCAGTCGATGACGCTAATCTCATGTCCCAGTGCTTTCATCAGCTTGTAGAACATGCCCGGGTCTTCTTTACCCTGGTTGCCTTTCTGTACAAAGCCTCCGTAATAGACCATTGAATTGGCTATTACTATGAATTTCTTGCCTTTCAGTGGACTGTCTTGCCCTGCCTGAGAGCCGGCAAAGACCGCATTGTACACCGTCTCGGTGGATCCGTTCACGAGATTGTTGCCAAATTTGTTGCCGTTGAGGCCATTCTGGAAGTTGCTCTCTGTCAGCGTGAGGGTATTGTCTGAGCAGGTAAGGGAGCCGGAAACCTTTATGGGGGCTGACTCGGTGCCGCAGGTATGGACGTATCCAGAAGCGGATGCACTGCTGCCGAACACGAGTCCGCAGCACTCCAGCGGGTTGGACGAGAGTGAAGAGGTGGCCGCGTATGCTCCGCTGATGTTGCAGGCAGTCACGCAGCCGGCGAAGGTCGTGAAGTTGCTCTTGATGGTGTTGAAATATCCGACCAAGCCGCCAAGATAGACGGCGCTGCCGGAAAAGTCGCAGCTGAGGTTGCCGTAGTTCTTGCATTCGTTGATGTCAACCTCGTTCTTGGTCTCGCCGGCGATTCCTCCGTTGCGGATATTTTTGATAGCGGTTCCGGGCGTGACGGTCATCGTAATCGCGCCATGGTTGACGCAGCGTGCAATCCTTATGCCGGATACGTCGGCCATGCCGGTTATACCGGCAAGGCGCTTGTATGTTTGGGTGGCGCCGGCCGGGACATGGTAGGTTATATTTCCGTAGTTTTCACAGTCTTCAATTGATGCGCCGGTCCCGCAGGAACCGGCGATTCCTGCCAGATACATAGCGTTTACGTCTTCGGGACTGGAGAAGCTGAGGTCGCCGCGGTTTGTGCAGCCCTGGATGAGGCCTTTATTTGTGGCGGCGATGCCTGCTATGCGCCCCGATGCTCCCGGATTGGCGGAACAATTGAGCGGTGCCAAGTTGGTGCAGGCGGTAATGGTGCCGCCGTTCTCTTTGGCAAAAAACGCCATGTTCTCTGAGAGAGCCATAGAACAGCTCTGGTCAATTACAATATTCTTCAGAGTTCCGGTGTTTACATTCACCAGGGGGGCCTTGGCCGCCCAATTCTTCAGAGAGTGACCCTGTCCGTCCAGTGTTGCGGCAAAAGCATCTATGGAAGGAAGTTCTATATCTTTGAGGTCGATATCGTCTGTAAGGGAGACAACGGTCCCGGCAGGATACAGGTCAGTATTGCTGCCGTTTTTGACGAATTGCTCAAAATCTGCAGCATTCTTTATTTTTGTCCTGTCCTCCGGCTCGGGGGGCAGATTTGCTCCCTCCTGAACGATAGTGACGGCTTCGGTGGAGCCCATTGGCATAGTCACCAGAACTGTGCCTTCGCGCCCGGATGCACCTTCATTTGCTGCAGCCGATACCTTGATGTCGTGATATGCTCCATCGCCTTCGACCATTGAGGGAGAAACTTCCAGCCATTCAGCTTCGGTGGATATGGTCATCGGATAATTGCCTCGCACTGAGAACGATGCCTCTCCTCCTGATGCTGGAATCGAGAGCCTTACACCGTCGGTCTTGACGATCAGATCTTCGGGATCACCGGTCTGTCCGTCACCGCATACCTCATAAAGAATGTTATTGTAGTCGGCCTCCGGAATCGAGCCTCCGTTGACGCTTGTCTTTGATCCGTCGCCGTCCAGCAGTGCTTGATAGTCCTTTGGCTGGGCTATCTGCTTGACTTTGGATGACAGGCAGGTAATGGATCCTGAAACTCGTATCGGGCTGTCGGCGGTGCCGTAGTGAAGGGTGCTGTAACCGCTCTGGCCACTGAACCTTCCGGTTACCAAGCCGGCAGATTTGCACGGATTGTTGCCATATTGGCCGGATGCCTTGGTCTGCGCGGTAATGTTGCAGTTGACGATGCTGTTTTCGAAAAGCACAGCGTCGCCTTCGGTGACTTTGGCCTGCCAGCCTTGAAGGCCGCCGATGTATGACTCAGCCTTGAGATTTATTTCGAGGTCGGCGTAATTCCGGTTGCCGGAGCTTGCCGGGGTGCCCTCGACGTAGCCTACGATGCCGCCAATGTATGATTTGCCGCTTCCGCTGACTTTGTTGGTGGAGATGCGGGCTTCGCGATGGTTGATACAGTTGCTCAGGACACTGTTCTGCTGACGTGCTGTGATGCCCCCGATAAAATACACCGCGCTGTTTTCGATGGGTGTGCAGTTGAACGGCCCGTAATTCTCGCAAGCGTCGATAGAGCCGTAGCTATAGCCGGCGATGCCGCCCATATAGGCATTGGCGGTTGCGCTGTCGGGAGAGTAGTTGAAAGATCCTTTGTTCACGCATCCGTGCAAGGATGACTCCAGGTTGTGGTAGCCGACGATACCTCCAAGATAGAGTTTGGCAGTTCTGGCGCCGTGGACGAAAAAGCTGGCTTCGTTTACGCAGGCTTCGACTTTCCCGAAATTCTGACCCGCGAAGGCGCCGAAGTACTGTTCGGTGTCTTCGGGCTGGATTTCAAAAGCTCCGGAAGCATCTATAACCAGATTGTTTATCACTCCTTCGTTGCGTAAGATAAGCGGAGTGGAGGCTGACAGGTTCCTGATGCTGAATCCGTTGCCGTTGATGACTCCCTTGAAATACTCGGCTGGCTGAAAGGTTTTGCCCTTCATGTCGATATCCTTCGAGAATGAAATGGTCTCGCCTTCTTCAAGCACGGCTGCGCAAGTATCCAGGAAATACACAAGTTCGTCGGCATTGGATATGCTCTGGGGAATGTCAGGGCGCTCGAAATAAGGCTGGGCTACCGAAATTGACTTGGAGAGCGACCCGGACTTGATGTTTATGACCCCTGTCCTGTCCGCTCCTCCAGGTTCATTATTCCTTGAGGCAGTGGCGGTTAGAGTGTATGTGCGACCGTCTCCGGGTACTTCGGCAGATGCCAGGCTAATCCATTCCGGGGCTTCCAATGTGGCGTCGTAGTTTGTCTCCACGGTGAAAGACAACGCACCGCCTCGACCGGAAAAATCGAGCCGTTCCGTGCTGACCGTCATATATGCTTCACCCTTGTTGCGGACATAGGGATTCTGCGTGTCAACTTCCTTCAGGCAGCCCGTGGCTGAGATGCCGGTTAATACCGTAAGGGATATGATTAGTTTGTGGATATTCATAATATGTCTCTGTTTGTTTACCATCCGGGATTCTGGGTAAGCGCTTCGTTGGTCAAGTCTATCTGTGCTTGAGGAATAGGATAGAGGTAATCCCTTGTTTCTTTCCATTGCTTGCATGCAGGATCATTTCTGTATGCCGTCATATATCCTTTCTGGGGATTGGGGTTCCAGGGATCGTCAGGATCGACGAGGGAGAGATCGGCAATCTTCCGGGCGTTTGTGGCAGGAATTTCCGGGCCGGAGGTCTTGTTTTCCAAGTATATCTCGAAGTCTTTGACTCCGTCTCCATCCATGTCAAAAATGCCGGGGCCGGGAATATATACTCCATAATAGCCGCAGCTTTCAGGGCCGCAGAGGCTGAAACTGTCGCTGTTCTGCTGGAGTCCTTCACGCCAGCGAAGGACGTCATAGCGGTGGAAACCTTCAAATATCAGTTCCAGGATACGCTCGCGGCGCACTTCCAGAACGAGGGCACGGTTACCGGCTGTTTTAACAGAGTTAGGATAGCATTTTTCCATGTACGGGTCGGAAGAAACGCCCATCAGCAGCTTCGGCATGCCGACCCTTCCCCTGAGGAGGTTGACCGACTTGTCCAGATCGTCCTGAGTGAGGGTGCCGAGTTCAGCTTTTGCTTCGGCGTAATTCAGCAGTACCTCGGCATAGCGGAACACCGGCATGTCGCATACCCCTTTGTTCATGATGGAATTCTCTTCCTTTGCTGCGAACTTAATTGGTTTATAGCCGGTATATGTCTTGTAGAAGGTGTTGGGCGTCAGAGATTTTGCATCTACCATGCGGTATCCGGGACACATGAAGGTCTCGCTGAGCCTTGGGTCGCGGTCCGCAACTTCGTCCAGGAACCACATCTTCTCGTTGCCGGGCTTGTCCGTGAAACGGCTTCCGTCCTTGCACAAATACATGTTGATGATTTTTCTCGGGACGCTCAGATTGTACTGGTCGTAGTTGTAGGGAAGGCTGTGGGCAAAATTTTTCAGCTCCGAAGTTGTGTTGTTGTATATCTTTGCCAATATGACCTCCTCGTCAATAGCGTTGTCGGCATTGAACAGTGACCTGTAGGGCTGGCTGCCTTTAGACCAGATGTTATATTTCCCGCCGTCAATTACTTGTCCGGCCGCTTCAGCAGCCAGCTCAAGAAAGTATTTGGCACTCAGCTGTACAGGCTTGCCGTCAAACTCCGATGGATCATTTGCCGGAGCAAAACAGTCGTCGTCATGATAGACGCGCCAGGTGCCTTCAAACAGGGCGGCGCGGCTTTTCATTGCCAGGGCTGTCCACTTGGTGACACGGGCGACGTCTTTCTTTTCGGGCAGGTGCTCTATGGCGAAATCAAGGTCTTTCATGATCTGGAGCATGACGTAGCCGCGCGGGTCACGGGGGCGACAGAGGTCTTCCATATCAGTGGAAGAAACTACGTGGTCATAGAAAGGAACATCGCCAAAGTGCTTAACTTTCAGGAAATATCCGTAAGCCCTGAAAAAACGGGCCTCAGCCTCGTAGTGCAGGCGTACCGCTTCATCTTTGCAGTTCGAAGAATGCTCCAGGAAGAGATTAATGCGGCGCATCGTATCCCATCCCCAATAAGATTCTCCGGTATTTGCCGAAGTTGCCAACCTTGTGCCGAGCATCCAGGAGGACATGTTGTTTGATACGCAATCGTCTGAACACCACTGGCATGATGATACCGGCACCGTGAGATAATTTGCGTAACAGCGGTTGAGCCATAGCTGGCACTCCGACTCCGAGGTGAAGAATGCATCAGGATTGACATCGTCGATGGGAAGGCGCGTAAGGCTTTCATTGATTTTGTCGCATGATGCCAGTGCCAATGTCAGTGAGGCAATATAAAGTATTCTTTTCATACCGTTCATCATATTAGAAAGTTACGCTGGCTCCGACTGATATCGTGCGAGGGTATAAGTATCCGACTCCGGTGTTGCTTGTCGCAACGCCTGAAGCATTTGCCAACTCAGGGTCGATCAGGAGCGTATGCTTCTTGAGAGGGGAGAGATAGAACAAATTCTCTCCGCTGACATAGAAACGCAGTTTGTCGATGGCAATCTTCCTGCTAAGCTTAGACGGAAGAGTGTAGCCGAGGGTAAGGTTCTTCAGCCTGAGGTATCCTATGTTTTGGAGAAAATAGTCGTTGCTGAATCCCAGTCCCGTATAGTAATCGTTGGAAGTATATGCCGAATAGCCGCGCGGGCGCGGAAAATACGCGTCGGTATGCTCCGGCGACCATACATTGTCCATAAAACGCTTATGGATAAACGTTATGCTTGTGGAAGAATAAGGGCCCCAGAAAGCATACCCTCCATATGTGCCCTTTGGATACCAGTCCTTATGGCCTATGCCCTGGAAGAATGCGGAGAAGTCGAATCCCTTCCAGTCAAAGTCGAGACGGAAAGAATAATTGAAGTGCGGTTGGGTCGTGCCTAATACATCAAGGTCTCCGTGGTCGTCGAGAGTGTTTTTTCCTTTGGAGATGATTCCGTCAGGCTCTCCGTTCGGGCCGCCTCCTATGTCAAGTAACTTGAAGTCTCCTGCCTTGGCGCCTTCTCCGTCCACGCAAACGCCGCCGCCCGGATAATAGTATCCCGGCTGGAACTGGCGGCTGTCCACTGAAGAAGTATATTCCCAAGCTTCTTCATCGGAGGTGAAAAGGCCGCCAGAGCGGAACCCCCATATGGTGCCGAGTTCCTCGCCCACGTAGTGGCTGTCAAGTGTGCCGGTTGGATTGTAATACTTGGTGAAATATGTGTGCCTGTCGCCTAGGAAACCCGATACGGAATAGTTGAACCTGCTGCCTGCCAGCATGAAACCGTCGTGCCAGCCGAGCGAGAACTCCCATCCGTATGTGCGGAGGTCTGCACAATTCTCCTTGGGCTCGGTCGCTCCGAATACTTCCGGGAGCGCAACTGAAGCGGTAAGCATGTCTTTGGTGTCCCTGATGTAGTAGTCTCCGACGAATTTCAGCTTGTTGTCGAAGAATGAGAGATCCAGACCTGCATCATAGGTGTTTACGGTCTCCCAGGTGAGGTTCCCGGAAACAGGCGACGAGATCGACGCATAGCGCGACTTGGTCTGGTTGTCGAAGGTATAGTCCTGAGTATTGTCTATGGAGATTCTCTCGATGTAGTAATAGTTCGAAACCTGCTGGTTGCCGAGGGATCCTGCAGAGAAACGTATTTTTCCGTTGGAGACAATTTTTTTGAGAGGAGAGAAGAATTTCTCTTCGCTGAATTTCCAGGCAATTGACCCGGAGGGGAAGAAGCCCCAGCGGTGACGCTCGCCGAAGCGGGAAGTACCGTCGTAGCGGGCGCTGGCCTCCAGTATGTAGATGCCTTTATAGTCATAGTTCAACCGGCCGAAGAAACCAAGTGTCGCATATTCTGAATTGCCGCTTGAAACGGAGTAGGAGGCCCTTGGGAATCCGTTTTCATCTGCGCTTTGATCTATGAGGGCGAAAGAGTCGTATCCTTCGACGAGGACCGGCGAGCCTTTGACCGTAAAATCGGAGGTACGCGATGTCTCGTACTGAGCTCCGGCAAGGGCCTTCATATAGTGGCCGCCCCAATTGTTCTCATACTGAACGGTGAGGGTCCCGATATGCACCTGCCGCCAGTCGCGGTCCTCTTTGTAAGAATTTGTGGTTCCCGACATTTCGTTGATGATACCGGGTTGATTGGACCAATAGTATTTGCCAGTACGGTAGGTATTGAAAGTATCTATGCGGCGGAAGTCATACTGCCCGCTTATGGTAAGACCACGCAAAGGCGTGATTTCCAACTTGTTTGAAAGTGTCAAGTGACCGGTATCCTTGCTGTTGTGGTTAGTCCCCGCAAGAGCCTGTGTCGCGGAATTGTTCATCATGTTGGTCTTTGCCGCGCCGGAGAGTTCTATGGGGAAATTTACAAGCGAACCGTCTGGATTGTATGGCGAAAATGCGGGCGAGCCGTAGCGCCATAGGTTTTCAAACGTAGATTCCATATCGGAATTACCTTGCCAAGCGTAATTCTTCTTTGCGTAGGAGAGATTGTTGATATACCGGATGTGTTTGTTCACCTGTGCTGAAACCTTGCTGCGTATGGAGTAACTTCTGTATTTATCGCTAAGGCTGCCCTTCAGCAATCCGGTCTCGTTGTAGTAGCGTCCGCCGACATAGTACCGTATTCCGCCGTTGCCTCCTGATACGGAAAAATCGTGCTCCGAGACAGGGCGGTTGGTGTTGTAGAAGAAGTTGAACCAGTCGAAGTTGCCGTAATAGTGGTAATAACCGTCAGCCCCCACTTCTACCCATGGACGTGCGGGATTCTCAACCACATCGTTGCGCCTCTCAAAAAGTTTCAGCAATTCGCCGTTTGCTACGGTGTAGTCGTATTCGTTCAGCCTGGAACTGTGGAACGAGTGCTGTTGGAAGTAGTTGATGATGGAGATATGGTCGTAGCCCGTGGTAATCAGGTCCATGTCGGTAGTCGGCTGAATCCATCCCTGACGGAATCCATAGGAAATCCGGGCGCTGCCTGTGGAACCTTGTTTGGTTGTAACGAGCACCACTCCTGCCGATGCCTTGGCACCGTAAATGGCGCAGGTCGATGCGTCCTTTAGTATTGAAACCGACTCTATGTCGTTCGGATTCAACATGGAAAGGCTGCCTTCCACTCCGTCGATCAGCACTAGGGGACTGCCTCCGTTGACCGAGAGGGAGCCTCGGATGTTGATTGATGCCGAACTGTTGGCACTTCCGTTGCTCGTGGTGATGTAAACGGAGGGATCGGCACCCTGCAGGGCGTTTGCAGCGGATACTACTGGACGCTGGTTGAGGGTTGCCCCGTCTATCACTCCAACGGAGCCCGAAAGAGTGCTGAGTTTTTGCGTGCCGAAACCGACGACGACCACTTCGTCGAGCAGATTCTTTGAGTCGTCAAGCACGATGTTGTAGGGGACCGGCTCGTTTCCTGTCAATTCCAGTTCGGTATCCGCATAACCGATGAATGAAACTACGATTCTGGCGGGGAAGCGTATGCCGCTTATTTCATAAACTCCGTTTATGTCAGTGATGAACCCTTTGTCAGTTCCGGCTACTTTAATGGCCGCCCCGGGAAGGGGAACGCCGCCGGAATCGGAAATAGTACCTCGAAGAATTTGTTGCGCTTCAGCTTGATAGAAAAAAAGGAGCGTCAGCAGCAAGAGCAAGTAATGTTTATTCATGTTTTAGAGTTTGTCGTGGCCTTTAAAAGCAATCAAAAATAAATATAAGTACGCACACACGCAATGGAGATGCTCAATTTTCAATGTGCTTATCAAGATTATTTTAGCTTAATTAATTGATAATCAATATATGCTTTCAAATTTTGTTAAAGTTGTTTTCAAAGTATTTATGTTGTATATTTGCACCATAAAAACTATTCTCTCATGAAGGTGTTTTATAAGTTGCTTCTGGCCTCTTTACTGCTTTGCTCATGCAGTGAATCTCCGCTGCAAAACAAAATTGCCGAGCTGGATCACCTCCTTACACAAAGTAAGGATTATACGGCCAAATTCGAAGCCGGTGCTGATCCTTTCAGAGACAGTCTGAAAAATGCAACAACTGATTCTGCCCGGTGGAATGCGGCCAAGGAAATCTATTCTATTTACAAGTGCACCCAGATGGATTCCGCCCGCTTTTACCTGCGGATGATGAGGCAGCTCTCAGAGGGACATCCAAAGGAGAATTTTTTTTGCCGAATAGAAGAAGCCTCCATTAATATCTCCGCTCGTAACTATCAGGAGGCCAGGTCCTTCCTTGCAAGTGTAGATACTTCGTCATTAAGTGGTAAAGAAAGGAATCGCTACTACGAAACAATTATGTTACTGTATGCTACGGAGGCCATTGATGAAACGCTCCCGCAGGATGTTAGAGACAACAGCATAAAAAAGCGTTATGAGATGCGCCGCCAGTATATAGCCTCTTCCCTTGGCGATCCTTTTGAAGCAGTCCGCAGACCTGCAATCCAAATGTATGAAGACAGCAACGCTGCTGAAGCTATACCCATTCTGAAGAATCTTGCCGAGACTTCGGAACCCGGCCTGAAGGCTCACGCATGCTATAGCTTGGCAAAGGCATTTCAGGCCGCCGGCATGCGAGAAGAAACTGAATATTGGTTTGCCCAAAGCGCTATTGAAAGTATTTTGAGACCTTCCGGTGAGCATCTTGCCCTCTACGAATTGTCTATGATGCTTTTTGACGATCAGAATCTCAAACGTGCACTGGCTTATAACCAGGCCGTACTGGAAAGCGAGTTGGAAAGCCATTATAATATTTGGATTATCAATTCTGCCAGTTCGCAGTTGGGCATTGTCAATGCCGTGCTGCTGCGTGAGAAGCATCAAAAAAAGGTCTCGATAATCATTACTATTGTAATCAGCTTGCTGTCTTTGATATTCTTCGCTACCGGCCTGGTAGCTATACGGCAGGCGCAGAAGATCAGGGCTGCTGATGCTGAAATACGTTTGATGAACCACCGGCTCGAGGAAGCGGGTAAAATCAAGGAAGGTTATGTGTTCCGGTACATCATCCTTTCTTCCCAATACTTGCGTATGGTAGAGGACTACCGCCATAGCCTGCGTGTCACTTTAAAGGAAGAAGGAATAGAGGGCCTTAAAAAGGAACTGCGGCAGAATGAAATCAAGAATCTGAATTCCAGACAGTTTTATGCTATTTTTGACGAAACTTTCCTGGGCATTTTCCCAGACTTCGTCTCACATGTGAATTCTCTGCTCAAAGAAGAAGCACGCTTCCAGATCAAGGAGGGGAAAGAGCTTCCCACCGGGTTGCGTATACTTGCCGCAATCAAACTTGGGATAACCGATTGCGGAAAGATTGCGGAATTCCTGGACTGTGCAGTCAGTTCAGTTTATACGCACAGGAGCCGCATGCGTCATGCAGCCGCTTGTGCTCCTGAAGATTTTGAGAGGCTTGTGACCGAAGCTTAATTCTTACCAATATTTATAAAACAGTGCGATGCTTTCCATTCCGCCGAAGAACTGCTTGAGGAGGTAGCTCTCGTTGGGGGAGTGGATGGTGTCTCTCTCGAGTCCGAAGCCCATAAGGAGGGGGTCGATGCCCAGGATCTTCTGGACCTCGGCCAGCACGGCTATGCTGCCGCCTCCGCGGGCCGGCACTGGCTCTATTCCGTAAACCTCTGAAATAGCGCGGCTTGCTGCTTTATATGCGCTCGAACTGATGGGAATTAAAAATCCGTCTCCACCCTCGCAAGGCTTAACTTCTACCTTTACACTCTTGGGCGCAATGGCCTTGAAGTGCCTGGCGAACAACTTGGTGATCTCCGCGCTGCGCTGGTTGGGAACGAGGCGCATTGATATCTTGGCGTAAGCCTCGCTGGGAAGCACGGTCTTGGCTCCTTCGCCGGTGTAGCCGCCCCATATGCCGCATACATCGAGGCACGGCCTGATGCCGGTGCGCTCGAGGGTCGTGTAACCTTTTTCGCCCCGTACGTCGCCAATCTCCAGGAACTCCTTGTATTCCTTGAGGTTGAACGGGGCACGGGCAAGCATCCTGCGGTCGGCTCGGGAAAGCTCGACAACCTTGTCGTAGAACCTCGGGACGGTAACCCGGCCGTCTGAATCTATGAGCGATGAAATCATTTCGCACAGTACTTGAATCGGGTTGGCCACGGCCCCGCCGTAGTGGCCGCTGTGCAGGTCTTTGTTGGGACCGGTGACTTTGACCTCCAGGTAGCTCAGGCCCCTCATTCCACAGTTGATGGACGGTACCTTTTCGCTTATCATAGTGGTGTCGCTGACAAGGCAGATATCGGCGCCCAGCATCTTTTTGTGGGCTTTGATCCACGCTGGCAGCGAAGGGCTGCCAATCTCTTCCTCGCCCTCGAACAGAAACTTTACGTTGTGCCTGAGCTGGCCGCTGCGCACCATAAACTCGAAGGCCTTGATGTGCATAAAGAGCTGGCCCTTGTCGTCGTTGGCGCCTCGTCCCCAGATAGCCTCCTGCCCGGTGGCGTCAGGGCCCAGTACCGGCTCGAACGGATCGGTGCGCCATTTGTCGAGGGGTTCCGCCGGCTGGACGTCATAGTGTCCGTAAACAAGCACGGTAGGATATGCAGGGTTGAGTATCTTCTGTCCGAAAACAACTGGGTTTCCCTCTGTCTCCCAAAGAGATGCACTGTCGGCACCTGCATCCAGGAGCAGCCCGGAGAGCTTCTCGGCGCAGGCATACATATCGGGTTTGTGTTCGGCTTTGGCGCTGATGGAGGGAATCCTGAGCAGGGAGAAAAGTTCTTTAAAAAACCTTTCTTTATTTTGTTCGATGTACTTTTTCATTTTGTAAAGATAATAATTAAATTTGTACATTATGGCACTTATAAAATCTATTTCCGGTATCCGCGGCACCATAGGAGGGGCTACGGGCGACAATCTGACACCTGTCGATATTGTCAAATTCACTTACGCTTACTGCAAATGCCTCAAAGAGCGCAAAGCTCCTTTCGGGGATCGTTACAAGGTCGTTGTGGGCCGTGATGCACGCATCAGCGGCGAGATGGTAGAACAGCTGGTAGTCGGCACGCTCATCTCCTGCGGAGTCGATGTGGTGCGCTGCGGCTTTGCCAGCACCCCCACCACCGAACTTGCGGTAACATTTACCGGCGCTGACGGTGGAATCATCATAACCGCCAGCCATAATCCCCGTCAGTGGAACGCACTCAAGCTCCTTAACGAGAAGGGTGAGTTCCTTACAGCTGTGCAAGGCCAGGCCATCCTTGACTGCGCCGAGAGCGGCGACTTTGACTTTGCCGCCGTGGACGAGCTCGGCTGCATAGAGGACCACGATTTTACGGACGAGCATATAGACGCGGTGCTCAAGCTTGAAGCCGTTGATGTGGAGGCCATAAAGGCCGCCGGCTTTAAGGTGGTACTCGACGCCATCAATTCGGTCGGCGGTATTATCATGCCCCGCCTGCTTAAGAGGCTCGGCGTCAAGTGCATAACCCTTAACGGCAACCCTACCGGCGACTTCGCGCACAATCCCGAGCCGCTGCCTCAGAACCTTATCGAGCTGAGCCAGACCGTGGTCAAAGAAAAGGCCGACCTGGGTATCAGCGTAGATCCGGACGTAGACCGTCTTGCCTTTATCTGCGAGAACGGCGAGCCTTTCGTTGAGGAATACACCCTTGTGAGCGTGGCAGACTATCTGCTTGACGAGGCGGTGAAGAAAGGCGTCAAGCCCCTTGCCACAGTATCTAACCTCAGCTCCAGCAGGGCGTTGCGTGATGTTACCGAGGCTCACGGCGGTACTTATTATGCCGCCGCAGTGGGCGAGGTGAACGTTACTACCAAGATGCACGAAGTGGGCGCGTTGATAGGCGGCGAGGGCAACGGAGGCGTTATTTATCCCGCATCCCACTGCGGCCGCGACGCAATGGTGGGCGTGGCCCTGTTCCTGAGCAACCTTGCTCACAAGAAGCTTTCCGCCTCTGCATACAAGGCGACCCTGCCCCCGTATTTCATTGCCAAGAACCGCATCGACCTGAGCGACAAAGCTCTTATCGACCGCATCCTTGACGCGATGAAGGAGCATTATAAGAACGAGAAAGTGAATACCATCGACGGCGTAAAGATCGACTTCGAGGCCAGCCGCCGCTGGGTGCACCTGCGCCGTTCCAACACCGAGCCTATCATCCGTATCTACTCCGAGGCCCCCAGCCAGGAGCAGGCGGAGGCTCTGGCAAGTGAGGTTATTGATCTGGCACACAAGATTATAGATAATGTTTAGTTTTCGCACCACAGCGATTACCGAGCAGCTCGACAAGGGCTTGACCGAGGGCTGCGTGGCCTGTATGTGTACTCCCGGGTGCTGGAACAGCGCCACCGGGGAGTACCTTCCCGACTTTTTCCGCGCCCGCGGGAATTTGGTCAAGGTATTCGGCCCGTCCGCTCCGGAGTTCTCGCCCAGTGCCTGGCATATTGACTTCAGCGCCTCCGACCTGGAGGGGCTCGATGCGGTGGTGATAGACATTCAGGACGTAGGTTCACGCTACTTCCCATATACCCGCGATGTGCTCCGGCTCCTGAGTTTCCGTGCCCGTATGGAGGAAGGACCGTCGATCTATGTAATCGACCATATCAATCCGGCAGGACGGGTGGTGGAAGGTACGATCCCGGTGCTGGAGCCTGATTTGTGGACGCCCAAAGTGGCTCATCGTCACGGACTTACCCTTGCCGAGCTCTGCAACCTGTATTGCTCGGAGATAGGTGCGCGCTTCCCGTTGCACATCATTTCCGCCCTGTGCTCCGAGATTGGCAAGGACTTGCTCCCGTGGACCGTTGCCCCGGCTCCCGATTTTCCGGGAATGTTCACTCCCGAGATGTACAGCGGGGGAGCATTGTGGACCGCTACTTCCATTACTCCCGGAATAGGTACACCGCGCCCTTATGAGTATATCGGAGCTCCTTTCGTGAGCAATAGTGCCATTCCGCCGAGCCCCCAGGGCGTTCTTATGCG
The DNA here is from genome assembly GCA_017651465.1 of Bacteroidales bacterium. Taxonomy (GTDB): domain Bacteria; phylum Bacteroidota; class Bacteroidia; order Bacteroidales; family UBA932; genus Cryptobacteroides. The sequence continues at coordinate 16,879 of JAGCCX010000082.1, forward strand.
TCCGTGCTCGTTTACTCCCGTTTATGGGCCATATTCAGGCGAGGCGTGCCACGGTTACCAGATTATCCTGCTTCCGGGGGCGCAGTATCATTCGTTGCTTCATACCGTCCAGCTGATGCGCTGGTTTGCGGACAGGGATTCGCGCTTCGAGCTTACTGCTGAGTTGCTCGAGCGTATCGACGACCCTGTGATTACCGAGTATTTGCGCGGAGGTATCACATTCGACATAGTTCAGGAGCACGTTAAGCTTGAAGAACAGAAATGGATACGCAAGGCCAAGCGTTTCCTCCTTTACGACGATTCGCCATTCAGAATTAAATAACATAGTTAAATAGCCGATAATATGAAGAATCATTTTTTCTTGGCAGGTATGCTGCTTGTCGTACTGGCAGGCTGTACCAAAGAAAAAGAACCGCCCACCCCGGGCCCTTCAGACGGTGATGGATCTATTTCTATTACTGCTAAACTGGTAGAAACCAAAACTGTTCTCGGTCCTTCTTCCGGAACCTCCCGCCCTGTTTTGTGGCAGCCCGAAGACCAGCTCTGGGTGCGTTCTGCTGCCCAGGTGGCAGGGACGTCCGGCCATCAGTTCACCACTTCCGCCGATAAGATTTCGCCCGATTCCAAGGAGGCGGTGTTTACCGGAGAAGCTCCTGCAGAAGGACCTTATGTCGCTGTGTATCCGTATTCTGCCGTGGTCACCGGGTCCAGCAACTCGGAGTTGCTGCTGAATCTTCCAGGAGATCAGAATTATATTCCCGGCAGTTTCGATCCACGCTGTGACATTACCGCGGCTAGCTGGAATAGCGGAAGCTCCATCAGCCTGTCGCATCTTTTCGGCCTGCTCAAGCTTAATTTTACCGGCAGCGCCAAAGTGGGGCAGATCGTGGTTACCGAAAAGGATCCCGCCATCAACCTCTGGGGACGTTGCCGCGTGCCTGTAAACGCTTCCGACAATACTATAGGAGCGATAGAGATCACCAATTCCGACGAGGCCCGCAATTCGCTTAAGCTAATTTGCAGCGAAGGAGTGACCCTGGGCAGCGACCCTACGGAGTTCTTCATAGTTGCGCCTCCCGGAGCTTTTGCCAAGGGCTTTACTTGTACTGTTTACGATACCAACTTAGCTCCTATCAGCAGTATGAGTACCGATACGGACTGCACCATCAAGCGCGGGTTCGTATCCGATATGAAGGCTGTCAATCCCGAGGAGTCGCTGTTCAGCGGAGGCAAGGGTACGGAGGCTGAGCCGTATCTGATTGCAACCCCTCAGGACATTATTGATTTGTCGGACTACACCAACGGTTCCGAGGCCGCCAAGTTCACCGGGGCTTTCTACAAGCAGACCGCTACCATCGATATGGCGGGCGGCACCTTCACCCCTGTGGCCCAGAGCGGCAGCTTTACCGGAAGCTACGATGCCGACGGTAACAGCATTAAGAACCTTACTATAGCTTCCACAGCCACCAAGCCTGCCGGTTTTATTGCCAAGGCGGAGGGCGCTACGCTCAAGAACCTGAATCTCGAACAGGCGGATATCGACAGTAAATACGTTTACTGTGGCGCTTTGGTGGGATATGCAAAGTCGTGTACCATAGAGAATTGTACGGTATCCGGCCAGGTCCGCGAGTATGTCAAGGAAATCACCGTGGGCTCGGATGCCAACAGCGGCTATTCCGGAGGACTGGTGGGGTGGATGGACGAGACCACGCTCCGTAACTGCACCCTCGACGGTGAAGCTACGTTCTACGGAAAATTCAGCGGCGGATGTGTAGGCTATGCCAAGAACTCCACCATCGAAGAATGCCGCGTCACCAAAGGCCATACCATCAATGTTTACTACCATTGGGCCGGCGGTATAATTGGTAAAGCCGAAGGAGCCAACACCCTTATCAAGAACTGCTCGTTCGAAGGTAACCTAACGAATACCGGTTACATCCTCGGCGGTATAGTCGGCCAGGTTATGGGCGGCCGTGTTGAGGGCTGCGTGTTCGGAAGCTATGGCAATATGGGCTCCGACAAGTATTTCGTGGGAGGTATCGTGGGTGCCGCGGTGCCCGTATCCGAGCTGGTTATCGACAAGTGCGCCACTTATGGCGTGGTTAAGGGCCAGTATTCGGTGGGCGCTGTGGTCGGTTATACCGGATTCCTCACAAGTGCTCCCGGCAAGGTGTCTTCAGCCACCAAGCCCGTGACCATTTCCAACTGTGCATCTATAGGTGCGGAAATCACGGCCACCGGCAACAACGGAGGCAGCAACGCGTACTCTCTTGTCACCGGACTCTGCGGCTGGACACACGGCGAGAGCAAAACGACCATCAAGGGATGCTATGTTTCTCCTTCCCTTATCCAGACCACCTCGGTTGGCAACCGCGGCGCTCTTGGCGGCATAAGCGGATACCAGAACTGCACGGCTACGACGGTTTACGAGAACTGCTATACCACCATTACCCCTTCAATCGTACTCAACCGCGGAGAAAAGGTTACCGATGTCAGCGGCGACTGCTTCTATGGCGCCATCTACGCCCGCTGCACCCAGCCTACTACGGTCCGTAACTGCTTCTGGGATGAGGCGATGAAGCAAATCGGCCCTGCTGAGGGAAAGACTACCGAGAGCGGCAACCAGGCCCTGGCCACGGCGCAGCTGTCCGACGGTACGCTGCTCGCCAAGCTTCAGGCTACTGCCAACGGTACCGTGTGGATCAGCGGCCCTAACGGCCTGCCTACCATTGAAGGCCTTCCTGCCGATCCCAACGTCAAACCCAAGGCCGCCAAGCGCCTGAGCGTTATCGGCGACTCCATATCCACCTTCAAGGGCTGGATTCCAGGCGGCTATTCCTCTCACTATCCTGCAACTGACGGTACGCTCACTTTGGTCAATGAGACCTACTGGTATCGTCTCATTCACGATTATATGAAGGATTGTGAGTTCGATACCAACATCTCTTTCTCCGGCTCTACGGTGACCAATACTACCGATGCCAATTACGCAGCCAGGTACGGTTCCGCTTCCAATGCGTGGTTCAAGAAGGATTTCACCACCCGTTTTGCCGAGTGCGGCGGTATGGGACGTCCCGATATCATCTTGATTCACGGTGGAACTAATGACTGGGCGCACAACGCCGACCCTCTGGCTCCCGGAGTGGCTATACGCAACGACGCGTCCAATAGTTACGGCGGCACCAAGCCTTCGGCTTCGATAATGGAGTCCATTTACGCAACCGCCGATGCGGCCAAGTCGCGCAGCCAGATCAACGCCCTGCCCGACGGCACGTTCTGCGAGGCGTATGTCAAGCTTCTCTGCCAGATACGCGAGCGTTATCCTCAGTGCAAGGTGGTGTGCATCATCGGCGACTACCTGAGCCAGAGCATTGAGCAGTCTGTGATAGACATTGCCGAGCATTATGGCGCCAAGACAGTCAACCTGTTCCGCGTGAACGGTTTCAACGACCTGGGCGGCTACTCTCCCAGCACCCTCACGAACAAGGGCTCCCAGCCCAATATGCCAAAGCACGACTATAGCGGCGATGTGAGTGGCTGCCATCCGGGCTCCCAGGCTATGAAATTCATTGCCGAGAAGATTTATAACGAACTTGGAACCTGGCTCGAAGAATAACTAGCGCCGACAAGCTAGGCTGGCCAAAAATAGATTCTTCGGCAGGCTCCCCCTGCCTCAGAATGACACCGCATGTCATTCTGAACGTAGTGAAGAATCTTTTTTGCGCCAGCCTTGGCTTCCTCTAAGCCCCCAAGCGCTGCGCCGGGCCTCCGGAACTTAGGGATTGTTATTGGCAGTACGCAAAGTATTGACCGTCCGGTAAACGATACGTCACCAAATGCCGCCTCATGCGTTTTAGTGCCGTAAACCCCCGGATTATTGAGGGGGTTTATTGCACCTCAAGCCACCAGTGGCCGATTTGTGCAATACTCCCTACCGAAAAAAACGCTTCCTCCCGCCGCTCGTCCTCAAATCCGGCCCTCTGTGAGGACAAACGTCGTATTACCCGGTGTACCTATAGGCATAGATAGGTCTTGTCTGTTGAAGGCCATACGTCACTAGGCGGTTAAAAATACAAAAATGAATGGCGCGCGGAGTTGTATTGTCGCCATAATTGCGTATATTTGCCAAGTCTTTAGGGACACTAAAAGTTTGTATACCGTGGCACCTTGAGTCCACAAAGCGAGTTGGGTTATATCGTGCCTGGCTCGCTTTGTGGTTTTTAGGAGGACCGCATATTAAGTTGGCAACACCAAGCCGGAACTCTGGCGGGAGTAAGTTCCCTGGCCCCTGGATAGGAATCTGGTAAACTATTTAGGACAAGGGTCAGGAAATCCGCCACCGGCGGTGTTGCCTTTATTAAGGAACTTGCTTCCCGGCTGCGGCGCGGCGAGACGTTTGGATAACATAAGAATATTTCTTATGTTTGAGCAATAATGTTGATTGTTATGAAAACCACTACAGTAGCACTGGGAAGTCATTTTGACGAATTCATACAAGCAAGTGTGCTTGGAGGCAGATATGCAAATGCCAGTGAAGTCATTCGTGCCGGGCTCAAGAGGCTGGAAGAAGATGAACGCAGGATAGCCGCGCTCAGAGCCTCCATTGAAGTAGGCGAGGCAAGTGGCTATGTGGAAGATTTTGATTTTGAGGCTCATCTGAGCAATTTGAAAAAACAAAAGTAATGAGCAAGTATCATATTTCCAGGAAGGCGATTGAGGATTTGGAGGGAATTTGGAAATATACTGCAAGTGAATGGTCAGAAGAACAGGCCTCGGACTACTATCGTCAATTGTACATATCTATCAGGAATCTTGCAACCATTCAGCCTTATCTCCGTAGGGACTTTAGCGTGATAAGCCCAGAACTATTGGGCTTTATGAAAGGACATCACATCATATTCTTCGAAAAGCATAGTGATGGTTCCGTCTGGGTAGACAGAATCCTGCATGAGAAGATGGATTTTCATAGGTATCTTTAATCGGTCAGTAGACTCTTTGTGTATTGATCTGCAAGATCTTTTCGATCAGGAAAACAACTGACAGCTTTCTTTTCCGGTGCTGTCGGTTCTTTTTTCAGATACATTTCTTATATTTGTAGGTGTCCCTCGGGACATTACATACTGATGAAAGTGTTTTCGACCTCGTCTATGAATGAGGAGCGAAAACTTTTCGTTGATAAACGAAAGATGGTAGACATTCTTTTCTTATGGGCTGGTATCAAAAGATAGTCGGTTTTTTCTCAAAGGATGCTGCTGAAAGGAGGCGCTTTATTAATACGTTTAATGCCACGGCATTAAATAGTTTTACTATGCTTTCCGTCGATGCTCTTTTCCAGGCAGACGTGTGCGAAGGGAATCCAAATTATAAACACGAATATTCTGCGCCACGCCCTGTCAGTGGCTTTATTGTCAAGGTTATCAGTGGTGTTGATGTCCCATATGAGGACGTATTACTTATTGGCAGGATTATCTTGGAAAACAAAGCTCTTGTTAGAAGGATGTTTGTCCTGCACTGGGATACCCTATACATTAAGGATGAACGTAATGGTCGATTTGGCCAATGGAGAATCCGTGATTTCGTAGACTTTGGCGGGATTCTCCCTATCTAATGATTTGTGCTTATGCTTTTTTTTAGGAAGAATCGTACTCGCAAAGAACTTATAGAAAAAATAAAAAAAGAAGAACTTGATCTCTCTTCCGTATTCTCTGCGATTAATAATAGAGCCGAAGTGGACCAACTGTTTAAAAACTTATTGAGACGATGCCACCCGGATAGATTTGTTGATAATCCGGAAAAGAATGCTCTCGCTGAAGCCCTATTCAAGAAGGTAATGGCAAATAGTACTAATCTAGGTGTACTTAAAGAACTGGAAATAATAATAAAAAGGGACCTTGAGCCATGATGTGCAAACTGTGTGGAAAAGAATTTGGGGATGGCGAAATCTGTCAGCACTGTGGCGCCGATAAAGTTTCGGCGCTTGGCGAGTTTAGCGGATACTCGATACCCAAGAAATCAACTAACGCTGAACCTTATTCAAGCGAGTACTGCTCTTCTTCTCATTCAGTATCTCCACGCATTGAGGATATCCCGTCTATGATTTGTTGGAAGTGCGGAGAGGTTATTCCGGGGGATTCAAAATATTGTCCTGTTTGTGGAACTTTACTATTTGCGACCTGCCCCAAGTGTGGGCATATGTATTCTGCAAAGTATTCTATTTGCAACCAATGCGGGACGAATCGTGAAGAGCTCAAAAAGGCAAAGGATGATAGGAATTATAATGACGAATTACAAAAGCAGAGGCAGAAAGAAGCGCTTCGTCAAACAGAGAGAGAAAAGCCCGCCCATTTACTGGCGGTTGAGAATAGTAAAAAGGCAATGACTTCAGAACTGAGGCTAAGCAAAATCTTTGATAAAGTCTATAATTACATCAAGGAAATGGCCGTCTATTTCGAGTTAAATTCTTCCTTTATCAACTTAGCGCCTACGGTAAAGATTCACTATCTGGAGAGTTATGTCATTAATCATTATCCAATAGATGCCCGAGTAGAAACAGTCGTGCAGGCCATTATTAGAGATAAAACATATTGGTGTAGAAGAGACTGTCTTAATGAGGAAGCACTTGAGGCAGAGTGTATAAATGCGATTCTATATGTTCACGGGGAGATGTAGTCCCGCCCATTAATCGGTTATTGATTTCTACAACTAAAGCCAACAACACAATATGTTGAACTAATCTGGTATACATGACGAAATAGGAATATATAATCATGACTTGCAATAAATGTGGAAAAGAATTCGGCTCTGGTGATACTTGCCAGCACTGCGGAGCGGACAAGGTTGGTGCTCTAGGCGAGTTCAATGGATATCCAGAGCGAGGAGGAGCATCCCATAATATGTCATCATCTCCTGGAACTCCTCACATTGATACCCTCTCGACTTCCATTTGTTGGAAATGTGGAGAAATTATTCCAAGAGATTCGGAGTATTGTCCATTTTGCGGAGAACAACTATTCGTTAGTTGCCCTAAATGTGGGCATAGATATTCTGCACAGTATCCTAATTGTAATAAGTGTGGAACAAATCGAGAGCAACACCTTAAACGACTAAAAGAGCAGAAGGAAGAAGAAGAGAGACAAAGGAAGAAGGAAGAAGACGTACGTTGTCAAGAAGAGTTACAAAAACTGAAAGAAAGGAGCGCGCAGCGAAGTGCTAATTGGTTTTTATTTGTTTTCTTTGGTTTATTTACACTATGGCTAATACTTTCTTCATCAGAATGGTTTCCAATTCTTTTCGGTAAATAAATAACATCTAATATTGCTCATGAATACTTTCTTAAAAACTATTGCGAACAGTCTTCCTCTTGCTTTTGAAGGAAAGCTTTCTTTTTATGCGTTCATTCAACAGCAGTTTACTCAATATGAGATTGATTTGTCCCATCTTCCTGCTGAACAATTAGATTTACTTTTGCAAGAATCTGGAGAATTAAAAGGAAATCCGACAAAAAGAAGGTTTATTAGTTTAATTTCTAATATACACAAGCAGTGTTTATCTATCCTTGCTGACTCATACAATGGGGATCTTTATTCTTCATTAATCAAACTAACCCGATTACTTACATCTAGTTCCGCAATAGGTCATCGCCTAAAGGATGTCCTTGCCAACTATTTTGTTTTACAACTTGACCCAAAACTTAAACTTTATCGTGGGCGTGATGAAAAAGAGCCTATCGAGGATTGCTGGAACCTTCCATTCAATCTTCGCGAGAAAGCCTCTAACGCAAGGTTTAACTTGACTGGAACTATTTGTATGTATTTGGCGAGTTCTGCTGATTGTTGTAGTTTAGAACTTGGAAATCATAAGCCAAAGCAAATACGATATATTCAAGAATTCCGACTTAAGCCTAATAGACACATATCATTGTTGGACCTAAGAATTCCAATGGATACGGAGATTGATGAGATGAACGCTTACGAAAAGTTTTGTTTCTTACTCCTCTATCCGTTCTATTGCTTATGTCTTTCAAAAGCGATGTATAATCACAATGATAGAAGTTTTTATGAAGAGTACCTTTTCTCGCAATTGTTCTTCAACATGCTTTTCCTTCAGAGAAATAATGACGTCCTATTCTTCGATGGAATAATTTATTCATCTGTCCATGATCGTTCTATGCAAAACATTGTTCTGCCAGCGAGATATGATGTGCGGAATAATGATGACACGAATACCAAGAGTGCCTTTTTAAGGGAGCACTTAGAAGCAATCGCGCCACCTTTTGTTTATAAACAAAGCTAGTACCTTGTTACATCTAATTCTTACTTTTTATAACGAAATGGTTTCTGGAATTCCACGCGTGACGAACATGGCAGTTTGTTTTTTGTGCTTCAATTGGGGAACAGCGTTAAATTAAGTTTCTTAGTGAGGAAATAACCTTGATGATTCGTCTCGTAAGGGGGTAGGTGATTATGCGCAATACTTAGACGTGCCTACTGAATGTAGGTAATAGGGGCAGACAGTCCAAAATGCAATAGTCGTATTACAATTATTGGTTAGCATTAGGAGCGCGAAAGAAAAACAGAAGTATAATGGTTAAAACTCATAAAGTTGTTCATATCAACGATTGTTCAGTTAACGGGTATGTGAAATGCCCGGCGTGCCGTGGTAGTGTCCCTGTTAATCAGAAATATTGTACGTGCTGTGGGGAATATGTCAATTATAAGTATAACTATAATGTACTTGCGAAATGGGATCTCGATCTCTTCAACAATTCTCTTGGCGACATAAAGAATGGTTTAGTTGAATATTCTAAAAATATAAGTGGAGATGACAAGCCCGGGTGGAATGCATATGATTTAGAATATGGAAGAAGTGTAATCCCAGAGCCTTATACATCTTATGATCACCGCTATTATGAAGCCCCCGGGGTCTTTATTGTTTGCCATTCGCAGATGTTTGAGGGTGGATATGGAATTCTAGATAGATATGGGAACACCATTCTGGCAGCACGATTTGATAGAATTGATATTCTTGATTCAAAGGGCTATTTCGTTGTCAAGAAAGAGGGAAAGGTAGGCGTATGCGCGCTAACTCGTGAACTTATCATCCCTTTTGAATACGATTTGATAAAACCTTCGTCTATTTCTAACAATAATTATTTTATTGTAAGAAAGGACAATAAATATGGTATGATAGATTTTGGAAATCTGGTTGTCGTCCCTATTGAATTCGATGATGTCGGTGAATATAGTGAAGGCTTTATAGTAATTCAAAAAGAAAAGAAATGGGGGTATTACTGCCATAAAACAAAAGAGATTAAGATCCCTTTTCGTTTCGATAAAGCAGATAAGTTTAAGGACGGCTGCTCAAAAGTTGTTCTAGGTGGCACGGAGTTGTATATAGACGAAAACGGCTTCCCGACACTACCGAAGGGATATGGAGAGAAAGAGGTAATAGAAAATGGAAGGGTAGTGATTCGTGGCATAGACGGGCAAATTGTCCGTCGTCGCATTTTTGATCCGACAATTTGGAGACAAGATATACGTTCATATAAAGTCAACGACAAGGAAGGCGCCATTACACCCGAAGGTTATTTTGTCATTTCCCCCGAATACGATTCCCTCCTTGTTCTGGAGAGCAACTTATGTGTAGTAAAGAAAGATGGGAAATGTGGTGTTATTACACACAAGGGGTATTCTGTGCTTCCGTTAGAGTATTCGGATGTCTGGGTTGATGAAGGTCTTATTCGTATTTCTGGCCCTAATTATCCGGGGAGGTATTCCTTTGTGGTTTCAGGCTATATTGATAGGAATGGTAATGTTATAGTGCCTCAAGAGTATATGTGGCTCGGACATTTTCAAGAAGGGCTATGCCTCTATGAAGGCCCTAGAGGACAACAGTGTGGTATTATGGATAAATTTGGCAATTATGTTGAATATCATCCTCTCTCTAAGGATGGTAAATGGCAGTTAGCATAAATCTTGTATGAATCATGATAATCATATACTGCGTTCTCTTATAGTTCCTCTATTCTTACCTTTTTCTTTTGTAGTGGCAGCTCAACCCGCCATGCACTTCCGGAACATTCCCTTCGGTGAGCCGCTAAAGGCGACGACTGCGCAGTTCAAGCAGCAGGGGTTCAAGCTTGTCAAGACACAGGCCAAGGAGGACAGCCTGTTTTATGGCCGCCACAAGGAGGAGTTCCTGCTTGGAGAACTTGAAGGATACCCGACCGTCATCCACCTGGAGGCGAGTGCAAAGACTCAGACCGTGTTCCAGATGGATGTCATCTACCGGGAGTGCATAGACGAGGACGAAGCTGTTGAGTTGGCCAGTCGTTTGGCAGCAGACGAGAAAGCTAAATCCAAATACTACACGTGGGAATCTAATCAAATCGGTATGGGGTTGGTGGAGATACCGGACAGGAAGGGCCGGCTGACAAAATATGTGGCAAGCCCCGTCATCCAGGTATCACACCGTTTTTACAATAGCGAAGACCATAACCGACAATCTTACTTTGGCTGTGCAATCCTTACCATTTGGAACTTGATGATGGGACACGAGTACATAGTAGAAGTGCATTACTATGATCAGAAGGCAGCTGCGCTTGCTGAGGCTGAAGGAGGCGGACGCTGGGCCGGGAAACTGCAATGAAAAGGCTTACAACAATAATCTTATTTCTGTCTTTGACCATCCTCGCAGGGGGTGCAACCAGGCGGGCGCTACTTGTTATTATAGGCGATTACCCGTCAGGGTCGGGTTGGAACAGTCTGGCGAGCCACAACGACAAGGCGATTCTTCTTAAGATGCTGGATCGCAACGGATTCCACCCTGAAGATATTGTCTGCCTGGAGGATGCGGATGCGACTTACAGCGGCATCATCGAAGCTCTCAGGCTATTAAAGGAACAGGCGTGCTCGGGAGACCAAATCTACATCCATTTCAGTTGCCACGGGCAGCAGATTACCGATATTGACGGCGATGAAGTTCTACGTGACTTCAATGACCACTACGACGAAGCTATTGTTCCATATGATGCTGCCATAGCGTACAATTGGAACGGCTATAAAGGAGAGCATCATCTTACCGATGATGTTTTAAGTCAACATATGAGCGCCATCCAGGATGCTTTGGGAAAGAACGGCCGCTTGCTCCTTGTTGTTGATGCCTGCCATAGCGGAGGTGTGCAAAGGGCTAAATGCGAAGATAAAGCTCCACATCGCGGTACATACGATAGTTTCAAGCTACCATTAACCGGGAGGCCCCTGTCGCAAAACAATGTTACGGAAACTTGGATTACTCTCAGTGCTTGTAAGTCATTCCAGACCAATTACGAGGTAGAAGTGGACGGAATTCGTTACGGCCGCCTTACATATACCATATCTCAGGTTCTCTGCGCAGGAATAAATGCAGAGAAGCTTGAGAAAGAGATAAAACGTGTATATAATTCACTGCCAATGCCAGCAAGAAAACATCAGACCCCGGAACTATCTGCCCCCTCTTCATTAATGCACAAAACTATCTTCAAATGATTGACTACTGGATAAAAAGGATTGCTGCCGGCGATTTATCTGCTTTCGAGCAGGTTTACGAGACATACAAGGGCCCATTTATCCGGCTGTTCCGCGCAAATCAGGGTCTTTGCACTGCAGATGCCTTGGATTTATACACTGATGCCTGCACGGCATTATTCAACAATATCCATACCGGCAGGCTGACTGAGTGGAAACATGGCGGAGGTGAATTTCAGACGTATATCAATAAAATCGGTCTGAACATTTTGTTCAACAAGCGGCGCAAGCAGCAGCCGCCTTTAGTGTATGATACGGACAAAATTCTAAATTCCAAGGAGTTAGAAGATGAGTATGATGAAGAACGTGGGGCTATGTTGAAGTTGATTCGCACTGATGTTGACCAGATGCCCTATCCCTGCAACAAGCTGCTGAACTTGACCAGCTTCGAGAAAAAGAGCTATCAAGAAGTTGCCGTCATTATGCATTATGCCAGCGCAGAAACAGTTGGCACACAACGCTCCCGCTGCTTCAAAAAGCTAAGAGACTTCGTAAAAAAACAATTTAAAGACCTTGGGTACTTATATGAATAAAGAAGATTTCAATCTGGACGAAATGCTGGAGTGCGCAGTCCGGGAAAAAGGCGCACGGGAATACTTGCAGCGCGTTGAAGCTCGAAACAGGAGAAGACGCAGGCATTGGATTACTGCAAGTTACAGCTTTGCCGCCTGCCTGGTACTCATTGCTGCTGGAGGCTGGACGATTGGTCATAAAACACAAGTCGCCGGCTATGCCTTCGACCCTGTAGCAGGTCAGATGGGCGGTTCTGAAATCACTGCCCTCATGCAGGAAAAGAGGATTAAGGAGGCTCTTGTCAAGATTGAGGATGCGCGGGAGCAACTCAATCGCGAGATTGATGATCCCTCGTCAACAGACCCCGATTATCTGATTCAACTGGAAGCAGACCGGCAGGAACTTGATCTCCTGAGCGCCGTGTGCGCGATGCGTCAGGGACGGTATTTCAAGGCTCGCCGCATTCTTAAAGAGATAGCGCGCAACGAAGGCGCTTATGCCGAGGAGGCTCAGTCACTGCTGGATTCTTTCTAATATGGTCAAACAGTTACTCGTTCTCATTTTGCTATTCTTTCCGGTATTGGCTTTCGGCCAACTCCGAAAGAATGAGGTGGCAATTGAGTTTAACTATTCGGAAGGGGAGTATTCAGCATCGGTCCGGCGAGGAGGGCAAAAAATTTCAACCACCGTTGTACTAGGGAATGGCAGTGAGATTGACGCACTGGCTAAAAATGCGGCGTTGTACGACAACGCTTATTCCCGACAGGCCTATGACTTGATACTGACGCCTTTAGTTCATCTGCTCAGACATGGAGACAAGGTCATTTTCTCTCCAGCAGGCGAATTACATTTTATTAATCTTGAGGCCTTGACTGACGAAAGAGGACAGCGGTGTTTTGAAAAGTATAAGTTTTATCGAGTATCGGATATTACCACTGGAGTGAACGATAATTCCCTTAATCCTATTTATACACGTTTTGTCCTTTACGGTGGAATGAATTATCTGGCGGAGCCTTCTGCAATGAATCAGCACTGCTGGTTCCTTCACTCTGGCCCAAGACAAGAATTGTTTGAAGATTGTGACGGCTGGGCGTCGGATGGTATTGATTTTGGCGCAGCTGAAGACGGAACACGAGCCGGTTTTTCCACCCTCCCCAACAGCCGGAATGAGATAAAATTTATATTTAACCTTAATAAGTGGAATGCTGTTGTAAATACCGGCCCCGAGGCCACAGAGGAGCGTTTCAGACAAGATGTCCGTCGCAATGAGCCCTATGTTATGCACATCTCCTCCCATTCGTTCAAGACTGTCCGTCCGCCACAAAAGGCTTTTGATCTCACGGATGAAGAAATAGCTTACAAAAGTTGTGGCCTGTTGTTTTCTGGCGCAGGCCACACAATCAATGGAGAGAGGCTCCCATTTAAACTTAATGATGGATTACTTTATGCTGAGGAGATAGCCAGACTTGATATGCACAACTGCGAACTTGTGGTTATTGGTGCCTGCAATACTGCACTTGGCCGCATCTCTCAGGATGGCGTTGTTGGAATACAAAGCGCGTTCAAAAAGGCAGGAGCCAAGACGCTGTTGCTGACGCTATGGAGTGTGAATGATCGGGCAACATCTTTCTTTATGCAGCAGTTTTATCTCCATCTTTCCAAGGGAAAAAGCAAATACGAAGCATTCAGATGTGCCCGGCTAGATATGATCCTCAGCGAAGATTTCAACGACCCTGTTTACTGGGCACCATTTATTATGCTGGATTGACCCTTTGGCAAAATGCGGCAAGTATAGTATTATTAATCTGCAACTTAAAAGATTATTGCAGAGGGAATCGAGGTTCATTCGGGCGTGATCTTATGTAACGGAGTTGAGCCCTGATCCAGAAAGTATCAATAACTGGAGATGCTGGCAGCACCAGGGCGAGTTGTAGGAGAGTGATAAGAAAGTTACATAGGTTGTTGGGCATAGGTGTGGCAAATGCTATATCATCGGTAATCAACTTATACGACCCCCATAGCAGAACGGCGACTCGCGGATCACTAGCACGGCGCCCTTTTTTGATGGGGACAGGTTCATCCAGACTTTTCAAAGCCGCGTTTAAATCAGCAATTCCTGATAGTTTTTCCGTTATGAATGGATCCAAAAATTCATTCATGAACCAATTTGAATAATTATTTATACGGATGTTGTTCTTAGCATTCCGTATAAAAATGGTCTCGCCGTCCCTGCTGCTTCTTCTGAGTTTGTAGAGGCGTAGATAATCCCTCTGTTTCATTTGCTCAAATAGTTCGTCAGTTTTTAGATCTCTTTGTAGCACCGGGCTTTCCAGGAGGCAACAGACAAGCAAAAAGAGAGTATTAAGAAGTTGCTGATGCTGACGTGGGTCGTCTATCTTTTCGAAAGCCTTCAGCAAAGAGGCAGAATCCCAGGAGGCGTTAATAGTAATGCTTCCACCCTCAGTGCTCTTTAATTGTTGTGGAATAAGTGCATTGTTGATGCCATAATACTTATCAAGCGCGGCAAGCGCCGCTTGTCTCTCTTCTTGTGTCAGTGTCATTGCAATATCCTTTAGCTACATTGTTTATGTCAACAACACTTCAGAGGTAAACAGAGAAAGAATAGTTTATTTTTGAGCCCTTCTTTTTTTCAAGAAAGGGTACATCTTTCGAACTTTGTAGAAAAGTTTCAGGCCCCATCGTCAATTAGTTGTTTATGATTTCTAAATAATGACATAAACAAAGCGTGGAGTTGAAACACAACAATTTGTTTAACTATAAATTTTCAAAACAATGAAACGTTTATTAATTCTTTTTGCAATGATGCTGAGCACCTCAGCTCTCGCACAAGTTGGTGGAGTCGAATTTACACCTTACATACCAAGACAAAGTCAGCCACAAAACCAACCCCAATTAGATCCCTGGATAAACGACACCCCTTACATACTAAGACAAAGTCCGTCAAATGCTAAATCTAATTTGGAAACTCAGAATGTCTCAGCATTCAAAGTTGATGTTTGGGGTAACTATGTGACGATGAGAATCCGCGTAGAGATTGGACCCTCAAGTCAATCGGCATATAGTTCTAACACGAATATGCGAGTGGTTGCAAGATACTCAAGACAAACCGGAACTTGGGATCCAATAGCAACCAAACCAATTGTTTACAAATGCTCTTATTCTTCCGCTGAACCGATGGAACAGCGCTTTATGTATAAAGCTTACGTCGGGACAGAGTATGTGTACTTTGATTTGTAGTAGGGATGTCCTTTTTCCATCAAGAGTTGGCCATAGACCTGGGGACGGCCAACACGGTGATATTCAAGGACGATAAGGTCGTGCTTGACGAGCCCAGCATAATAGCAGTGGAGACAAAGACCGAGAAGCTTGTCGCCATTGGCGGCCAGGCGCAGTTGATAGAGGATCACACGCCGCCGCGGATCTATACGGTGCGCCCGCTTATGAACGGTGTAATAGCTGACTATGATGCTGCGGAGAAGATGCTCACCGGCTTCATCCGCAAAGCAATCGGCCGCAGGGGGCGTTTCAAGCCGTCACTTAAGGTGGTAATAGGCATTCCCGGCGGTGGTACGCCGGTTGATATGCGTTCCATCAGGGACTCGTCCGAGCACGCCGGCGCCCACGACGTTCACCTAATCTATGAGCCAATGGCATCGGCGATGGGCATAGGCATCGATGTCACCGCCCCCAACGGCAATATGATAGTCGATATCGGTGGTGGCACGACGGAGATTGCTGTGATTTCTCTCGGCGGCATCGTGGAGTCGTCCAGCATCCACATAGCTGGCAACGAGATAACTACAGACATCATCGACTACCTGGGCCAGCAGGACAACATCAGCATCGGCCGCACCACAGCGGAGCAGATAAAGTTCGCAGTAGGTGCAGTGCTGCCGGAGCTGCCGCAGGAAGAAGAACCGGATGATTTCTTCGTGGAGGGGAAGAACCTCGTGACCGCCCATCCGACCCGTGCCGCCATATCGTGCCGCGACATCGCCTGCTGCATCGACAAGACGATTTCCAAGATCGAGGGAGAGATTATCAAGGTCCTGCAACGTACACCGCCGGAGCTGTATTCCAACATCGTTAAGAACGGCATCTGGCTTGCCGGCGGCGGGTCGCTCCTTCGCGGCATCGCTCAGCGCTTCACCGACAAGGTCAACATCCAGTTCCGGGTGGCATAAGACCCGCTCAAGGCTGTAGCCCGCGGAACCTGCCTGGCGCTGAAAGACACCGAAAACTACCCTTTCCTGATGAGATAACGTAAAAAAAAGTATTAATTATGCAGAAGTATTTCCTCGCCCTGATTCTGGCAACGCTTTCCTTGACGGGTTGCCAATTTAACAATGACTCACAACAAAAGCCAATTCGTGATGATGACTGGATTGTCCGGGAAATGAAAGAGCTTGGTCCGGATTTCAATGATTGCAGTGTTTTCTCTGCAAAAGCGGATTCCGCCCTGGCCGCAGAACGCAACGCCAAGAACTATTGCTGGAAAGGTCGTGCCCTTGGGCTGGAAGGGAAGCACAAGGAATCTGTAGCATATCTGGACAGCGCACTGTCGCTGGCTGGCGATGATGCAGTGCTGCTGAGCTATTACCACTCCTGCAAAGCTTTTGCATTATTAATGTTAGGTGAAACAGACAAAGAACGAGCTGAATACCAGGCAATTATCGATATAGGTTTAGAGGGCTATGTGGACGAAGCGAAAGAGGATCTTGTTCGCAGCTACTACCACGAAGGCAAATACAAGGAAGCGCTGGATGCCGTTCCTGACGCACTGACACTGGAAGGACTACAGTATTACAGATTGATTATCAATGATTTGGGAATCCTGGACGAAGAATCCGATTATGTAAAACTGGAGCACATTTGGAAGCCGATAAACAAAGCCAGATTTATGCTGGCGGCGCCGTCCAACGGGGAGGTGTCCAGCTGGGAAAGGGGCTTTGAGAACGTCAACAAAATAGACTCCGTGAGCCGGGAGGAGCTAAAAGCTTATGGCAATATCAGACGATTTATGGCGGTCAAAGATTTCGCCAATGCCTGGTACGGACAATACAGAAGCCTGTCCATAAACAATCTTCGCGAAACAGAATGGCGGCTTCTGCAGTACGATACAACGGCAGTCATATTTGAGAACTTACAAGACAAGGTGGCTCATTTGAAAGAAGTGTACGAGGATGTCCTGACCTTCGATGCCAAGACGGAGGATGAATTGACTCTGCGGTCAACCCTTGCCAAAGATTTCGAACGTTTCTATAAGCATATCCAACAATAAGATTACAATGAAAAGATTAACAATAGCAATCTTTATCCTGCTGTCATTTGCGCTCTCCGTCAGCGCCCAGAATTACAGAGGAGCCTGGAACACCCCGACCATAAGCCACAGCAATTACCCGTCGCAAATCTATTTCGGAATGCGCGACCCCTACGATCGGACCCCCGGTGTCAAGGCATCCACTATACCTCCCGTTCCGGGGCTCAAGTACAGTTCCTGCTATGTGCTCTGTCCAAAAGATACCTGCTATGCCAGGCGTGTAGTCATGGCCGTACGCTGCCCGCAGGAAAGGGTACTTCTGGACTGGGCATCCAAAATGGCAGCATGGTATGAAGTCGTGTGCTGCGATGATCCGACTGGAAATACTGAGCCGGAGAATGTGCTGGCCGTAAAATCGGCCGGGGATATTTGCCGTCAATATATCCGACGCATCGAGGAATCCGTCCGGCACGAATGTCAGGAAGACGGCCTGCACGGCGAGATGAATGAGCAGAGTGGTTTCTTGCTGACGGACTGTTGGCAGACCGATAAATACTGCACCTTCTATGTGGCCACCTGGTATGATATGCTCAGCTGTGGAGACAACACGACCCAGGCCTACTATTCAGTAGACAAGAAAACCGGTCGTGTAGCAACCCTTGAAGACTTTGTTCCCAAGAGTCGCTGGCAGGCGCTTGCTGAGATACTTTACAAATACCTGAAGAACTCCACAGGGAAGTTATGGGTCGATGAGAACCCCGACAGGAGCACATTTGATCCGATGGAGACACTAAACGACAGGAGCGGCTGCGCCTTGATTCGTGAGGGACTGGTCATTTACTATTTCCCTTATGCTATCGGCGGCGGATATGAAGGAGAAATCATGGCGGTGATCCCGCTTAGTGAACTTCGCTGAGATGTGCCAGGCTGGTCGAATATAGGGCGGCCCTGGCACGAATTAGGCTGAATTCGTAGCAGGCCAGCCCAGCCAGCGGCCGGCACGGCACGTTGTTGACTGTCCTCCCGATCTTTCCAGGTCTTTCCCGGTCTTTCCTGGCCCCTTCCGGTAAACGATACGCCACCAAATGCCGCCCAGGGTAGTTTGGTGCCGTAAACCCCTGGATTATTGAGGGGGGGTATTGCACTGCAAGCCACCAGTGGCCGATTTGTGAAATATATATTACCGAAAAAACGCCTTCTCCCGCCGTTTGTCCTCAAAACCAGCCCTCCGTGAGGACAAAACTCAGTTTTCCCGCCCTTTGTCCTCAAAACCGGCCCTCTGCGAGGACAAACTGCGGGGCGGAAAGGGCGGCGGGGTTTCTGCGGGGCTCTGGCGTGACAGGTGCAATGCGCTGTGCGATTTTGCGGGCAAAGCATTGTTATTTATCGAAAAAGTGCTATATTTGCGGCCGATTTTTTAAAACTAGTTTTATGAAACAAGGAATCCATCCCGAAACCTACCGCCTTGTAGCTTTCAAGGATATGTCCAACGAAGATGTATTCATCACCCGCAGTTGCGCCAACACCAAGGAGACGATAACTATCGAGGGTGTCGAATATCCTCTTGTGAAGCTTGAGATTTCCAATACTTCTCATCCTTTCTACACCGGCAAGATGAAGATCGTCGATACCGCCGGCCGTGTGGATCAGTTCTACCAGCGCTACAAAGCCCGCAAGAAATAATTGCTTGCGTCAAGATAGGCAAAAAGCCCGGAGTTCAAGGAACCCCGGGCTTTTTCTTTTCGCTCAATTAACTGAGCTGAAATCTCTTACTTCTCCTTGGGAGCAAGACACTTCCAGCAAAGTGCGCTCAGTGCACCGCCCACAAGAGGTGCGCAGATGAACACCCAAACGTCTTTGATAGCGTCGCCGCCGGCAAAGATTGCAGGACCGAGCGAGCGGGCAGGGTTCACGGAAGTACCGGTGAGGTTGATGCACACAAGGTGGATCAGGATGAGGCTCAGGCCGATGGCAAGGCCTGCCAGGTTGCCTGCACCCACTTTACCGTCCGTGGTGCCGAGCACTACAAGTACAAAGAGGAATGTGGCGATGACTTCCACGAGGAATGCTCCGCCGGCTCCTCCGGCATTGGCCACTCCGTTTGCGCCGAGGCCTTCGGGGCTGCCCATTGCTCCGGGAGCTCCAGTAACGTTGACGATGAGGAGCAGGAGAGCGCCGGCGATGATACCGCCGATGAACTGGCCGACCCAGTAGCCGCAGGCGTCTTTCCAGCTCATACGGCCGGAGAGAGCTACGCCGAGGGTGATAGCAGGATTGATGTGGCAGCCGCTGATGCCGCCGATGGTGTAGGCCATAGCTACAACGGCAAGACCGAAGGCAATGGCTGTGCCGACGACGCCGGCAGTATCACCACATCCAAGGAACATTGCAGTTCCGCAACCAAGGAAAGTCAGGACAAATGTGCCTAGACATTCAGCAAAATACTTTTTCATACAAAATATTGGTTATGGTTTTCACAAATATAAATAATTTTTCTTATTTATCCATCACTATGCGGAAGCCGTTGATGACCAGGTTACTTTCGGGTGCGTCGAAGCTGCGGTAAGTGACCCTGCAACTGTTGGTTCCTCCGAATATGCCTCCTCCCCGCACAACTGCATACGCGCCTTTTTCAGCGCCCAGGGGATTACTTACGGTGGCGGGGGAGTAGGGCCCGTAAAGATCGGAACAGAGTTCCCAGGCATTGCCGCTCATATCGTAAATGCCCAGCTCGTTTGGCAGTTTGGTGCCCACAGGATGCATTACCCCTCCTGAAGTGAGGTTGATCCAGGCCACGTCGGCCCAGTCGTTGCTGCCGCTGTAGAGGAAACCCTTTGAGTAGCGCCCGCCGCGGGCTGCATACTCCCATTCGGCTTCGGTGGGAAGCCGGAAAGAGCGTCCGGTGAGCGCTTTCAGTTTGTCGCAGAAGACGGCGATCTCGGTGCGGGTCTTACGTTGGACGGGCAGCAGTTCGCTGCTGCTATCGGGCGTCGAGCCCATTACGGCGCACCAAAGAGCGTTTGTCACTTCGTACCGCCCTATGTAGTAAGTGTCGAGCCTTACGTCGTGGGCTGGAAGCTCATCCACGTGCGTGTAAGCGGCGCGGCCGTCCGCTCCCATACGGAACAATCCCCCCTCTACCAGAACCATCTCCAGTTTGCATCCGTTTACATCTGCACTCCAGTCGGCCTCTTTGACGCTGTGCGGCGGTGTGATACGTTCGGTGAGCGGCTTTTCGAAGAAGTGGTGGGCATTGCGTCCAATGTTGGTCATCTGGAGGTTGGGTGCCGACGGGTCTCCTGCGCCCTTGGTCATCAGCAGCTTGAGATCATCGAAGTGCGCAGGCCACAGTTCGCGAGGGGTGCAGCTGTAGTCGGTGCAAACCTTGGCGGCAAGTCCCACCACCTCGCCCATCATCGCGCAGGTGCGCATCACCCGCACCGAGGCCAGGGCTACGTGGGTCACGCTGATGTCGCGGCCTGCCATAAACAGGTTGCTTATGTTGCGCGAATACAGGCAGCGGTAGGGAATAGGGCTCACGGGCGTTTCTTCCTGGTCGCATACGCTTTTGAACTCCCGGCCAGGGAAGTACCGGTGGTTTTCGGGCTCGGGGTAGTGGATGTCGATAGACCAGGAAGTGGAACAGGTTCCGTCGGGGAACTGTATGTTGTGCAGTATGTCGTTGCCGCTCAGCACGTAATCGCCCATAAGGCGGCGGCTCTCGCGCTTGCCGCTGTTGAATGATACCCAGTCGAGGGAGCGGCGTTCGAATTCGCTGCGGAAAGAGGCTTTGTTCTTGATATACGACCAGTTGGCATATATTGCCAGCATCCCGTAGTCGCGTATCTGCTCGGCTTCGAGTATCTGGTCGCTGAACATACCGGTTTCCCAGGTCCAGGAGCCCTTGGTCATACGCTGGCAGCTTTGCTCGTCCAGGACCAGGCCGTATTCGAATTCGGGGAAACTGCTGGGGGCATCGTCTTTTTTTGAACTCCACTGGAGCGAAGCGCCGAGCACCATATTGTCTGCCTGCTCCGGGGCCTGGGGCTCACCGTATTCGCTGCGGGCCTCACGTCCGGTACGGAAATCGGCGCCTGCAATGGTGCCCACAGTGCCGTCGCCGGTGCAGTCGGCAAACAGAGGTGCAAAGAAGCGCAGCCTCTCTCCGCTAACCACGTGGCGGCCGGTAACGGACACTATCCGGCTGCCTGACTTTTCGACTTCAAGCACCTTGGTGAGAGTGAACAGGCTGATGTTGGGCTCGGAGGTCACAATGCGCATCTTTTCAGCGTCCCCATAATACTCAACGGGCATTGCATTGCCTTTACGCGTGGGGGCGAATTCCTTTAGCAGGTTGCCCAGGTTGGGGTAAGGCTGGCAGTCGATCGCTCCGCCAAGCTGCACCCGTATTTCCGACGAATTATTGCCGCCAAGGACAGCCCTGTCTTGTATCAGGGCGACCCGGAGGCCCTGCCTTGCCGCCGCTACGGACGCGCAAATTCCGGAATACCCGCCGCCTATGACAACAAGGTCGAAGCTTCCGGCATCTTTTGCCTGGGGAACTGCGGCGGGGAAGGGCCTGAAAGCCTTTAACTGCTCCTCGCTGAGCGCCTTGGTGCTGAATAGTATAGCGTCGAAACGACCTTCCAGGCCAGTGAGGTCTTTGACTGAAAGATCTTCCGTTCCCTTGCCCAGGCGGACCCTGCCGGCCAGCTGCCATTCCCATCCTTTTCCCGAGCTGCCGATTGACGTGAGGGCTTTTCCGCCGACGCAGATCTTAAACTTGCCGGGCCCCTCTCCCGGAGAGAAAGGGGATGTCCAGTTGTACGTGCGGGCGTAGATGTAGTATCGTCCGCGTTTGGGAACTTCTATGCGCGTGACCGCGTCCTTTACCGGCACTCCGGCACCGTGTGCCAGCAGGTAAGACGAGCCCATCTGCTCGATGAACTGCTGGTCGAGCGACCAGCCGCCATAATCGTCGAACTGTTCTGCCTCCACAAGTATATGCTGCTGGGCCGCAGCGCTTGAGCAAATGGCCAGCAAACACAGAACGGAATATAGAATATGGCGCATAATGGCTATAAAGTTATGAATTTTTAATCAAAACGTTTGGTGAATCAAAAAATCTTCATATCTTTGCACTCCAACCCGGTGGGTTCGTATAACGGTCAGTACTCGAGATTCTCAATCTCGCAATAGGAGTTCGATTCTCCTACCCACTACCAAAGGCACTGCGCAAGCGGTGCTTTTTTTGTTTATCCGCTGAAATCGACCTCTCCGAAGGCGAGGGAACCTATCAGTTTGGTAGCACAGCGTCGGTAGTCGGAACCGGCGCCGAGGAAATTCTTCCAGAGCGAGATGAAATTGCCTGTTATAAGCATTTCGCTGACCGGGCGCAGGGGCTTCCCATTCTCGAAGTACTGGCCCGAGATACCATAGGAAAAGTCTCCGGTGGCCGGATTGCAGTTGCCGCCGTTAAAGTCGGTAACCAGTATGCCTCTGCCGAGCATCTGCATAAGCCCGCTCTGGTCTGTCGCTTCCGACGGAAAAGGGCAAAGTCGCGGACGCGTGGCTTCCTCCACCGTGGGCTGGAAGCCTGTCTTGCCGGACATATAAGTGTTTACGGAGTAGCGCATAACTATTCCTCCGGAAATGATGGGCCCCTCTTTGGTGGCGACTCCCTCCGAGTCGAACAGCTTCGATCCGGTTTCGCCCTTGCGCCAGGGCTCGTCAAGGAGGGTCATATTCCCGGAGAACACCTGCCTTCCCAGGCTCCCCACAAGGAACGAGTTGCCCTGCTGGAGAGAATAGGCGTTGAGGGCATTGAGCAGCGGGCTCACAAGGCGCGAGGCCACGTTGGCGGCTACTACCATATTGTATTTTCCGCTTTCTTCCGGGCGGGCTCCTATCTGGGCGCAGGCGCGGAGTATGGCTGTCTTTCCGCAGGCGGAGGCGTCAAAATCGCTCAGCAGGGGAGACGAGGTCCACCAGTAGTCGCTGTATTTATCGCCCGACGGGTCCTCGATAGTAACTTCCACTCCATAGTCGAAGGATGTTTCGGTGTGGCGGCATTCAAGCCCCTGACTGTCCACCACATATACATCGTATTCGGAGTCGCTGTACTCTCCCTCCTCCGACACCAGCTTCACCCCCTGGGGAAGGCCCTCAAGGGGCTTTCCGCTGACGGCAGCATCGAGGGCCGCCCTGCGTCTTGCCGGGGCGTCTATCCCGTTATAGGCAGGGTCGTAAATGTTCATTTCCTTTCCGCTCACGGCAGAAACGCAGCAGCGCTCCCGCTCGGGAAGCTTTCGGAAGGAGTCGGGGGCAAGCATCTTTACCGTCTGTACCGCACCCCTGATGAAACGCCTGAGGCTTTCCCTCTCCAGCCTGTTGCTGGAAAAGCTCCCGAAACTCCCGTCCACGAAAAGGGCTATGTTTACGGTGCGGTCGGCGCAGCGGGTGACCTTATCTACCTGGCCGTCAAGTGTGGCGATCTGGTCTTCGGTGCTCTTGGTAAGGGTGATACGGGCGTCGCTGGCACCCTCCTCGCCGGCAAACACGAGGCACTCCTTAATAAGTGCTTTTTCAACGTCGGTGATCATTCTCCTCCTACTGTAAGGTTGTTTATAAGAACGCTGGGGATGCCGCAGCTTACGGCTACGCTTTGCTCCTTGCCGCAAGTCCAGGTTCCGTCGTCAATCTTGAGATCCCCGGCCACGGCCACTATGTCGGCGAGCGCGCGCGGGCCGTTGCCGATGATGTTTATGTCTTTGACGGGCATAGTAAGACGCCCGTTTTCAATCAGATAGCCTCGGTTTACATAGAAGGTGAAGTCTCCCTCGCCTATCTTTACCTCGCCGTTGGCGAACTTATCTACATAGACGCCCTTCTGAACTTCGGAAATGAGGTCCTGGAGTGTGCCGTCGGCCCCGCTTTCCATATAGGTGCAACGCATACGCGGGATGGGGTTGTAGCGGAACGATTCCCTGCGTCCGTTTCCGGTGGGAGCCACTCCGTACCACGCCGCACTGATGCGGTCGTGGAGATAGGAAGTCAGCACTCCGTCGCGGACCATATATGTCTTCTGGGAAGGAGTACCTTCGTCGTCGTAAAGCAGGGCCCCGCGGTTGAACGGAACCGTACCGTCGTCGATGATGTTTATGCCCTGCTTGCAGATGCGCTGGCCTATACGGTCGCAGAATACCGACTGGCCTTTGCGGTTGAAATCGGCCTCGAAAGCGTGCCCCATCGCCTCGTGAAGGAGAATGCCGGATGCACCGGCGGCCATTACCACGCTCATCTGTCCGCCTTTCGGACGGCGGGCGGCGAAGCTGTCGTCGAGGTCTTTAACCGCCTCGCCGGCGAGTGTGTCGATAAGCTCGTCGCTGAGCATCTCGCGGCCGCAGCGGAAGCTTCTTGACACGTTGCGCTGCTCGGTGGCGTCTCCTTGTTTGAAGATTGCGGTGACGGTAACGCTTGCAAGTGGACGGGTGTCGGAACTGAGCTGGTCGAGGGAGTTATACATCAGTATGTTGCTTACCGACCAGGAGAGCAGCGCGATTATCTTGGAGGGCCTGGAGTCGCGGGAGCGGATGGCGGCCTCAAGCTTTTCGAGCCAGGAGGCCAGCTGCTTCTTGTCGGCGTCGTCCCAGTGAAGCTGCATCCCGTAAGGAGGCGGGGGAGTGGCGGGGGGTGTTTCGAGCTTTAGCGTGCCGCTTTTTCCTGCAATGGCTCCAGCGGCCCGTGCAGCGTCGATAAGAGATTGAAAATCGGTCGATTCCGAATATGCATATCCGGTTTTCTCGCCGCTGAGGACCCTGACTCCGCAGCCATAGTCGAGGTGGAAGCCGCCGGAGGCAACAGTGCCGTCCCGCAGGAGAAGGTCGTTATAGATGGTTTGCTCGAAGTACAGGTCACACCAGTCTCCGCCCTTGATTCCTTCCGATACTATGGCCCGGAGCTGCGCAAGCGACAGTCCGAATATATCGCTATTGTTGTTCATCCTCGAGGAGCAATCTGATTTTTTTGAAAGTAACGTCGTCCTTGATGAGGGTACGCTCACTGTTCCCCTCGGCAATCACGGTAAAAGGCGGATGGGTATTATCGGCTATTATCCAGTTGTCGCAGAGCGGCATATATGTGTTGAACAGATAGTGTATGCCCATCTTGTAGCGGCGCCGGAGCACGTCTTCGGGTATGTTGTGACCTCCGCTAGCTACCCTGTCGCGCACCCTCTGTATTGCCAGCTCGGGATTCTGGAGCCAGAGGTAGATGAGGGTTATTTTGTAGTTGCGCTCCCTGGCCTCTTTGATTATCGACACCAGCGAACGCGTGGCCAGGGTGGTTTCGATGCTGAAGTCGGCGTTCTGGTCGAGCAGGTACTGGATGCGCATAAGCATATAGCGGCTTGCCGACACCGAAGCTATGGAAGGGTCGAAGGGCGAGAGGCTCTTGGCGAACTCGTCGGAATTGACGAATTCGCGGCAATCCAGGATTTCCGGCAAGAAAGTGTAGGACGCGGTGGTTTTGCCCGCGCCGTTGCAGCCCGACAGAATGAAGAGTCTTGGCATTATTTGCTGTGGGTTACTCCGTATCCGAACAGGGCGAAGTCGCCCAGCAGGGGATCTTCGGGCCAGATGTCACGGAAGTGTGAGGTTATCTCTTCGGCGGTCTTGATGTCTTTGGAGCGCCTTTTTGTGAGCCCAAGCTCCCAGGCCTGAGTATAGACGTGAACGTCAAGCGGTACAAGCAGCGAAGTAAGATCGGTGTGGGTCCACAGGCCGAGATCGACCTTGCCGTCGCGCCTTACCATCCAGCGGCGCATCAGGTTGATTTTCTTGTCGGGAGCCGAAGGGTCGTCTTTGCGGCGGAATACGATCGAGCGTATTTCTTTGGCCGAGAGGCTCTCCAGGCTGTCGTGCCAGCTGTACCACTCGCTCAGGCGCCTGCAAATGCCGGCGGTCTCGCTCCATTTGACCGTGCGGTGAAGCGAGGTCTCGTCGGAGCGGTAGTCTCCCGACATTACGTAGTCGTAGGGCCGCCACTCCATCTGGTCGAACAAGCGGGTGCAGTCGCGCACTATCATCGCACGCTTGCCCCAGGCGAGGAACGAGGCAAATACGGCGGCTATTTCCACATCCTGGAGGGATGCGCCCCTGCGGACGAACTCTTTTGGAAAGGCGATCGGATCCTCCTCGAAGTACTTAGGGTCGTTATACTCCTCGGCCCATTCCTTCATTTGTTCGATAGTCTTGCGTGTCATTTTACTGCGGTAAACGGGTTGTCGCCGAGGCCTTGCCAGAGATAGAGCCTTGCTGTACAGCTCTGAATCCCTGTGGCCTTGTCTTTTTTGTTCTCGGAGATGTACCAAAGTCCGTCTCCAAGCGGGCAGAGCCCGGTAGAACCCCACTTGAACTGCCATCCGCGCACGCCAGTGGCCTGGTCAAGCAGTCCGGCATCTGAAAGGCGCAATGTCTGGTGCTTCTCGTCCAGCCCTGCGGGGGTTGCCTTGCGGGGCCTTTGCTTTACGTCGATGCTGAACAGGGGGTAATTGGGATAATTGGGTTTCTTGCCTTTATATACGGCCATATAGATGCGTCCGGTATGGGCATCGTAGGCCAGGTTCTGCACGCCCCAGGTGGTGTTGCCGGTAAAGATGAAGTACTTGTGCAGCGGCTTATCGGGACCGTTGGTTGGAACGGTCCCGAACACCACCGGAGTTTCGTATTTGCGTTTCCAGTTCTTGATGTCGTAGCACAGGAGTACCTGGTTGTCGTTGTCGGAGCGGTCGTTGTCCCCGTAGATGCCGTATGCAACGTAGAGGTACATCTTCTTGCCGCATTTGCCTATGCCCGGCGCGAAGGTTATCCCGTCTATCCCGGAGCATCCGTAGGTGCTTTCGACATAATCTTTGCAGGCCTCCCTGATGCACACGGTGGTCATAACGCCGTCTTTTTCCGGATCCATACCCACACGGTCGATGCGGTCGACGTCTATTATGGCCACATAGAATACCGACTGCTCGTGACTGAGGTTCTCCACTCCCAGGCGCTTGGCTATGCCCTGGCCGATCGCGTCATCTTTGCACTCCAGCGAGGCATATACCCTTCCGTCAGGCCCCAGGGTCATAGCGCCAAGGTGCCCCTGAATGCGGCCTATGGTGCCAAGTATATTGCCCTGAAGGTCGGTCTTGATGAACGAGCTGGTGAAGGAAAAGTACATACAGCCTTTGTCTTTGTCGAGGGCGATGCCTTGTACGTGACCGTCCATTACGGCCACGTACACCGAGTCGGGAAGCTCGGTGGCAAATGCCGCGGCGCAAAGCAGCAGGCCGGCTATGACACTCTGCAGACGCTTCATCTTAAGAAGTTGCAGCTTCCAGTTTCTTGAGCATACTGAACATCACCACGCCGCTTATGACGCAGAGGGCCATAAGCACGCACCAGTTTACCCAGAGGGGAACATTGTTCCAGAGCATCGAAGGAATTGAGCTGAGGTAGTTGCCGATTGCTGTGGCGGCGAACCAAAGACCCATCATCAGACCCTTGAATTTAGGCGGGGCAACCTTGGATACGAACGAAATGCCCATAGGGGAGAGGAGCAGTTCGGCGAAAGTGAGTACCAGATAAGTGGAAATAAGATAGGTGGGGACCACGGGGTCGGGTGACACGCCGCCCACGTTGATCAACTCCGAAGGGGCCGGCTGGCCCTTGGATGCGGCAAGCATAATCAGGTAGCCTACGGCCGCCACGAACATTCCAAGACCGATTTTCTTGGGTGCGGAAGGCTCCTTGCCCTTGCTGGCGAGGGCACCGAATATGGCCATCGAAATAGGCGTAAGCGCTACCACGAAGAAGGGGTTGAACTGCTGGAACTGCTGGGGCAGGATGCTGATTTGGGAGGGCATTCCCTTGTAGAGCAGGAATGCTCCGGTCCACAGTGCAATGGTAACTGCTCCGCTGATGGCCTTACCCCTGGTGCTCTCGGACTGGAAGGTGCTGAAGAGAGTATATACCGATACGGCGATCAGCGCGAGGGCCCAGATGTTGAAACCTATCTTGAGGGGACCTTCGACGCTGGCCTGGGTGTAGTCGCGGGCGAAGTAGGTGAGGGAACTGCCGTTCTGGTGGAAAGCCATCCAGAAGAAGATGACCACTGCGAACACCCAGATAAGGGCGGTGATGCGGTCTTTGGTCTGCTTGGCGGTGAGCTCCACTACGGGCGCGCCGTCTCCGGCCTTGGCCTGCTTTGCGTTGACGTCAGCGTGCTTGAACCAGCTGCGGCAGCCCAGATAGATAGCTATGGAAACGATGAGCGATACGCAAGCTACTGCAAAGCCCAGATTGTATGCGGTGGAAAGCTGGTTGATGTAGTACTGGCTGAAAGTGCCGAGATCCATACCTGCAATGTCAGCTCCGGGCATAGCGGCCTTCAGGCCCTCCAGAATGCCCGGGTCTTCCAGGGTGCCGCCAAGGTACTGATGCGCGAGCGCGGGAATGTCGGCCTTGTAGATGAGGCCGGCCTTGGAAAGGTGGCTGTTGGTCAGAGCGGTAGCGGCGGTGGGGGCGAACATAGCGCCTATGTTGATCGCCATATAGAAGAGACTGAATGCCGAGTCCCGTTTGGCTGAATATTTAGGGTCGTCGTACAGATTGCCAACCAGCACCTGCAGGTTCCCTTTGAAGAGGCCTGTACCTACCGCGATGAGCAGCAAGGCGCCTATCATCAGGGCCAGTGCGAAGCCGCGGCCTGCAAAAGCGTCGGTCGGGATGGCCAGGCACAGGTACCCGGTGAACATCACGCATACACCTGTGATGACGCATTTGCCGAAGCCTATTTTGTCGGCAAGCCAGCCGCCGATGACCGGCATAAAATATACCGCGGCGAGGAAAATGGCGTAAAACTGACCCGCCGCAGCGGCGGAGAATCCAAATTTGGCCTGCAGGAAAAGCAGGAATATGGCTAGCATTGTGTAGTAGCCGAAACGCTCACCTGTGTTGGCGAGAGCTAGAGCAAATAAGCCTTTGGGCTGTCCTTTGAACATACTTTTGAGTTTTATTTATTTCTCAAAAATACGCATTATCCCCGTAAACTTCAAGTATTTTTTTTATTTTTGTGAAAGTGATGAATTTTCTTCTCCAGTCTATGGCCTCACTCCTGGCCCTGCTGCCGCTAAAGCTGCATTATGCGCTCTCGCGACTGCTCGCGTTTCTCTCCGAGAAGATATTCCGCTACAGGGTAGATATCGTTAAGCAGAACCTGACCAGCAGCTTTCCCCGCAAGAGCCCCGGGGAGATCAAGCAGATTCAGCATCTTTTTTACCGCCACCTGGCCGATGTGATTGCCGAGACCATCTGGTTCGGGGGCTGCCGCAAGCCTGAGCGGCTCAAGCGCTCTCACCTGGTGGAAATGGTTAACCCCGACGAGATCAACCGTCTTTATTCCCTTGCTCCCAGCGTGATGGTGCTTATGTCTCACGCGGGCAACTGGGAGCTTATCGGGGGCATAGGCTCATACGACTACACCGGCAATCCTACCTGCGTGCAGGAAGATACTTTCTGCGTGGTTTACCTCAAGCAGTCCACCCCCGGCTGGGACAAGTTCCTCAGGCGCAACCGTACGGCCCCTCTCATCGATTCCGAGGGTTATCCCGGTTACCTGGAGTCGCGTCAGGTGGTGCGTTACGTGTTCGAGCATAAAGACGAGAAGAAGATATACAATTTCATTACCGACCAGCACCCTTACTTCAAGGCTAAGGATTTCCTTAAGGTGACGTTCCTGAACAGGGAATGCGAATCGATGCGTGGCGCAGCCGAACTCGCCCGGCGCTTCGGTATGGCGGTGTGCTATATGAGTATGCCCGTCGAAAGCCGCGGGCACTATAAATTGAAGTATATTCCTATCTGCGAGAATGCTTCCGATATGAGCGCCGATGATATAATGCGGCAGTTTTATCGTCTTCTGGAAGCGGACATCGAAGCGCAGCCCTGGAATTATCTCTGGACGCACAACAGGTGGAAAAAGTTCCCGAATTAACATAATAACATTATGACTATCAAAGATCTACAACCTTCAATCGTATGGAATAACTTTTATTCCCTTACTCGTTGCCCCAGGCCTTCCAAACACGAGGAAATTGTTCGCAAGTTTCTCCTCGACTGGGCTGCGGAGCATAAGATAGAGGCCTTTGCCGACGATACCGGCAATGTCATTATGCGCGTGCCCGCAACTCCCGGTTACGAGAATCTGAAGACCGTGGTGCTTCAGGGCCATATGGATATGGTGCCCCAGAAGAACGCCGACGTAGCCCACGATTTCCTTAAAGATCCTATCGAAACCTGGGTCGACGGGGAGTGGCTGCGTGCCAAAGGTACCACGCTCGGTGCGGACGACGGACTTGGAGTGGCTTTTGCTATGGCGGTTGCCGAATCGCCCGATGTCAAGCACGGACCTATTGAAATCCTGGTCACCTACGATGAGGAAACCGGTATGACCGGAGCGCAGGCTCTCAAGAGCGGTGTCCTGAAAGGGGAAATCCTTATCAATATCGACTCCGAGACCGAAGGCGAGCTTTATGTGGGATGTGCGGGCGGTCTTGACACAAGCGCTTCGGCGCGCTATCGCCGCAAGAAGGAGCCTCGTGCCCATCAACGTTATTCGCTCGTGGTGAAGGGCTGTCAGGGCGGTCACTCCGGGATGGACATCATTCTCTGCAGGGCCAATGCCAACCGCTTGATGGCCAGGGTCTTGCTCCCTTTGCTTGATCGCTGCGGAGTAAAACTCATCGATTTTGCTGGAGGCTCGTTGCGTAACGCTATTCCGCGCGAGGCGTTCGCCAATGTGTATGTTCCCCAAAAGAAGCTGGCCGCAGCCAAACGTAACGTGGAGCGTATCGCCAAGGCCCTCAAGAACGAATTTGCCGCCACCGATCCTAATCTCGAGGTGCTCTTCGAGCCTTGTGCATCCGATGGCGCCAAGTATGTAAGCGAAGAGGCCGCACTGCGTTTCGTGCGTGCCATTTTGGCCTGCCCCGACGGAGTCGAGCGTATGAGCGACAATATGCCTGGTATGGTGGAGACTTCCAACAACCTGGCTATAGTAAAGATTGCCGACGGAGAGTTTAAACTCAGCACCCTTATGCGTTCATCTGTCGATTCGGCCAAGGATGCCCTTGCCGCGCGGATACGTTCCGTTTTCGAACTTGCAGGCATTAAAGTGCGCTTCACGGGCGGTTACAGCGGATGGGCCCCCAATGCCTCTTCCGAGATTCTCGCTGTTATGAAGAGCGTGTACAAGAAGATGTACGGAAAGGAGCCTCTGGTGATGGCCATCCACGCCGGCCTGGAGTGCGGTATTCTTTCCGGTGCTTATCCTAACTGGGATATGGTGTCTATGGGCCCCACACTGCTCAGTCCCCATTCTCCCGACGAGAGGGCATATATCCCCAGTGTACAGAAAGTATGGGACTTCCTCCAGGAAGTGCTTGTGAATATTCCGAGTAAGTAATTACAGGGCAGCCCCGGTGAAGGCCGGGGCCCCGATAAAAAACAGTTAGTATGTGTAGGTTATTTTCCAGGATGCTGACGCTCTTTGTGGCGTTGAGCATAGCAGTGGGAGCGGCAGCCCAGGATAAGGTGGTCCGCTCGGTGCTTGAGATGGGTCGCGATGACAACCGGACAATGGAACACGCGGACCATCTGGCCAATGTTATCGGCGGACGTATCGTCGGTTCCGCCGCACTTTCCGAGGCCGAGGCCTGGGTAAAGGAGCAGTTCGAGTCGTGGGGGCTTGAAGTGATCGTGCAGGAGGCCGGAACAGTGCCCGTAGGCTTCAACCGTGGGCCCTGGAGCGGCCGTATGCTCAGTCACGACGGTATGGTCCTGCATTTCGGCACCCCTTCTTATACCGCGCCCACTCACGGCCGCCAGAGCGGTCACGTGCTCATTGAACCTCACTCCCGCCGGGAATTGGAGCGTATGAAAGGTGCTCTTAAGGGCGCCTGGGTGCTTCTTGATGCCGAATCGAACGGAATGGCCATCGACCGCAGCCCCCAGGCTCAGGAAAAGCGCGCCGAGGTTATTGCCCGCAACGAGGAGATTGACCGTAAGAATATGGAGATTATGAGGTGGAACTGGTCGCATCGTGATTCGGTGGCCCGCGAAAGCCTTCCATATGAAAAAGTTACGGCTCCCTTCTACCAGGAGATGGTGGATGCCGGCGTGCTCGGATTTATCCGTTCCGCCAAGGTGCCCCTTCAGCTGATGTATGACAGGGTGGGCTGTATGGATCTGACTATGGAGACCTTGCCCGAGGCGTGTGACATTTGCCTCGACGAGGCCCAGTTCGAGATCGTGCGCCAGAAAGTACTGCGTAAGGAGGCGTTCGAACTTGAATTCGACATACGCAACCACTTCTACCGCGGGCCTGTGGCTTTCCATAACGTCATCGGCGTTATGCGGGGCAGCAAGTATCCGAAGGAGTATGTGATCGCAGGCGGGCATTTGGATTCGTACGACGCCGGTACCGGTGCGGTTGATGACGGAAACGGCGTGTCGGTGACGATGGAGGCCGCCCGCTTGCTCGCCGCTTCGGGCGCCAAGCCGCGCAGGACCTTGTTGTTCTGTATCTGGACGGCCGAAGAGTTCGGTCTCCTGGGGTCCAAGTACTTTGTCGAGAGTGGAATTGTACCTCTGGGTGCCATTTCCAACTATTTCAACCGCGACGGAGGTCCGCTTATGGCTACTGGCCTGAGCGTGCCTGCGGCTATGTACGACGACTTTGCCAAGGTGTGTAAGCCGTTGGAGAATTATAATCCCGACGTGCCCTTCGTGGTCGAGAAGAGGCAGGCTCCCGCCGGTCCCCGTCCCAACAGGGCGGGAGGCAGCGACCACGCTTATTTTGCAATGAACGGAGTGCCCACAGTGTCGTTCCGCGAGACCGATCCGGACGGCTTGAATTTCGACTACCGCGAGATTTGGCATACCGAGAGCGACCTGTACAATAAATTGATTCCCAAGTATATGGAACATTCGGCCGTGGTCACCGCAGTAACTATGTGGGGACTTGCCGGCCTCGACCATCTGCTTTCGCGCGACGGCTTATATACCGATTAAGCTCGCGCCAATAGACGAAAAAACCGGGCCCCTGAGGGTCCGGTTTTTGTTTTGTAAATGCTTTGGATTACTCAGCTACGACGTTGATCTTTACGTCGGCAAAGACACCCTTGTAGCACTTGACTTTGGCTTCGAATTCGCCGAGCTCTTTGATCTCGGGAACCTCGACGTTCTTTTTGTCAACCTCAAAGCCTTTCTCTACCAGAGCGTTGGCAACCTGGGCTGCGGTAACGGAGCCGTAAAGTTTGCCGCTCTCGCCAACCTTCACAGCCACGTCAACGGGTTCGGCTGCGATTTTGGCGGCCTTGGCCTGAGCCTCGGCGATGTTCTTGGCCTCTTTGTGAGCCCTCTGGCGGATGGTTTCCTCGTGCTGCTTGAGAGCAGAAGGGGTGCCGATAGCGGCGAAGCCCTGGGGAACCAGATAATTGAGAGCGTAACCGGTCTTTACTTCTACCACCTCTCCGGCATCGCCGAGATTGGCAACATCTTTCTTAAGTATGATCTTCATAACGCTTCAATTATTTAAGGAGGTCAGTAACATAGGGGAGAAGAGCAAGGGAGCGTGCCCTCTTGATGGCCTGGGCGACCTTGCGCTGGAATTTGAGGGAAGTACCGGTGATGCGGCGGGGGAGAATCTTACCCTGCTCGTTGAGGAACTTCTTGAGGAACTCGGGATCTTTGTAATCCACGTACTTGATGCCTGCCTTCTTGAAACGGCAGTACTTCTTCTTGCGAACGTCCACGGTGGGAGGGTTCAGATAACGGATTTCGTTGTTTTCTACTGCTGCCATAGCTTATTCCTCCACATTTTCGGGTTCAACATCGATTTCGGGCTCTTCGACGGGAGCTTCTTCGGCCTTGGGGGCTTCTGCCTTTGCGGCGCCCTTCTGGCGGCGGTGCTCAGCGTATGCGATGGAGTCTTTGTCCAGGGCCACGGTGAGGAAGCGGATGATGCGTTCGTCACGGTGATACTGGGTCTCGAGGACATTGACGAACTGAGGGTCCGCCTTGAACTGGATCAGGTAATAGAAGCCTGATGTTTTGTGCTGGATTGGGTACGCGAGCTGCTTGAGCCCCCAATCCTCTTGGTACACGACTTCGCCGCCATTGTCGGCGATGAGTTTGGTGTACTTGGCAACCGCTTCCTTCATCTGGGTGTCAGACAAAACGGGAGTTGCAATGAAAACGGTTTCGTACTGTTTGATCATAATGTTTTGTTAATAAAAAGGTTTGTCCTTTAAAAGGGGTGCAAAGATAGTTATTCTTTTGTCAATTACCAAGTTTTTTTTCATTTTGCTTTTTGTTTGCCTTGAGCGCCTTATTTTTATAGCCGTTGGAGCTTTGTTTTGTATTAGTCGTTGGAGCTTTGTTCCGGGGGCCTTTTCCCAAATTTTTAGGCCCC
>JAGCCX010000083.1 GCA_017651465.1 Bacteroidales bacterium
AGTCTGTCCGGGATTGCAGAGATAGCAATGATAATCAGTCGAGCTTGACCATCCGCTGTTGTACTCAGGAATGGTCCTGCCGCCATAGTACATATGTACCAGCTGTATCTTGTTGAGGCTGGCAGCGTTAAGGATGCCCGGGAGATGCTCGACAGCGTCCTTGGTAAAGCTGTTGCCGATAAAAAGAATCCTGAAATCAGCTTCAGCGTTCAGGTCGGGATCGGGCTGCTCCTCGCCGGTCTGAATCAGGTAAGTTATGTTGTTGAAAGTCCCGCCGGCACCGGTGGCGTTCGTTGTGCCGAGGTATGCGACTTTTCCAGATTCCGGGTAAAGATCGTACTCATACGAACCGCCATTGTACTTGCCCACCTTTCCGCCGGCTACACCGCCTTCCCACGTTGTGACGGTATTGATATAGCCGAAGAACACACCGCGGTAGTTACTGTCGGTGATGATCTCGCCATAATTTTCGCAATCGGTGAAAGGACCGGCATCGCTCGGCAGCGAAATCAGGCCACCGCAGCGGCCGGCAGTCGTAGAAATCAGATTACCGTAGTTCTTGCAGGAACTCATCGTGGAGTTGTTGGCAATGTAGCAGACGATATTTCCAAGACGTGTCCCGTCGGTCTTATCCATTGTGTTCAGCTGGTTACCGCGATTCTCACAGGCGATGATGTCGGTGCTGCTGTTGGCGGCGCCGACTATTCCGGCAGTACGTCCGGCCTGGGAGGTCATCTCGCCATAATTGTTACAAGACGACACGGTATTACGCACGGAGCTGCCGGTGGGTGCATTGGTAAAGCCTACGATTCCCGCGGCGTGGATGCCGGTGGCACCTGCGTTCAGATTCTGGGTGTTGGTCACGGAAATGGCGCCGTAATTATGCACGCTGTCCACGGTACAACCGCGGTTCTTGGTGTACATTCCTCCGATGAGTGCCATATGCAGCAGGCCTGTAGCGCTTCCGCCGTATGTCATAGGAGCATAGCTGGTAACATCGCGTACATCCGCGTCATAGAGCACGCCTGCAATCAATCCGGCGCTGTGAGATGCGGAAGAATTCACAGTCAGCGAGCAGTTCTCCTCGATGACGAAATTCTGCACGATAGCTCCTTCGCCCAGGCAGCCGAAAAGACCCCAGTGACGGCCTGTGACCGTTTCGTTACAGACGATGTGCAGGTTCTTGATGTGATGGGCGTTTCCGTCGAATTTTCCGGTAAAAGCGTGACCTTCCTTCACCACTGGATTATAGCTGCTCCAGGGAGCGGTGGCGAATCCCACCGGTGTCCAGGATGAGACTTCAGAGAAGTCGATATCTGCCAGAAGGTTCACCCAGCCATCTGCATTCTCCCACTGGAGCGTGGAGGCGCCGGAATTCACGGCCGCTGCGAAAGCGGCAAAATCAGCCGCGTCAGCAATGCCGTTCACCTTCCAGGCTACAGCCGGCATACTGCGCAGCTGGCCGGCCGCCAGGGTACGGGCACTGGTGTTACGCGTCATTATCTCACCTTTCTGGTCGGTCACAGTTACCTTGAATCCCTGCGGATATTCGCCGGGAGGGACCGGCAGGTAAAGCTCCAGAGGCTGGGCAAGGGTGACATCGCAGTTAACGGTAAGAGTCTTGTCAGCTTCGGCTGCAGAAGTCCCGGTGAGGGCTAGTGTTGCGTAGTCGATTGTGAAATCGCCTGCAATCTGCTCGCCTCCCAAACCGGCCACCTCTACCTTCTTTACAACAGTTTCGGAAGTGCCGACCACCGTTACTTTGAGCATTGAGGTAAGCGACGAGAAATGCAGCTCTCCCGCAGTCTCGGAGCGGCCGCCCAGCGGTACGACTTGCGAGTCGGCACTCCGCTCGGAGGGCAATGTCACTGTGTTCGCATCTTTATAAATAGACGCGGGATACACGCCCTCATATGGAGTAGAGATGTCTTCGCTGAAGGAGAACTGGCCGACGGAAGCATCCTCGGTAAGGGGTGACGAAGCCTTACCGTTGACAACGATGGCATCGCCTGCCGTCCAGCTTACCTTGACACCGTTGATTGCCGTCCGGCTTGCTAGTTCAGAAAGAGATGCACTGATGACATTCTTATTGTCCGGTTGTAGCCTTTCCCGCGTGCAACCCGGCAACAAGGCGGCACACAAGGCCGCAATGCAAATTAATAATACTGGCTTTCTCATTTTTATATTATTTTACTCGTATTAATAAATAAGACATACAACTTCTTTCACCGTTACTGTCGGAAGGTCTGTTGACCACGGAACCTTGTCCTGACGATGGATTCCACAACCACATAGTGGTGGATCCGCCGCCGTCGAAGCGGGTAGCCGACCTGCCGCCGAGCTTCTTCGAAATACGGTATATTTCATATGCTTTCAGGCCCATAGAGTACCACCCCTGACGGCCGTCCACAAGAACTACCCACAGCTTTTTGCCGTCCTCGCTGACAACCGGCCAGGTCATCGGGTCGAAGCGGGTATGAAGAGAGGATGTCGAACCTATGGAAGATGTCCGGTCGTTACCGTCTTTCATTATCTCATACATAGACGATCCCTGAGCGGCTATGGGCTTTGAAGCGTCTCCTTCTATGGAGATATCACATTTAAATTCAACATTGTCACCAACCTTCACCCTGGACGCCCACGTGTCGGCTACGGTTCCGGAAAGGGCGATGCCGATTTGATTTGCCGCCGTTATGTACGGCGGGTTCGAAAGCGCCTGCTTCCGGCCATCATAGATAGACCGCACCGTGGTCGAATAATAGCCGCGGTTGACCTTCATAGGCGTGTCGTCATATTCGCAGATAACATACAGCACGTTCGAAGCAAGGGAATTAACCAGTTTGCTGTTCGAAGGATGCGGCAGCTTCACGTAGCGCGACGTGTACAGGTTCACAGGAGCCACGGTGGGAGAAGCGTGCCTGAGCGTGGTGTCGTTGATGCTATAGTAGGAATATTCAGTCCCCGCGTGGCGCAAGGTTCCGGTGAAAGCTTTCTTTCCTAAAGATGCGGAGCCATCCTCAAAGACTGTAAGGCCCCATCTGTGGTTGGAAAGAGACGTCACAACGGACGGATTGTTGATATACAGAGGCTCCCCTCCCTCAACGTGAAATCCGCGCAGGATTCCGGCGTAAGAATCGAAGAAACCGAGATTGACGCCGGCGATAATGTTGTCCCCTGCATTCCGCTTTCGCGTGCAGAGCTTGGACAAGGTTTCACGAAGCACGAATCCGGCGTCCAGGTGGTCGTTGTCCCGTCCGTTCGGATTGGGAATGATATCATCCGCCAGGGCTGTGGTAACTTCGACCGCCGGGCTCGTCAGATCGACTTCCAGGACGTGCATATGACGGGGAACATTCTTGAACTGGCAGTGACGGTAAGAGACACCCGATGCAAGATTACGGCTTTCCAGCACATTCCAGTCGTAATAACTGTCGGCCGTCCAGTCCACGCTGTTCTCTTCGGGTTTGAAGCAGCTGGTGTAGTCCTGGCGGACGGCGTTATAGTAATTCGACTCTGGAGCAAGTTGGGGCGAGGAGGCATAGGTGTCATAATCGCCCACACGGCCATATCCGGAATTGGAAGTGAATGAAGCTGCGGTCTTATTGTAGCAGCAGCCCCAGGCGGGACCGTAATTGCCGTCAATGCGGCCTATGATCGCGCCGTTATTGACACAATTCTTGATGACTCCGGTACTGTAGCCGGCAAGTCCTCCCTGCTGGCAGGCCATAGGCACGATTATGTCGCCATTATTTGTACATCTGTCGGCTTCATTCTCTCCGCCGATGGTGGATTCGGGAGAATTATAGCCCGCAAGTCCGCCGATTATCAGCCCGTTGCCCTGCGCACTGTTGCCCTCGACGCTCAAGTCGGCATTGTTGGTTACAGAGTGCAGGGTTACGCCCTTGGAATAACCCACGATGCCTCCGGCACGCAGTTTTTCCGGGTTACCGTAAAAGACGACTTTGCTATTGCTGTCTCCGAAAACAAGGTTGCTGATACTGACGTTATTCGCATTGCCGAAAAGTCCGGCGTGCGGATACTTCACGGCATCTATCCGCCAGTTGACGCCATAGATACGGTGTCCCATTCCGTCAATATCGCAGCTTAGCGGACGTTCACTCGTGCCGATCGGCACCCATTCGCTGATGGAGGAAGCGTCGATGTCGCGGAGTATCTGTACCGTTCCGTCGCTCTGCCAGGGAGCAAGGCTGCCGCCATCGTTAACCGCCTGAGCAAAAGCAAGCAGGTCCTCGACACTGTTTATCCCCGTCCACTCAGGCGCTTCGGTATAAATGATATTGTCCGGCGTTACATTTGTGGCGGATGAATTATGAGAACCGATATAATTGAAATAATTGTTCGCATTGACGCCCACCATCTGATAGGAACCGCCGTTGTAGGTTCCCACGTCGCCGGCAGCGATACAGGAGCTGAAACTGGCTGCCAGGTTGCATTGCTGGAAGAATGTGCCGCGATAAGTTGTCTCGTCAGAAATCACGCGGCCGTAATTGGCGCAGTTCTCAAAACGGTTGTTCTTATTGTTCACCAGGCTCACCACGCCGCCTGCGCGGGCCATAGTGGCGCAGATGACATCGGCATAATTGACACATCCAACAAGCGCTGAACCGTCTCCGGTGATGCAGGTGATATTGGCTATTCGCCCGCCTCCGGATACCGTAAAAGCATTATAGTTGTCTCCGTGGTTTTCACAAGATTCGATAAGCGCATAACGGTTGGCCGCCGCAACGATTCCCGCACTGCGGCAGACCGTCGTTTCCAGCTCGCCGTAATTGGTGCAGTGGCGCACGTGGACAATCTTGCTTGAGTTGGCTGCGTTGGTTGCGAAACCTAGTATTCCGGCAACCTGTACACCGGTAGCACCATTCTTGATGTTGTTGCCGGTAGATGCAGATACCTTTCCCTCGTTGACTAGCCCCTCGATGATCGTGTCCCCTTCGCCGGAGAAAGCAAAGCCCAACATAGACATCGTCTCCCGTATGTCGTCCGCGGCTTTGTTATCCAGGGTCATAGACGCGTGATTGGTGATATTGCGCACGGTGGCTTCATTCACAAGTCCCGCAACAATTCCGGCATCACTTCTTACCGAAGGAGTAAACTTAAATGAGCAGCTCTCGTCAATTACAAAATTCTCTACGATGGCGCCGGGGCCAAGGATGCCGAAGATTCCGCAAGGCAATGACTGCATACTTTCTTTGGTGATTCCTGCACCTGCCGCGGCATATGTAAAGGCGAAATTGCGCAGCGTATGGCCACAGCCGTCGAAGTGTCCAGTGAAGGGATGACCGCTGACCGTCAATGTGTTGGATGCCCAGGTGCTCACGCCTGTGCCAACCGGAGTCCAGGAAGTGACGCCGGAGAAGTCGATGTCTCCGAGCAAGGTCACTACGCCTTGGTCATTTTCCCATTGCTTGGTGGAAGCGCCGCTGTTTACGGCTGCGGCAAAAGCCGCAAAGTCTTCCGCTGTAGCAATTCCGGGCTTCTTCCAGGCAAGGGCGGGCATAGCGCGAAGCTGACCGGCCGCGCAGGTGCGTGCACCGATATTACGGCTCATCTGGTTTCCCTCAGCATCCTCCAGGTCGAGACGGAATCCCTCGGGATAATTCCCTTCCGGCACGGGCAGGTACAGCATTACAGGGGTCTGTCCGAGCGTGGTGGTGCAATTGAGGCTGACAGTATTCACGCCTGAAACCGGAGCTATTGTTCCGCTGGTAAAGTCGATACTGAACGTTCCGCTTAGTATCTGACCGCCAATGGCTGTCAAGGTCGCCTTTTTGAGGGTCTCTCCGTTCCCGGTCAGAGGAACACGGAGCACCGCGGTCAGTGCGGAAAAGCTAATCTTATTACCCGTCGAGGCGTATCCCCACAGCGGAATCTGTGTCAGGGAGGCATCAAAACTGTCCGGAATAGTCAGTTGAGTGTCGCTTTTCCACATCGACGAAGGATAGACTGCCCGGTATGGGAGAGTCAATTCGTCCGAAAAGTTAAAACTTGCGCTCGCTCCCGCTTCGGTCAAAGCGTATGAACGACTACCGTTGACCACAATCTCATCTCCGACACTCCACGTCAATTCAGTGCCGTCAACATCTGTCTTGGTTATGTCGGGAAGGGCGGCCTGAAGCGTAGTCCTGACCGGACCCGTGCCGGTTTCTTCCGGCACCAATTCGGTCATACAGCCACACACGGCTGCACAGAGAGCCGCAAACGCAACCCGGAACCTCTTAACACGCATAATTAATCCCAGGTATCCTCGACTAATTCAAGATCAGTAATATCACCGGAATAATCTGTTCCGGAAGCTTCAAGCAAAGGCTGTGCTTCTTTAAACTTAAGCAATTCAGCCACAGGAGACAAATACTTTTTCATATAAATAGTTCTAATTAGATTGACATCTTATTTTTGCATTTAGCCCAGGAGTACCAGGGACCGGAAACGGGAAGGAGAGGAAGGATGGTTAAGAGACGCCTCATGCGGGACTACTTGTAATAATCCTCTCCGAGGGCGGCGAGGGATGAAGGGACTGGATAAGAACACCCGGAAGGGATTTCCCAGCCGGCAGACTTGTAAGACTGTCCACTTACGGTCAGGCTGTATCCAGTGGCCCTGGATGAGTGAGCAGAACAGAAATCAGCACTGGTAAGAGTCACGGCATCGGACTTGGTGATATCTGACGTCGTTGTATCACCAGAAGTACCGATAGTTTGGCTATTGTCTGAAACCACGTAATAGGCATGTGCCATTAAGCCAAAGGGCAAACCTCCAACAAACCCACCCCTATAAGTATCAGAAGTGGCAGACAAGTTACTATTTTCTACTAATGAAATGTTATTTCGAACCCGGACATATGCGTGATTGGTAGCCACACCGGCAGTTACATTTCCAACAAAAGCTCCTACATAAGTGCGTGCCCCCGCCGAGAGCTTCTTGTTCAGTCCAATGCAGTTGTCAATGGCCATATATTGACCGGTGTAACTAGCATTTCTGACGACACGACCTGCAACTCCGCCTAAATTGGCAGCCCCGGTAGAACGGGTAGTGCTTACATCCGCAGCTGCCAGACAGTCGTAGACATACATACGGCCGTAGGTTGAGTTGTTGCAATACATTTGCCCAACAATACCACCCACGTCGTAACCTGCCGCTACAACGGCACCTTTGGCAAAACAAGTGTTAAGGACACCGCCCAACATCTGCCCGGCTATCCCACCGGCGCAGGATGCGTTTGTGGATGTGGCGGTAATGGTTGCGTTCGAACGACATTTATTCAGATAAGGCCACCCGTTGTTATTACCCTGTCGTCCAACGATGCCGCCGACATACTGAGTTCCGGTTATGTCACCAATGTTGACGCATTGGGTTATAGTTCCTGCAGGAAGGTTCGCTGCAATGCCGCCGATATACGCTGCTCCGGTTACTTTTCCTTCATTGACACTATTGGAAACCTCTGCCGTATCAGAATTGACAAGGCATACTATACCTCCGACATTGCCGCTTCCTTCAGACGGCACCTCAACTTTCCCATAATTGTGGCTACAGGTTATGGAACAACTACCGCCCAGAATAACGCAGATACCTCCCACTCGGGGGCTGTTGAAAATGTTGTGCACATCTCCCTTATTATTGCACTCCGAGATTGCCGTGCGGGCATTGGCAGCAGCCAGGATACCGGCGCAACGGCCGGTATTAGCATCAATCTCTGCATAGTTGGTGCAGGAACTGATTTGATTGATGACAGAAGAAGCTCCCGTATTTCCAAAACCGGCTATACCTGCCACCTGAACGCTAGTGGCTCCATTAGCTGTATTGGCGCTGGATTGCGTGGCCGTGACTTTGCCGTAATTGTTCAATCCGCTAAGTGTAGAAAGACCGGAGGCGGCATCTCCATATACATATCCAACCATACCGAGCGCGACCCGGTTGGCAGAACTGTTGTCGGGAATGGTCATCGGGAAATAGTTTGTAACATTCTCGATGGTCGATCCGTACGAGACGCCGGCCAGGGCTCCTGCATCCATTCGTCCTTGAGGAGTAGCAGTTAATGCGCCTGTATCCCCGCTCTGCGCTCCCAGTATAAGGTTCTTAACTTGCGCGCAATATAGGATGCCAAACAAACCATAAGGAGTATAGGTCTCCGGAGAACCGGTCATAACAAGGTTCTTGATGGCAAAGCCCTGTCCGTCGAAAGTTCCCTTGAAAGCGGGCTCCGTCCACTCGGCTGAAACCGTTCCACTTTCAACGGGGGTGAAAGTGCCATTCCCAATAGGTGTCCAGCTGGAGATAGTTGAGCAGTCGATATCCTGTCCAAGTTTTACTTGGCGGGTGGCCCACAGTATGCTGCCGCTGTTCACGCCGTCGCGGAATTCTTCCAGGTCGGAGGCATCGTTGATTTCGAAGCTGTTCGCATCCTGGACCTTGCACTGGATGGTGTACTGACCGCCGCCGGTCCAGTTCTGTGCGGTCATGGGCAGCGTACGGATGTACACGTCTTCGGGGGTATCGACTGCTACGGTAAGTTCATCACCGGCCTGCCACTCCACACCTGCGGCCGAGAACATCATATAGGCTTCCAGAATGCGGTTGGAAGGAAGCGTAATGTTACTCAGGGCCAGCGTCATCTCATTTACTTTATTGGATGATGCCGAGTTGGTGGAAGGGAAGACGGGGCGGGAAGCCATCAGCGTCACGGAGTTAGCGCCGCTTGTGCCTTCCGGCAGCTGCAGTCGCAGCTGGATGACACCGTTCTGTACCAGCGAACCGCCTTTTTCGGAAGCCCATTCCGTGTCGAACTTGGGCTCCTGATAATCACTCACGCCGGAAAGCATTGCGTTGTACTCAAGGTGGGCGGTGGAAGAATTGCCGCTCTGAGCCTGGCCGGTATAAGTACGGGCATTGAAAGCCGTGGCGTCGGTGTAACTGCCAGGATAGATAATGGTGTACGACGAGGCGGCACCGGGGTCGGCACCTTCGAATTCTGCTTCGTGGTCGCTGATGATATTGGTCACCGAGAACTCATTTCCATTGACGGAAATCTTGTCGCTGATTTCCCACTTCAGATTCATTGCCTTCTTGTCCGAGGCTT
The DNA here is from genome assembly GCA_017651465.1 of Bacteroidales bacterium. Lineage (GTDB taxonomy): Bacteria > Bacteroidota > Bacteroidia > Bacteroidales > UBA932 > Cryptobacteroides. The sequence goes on from JAGCCX010000083.1 coordinate 9,098, forward strand.
CGGTCATAGACACTTTTGTGCCCAGACTTTCAGAAGTGGAGACCTTGATGGTAACGCGCTCTTTGGACTGAGGCTGGTCTTCCTGCTTTAGTTCCTGCGTACAGGAGAAAGCGATCAAGGCCGTAACGGCCATTAAGATGTATCTTGTCTTCATAATCGTGTCCTCCTTAATTATCGCCGTCAAGGTCTTCAATAAAGACATCATTGTTTTCCATATCCTTCACGCCGGAGTATAGCAACATATCATCCAGTTTTACTACCAGCACTTTAACCCTGGGAGTCGTGTAATCGTTCTGTTCCATATTGTATTATGTTTTGATGGGTATTATTTCAGTTTGATAACGCACGTGTGTTTCGAGGAGCCGGAAGAGGGGTAATCACCCACGAAGCCGAGGTACATCTGGCCTTTGCGGATATGGACACCTTCGGGTTCGAACGTGCCGTCCGAAGACAGATTCAGTTTGATAAGCTGCTGCTTGTCGGCAGACACGCCCACTTTTACGAGCTTTTGAATAATATTCCCGCTGAAATCCATAACCGACATCAGCGTGGCTTCGTCGTTTTTGGCGCCCGAGGTGACATAAATACGGTCATCATACACACACAGGCCCTGGACTGCTCCGGCGTTCGTATCTCCCGTGGTCACGCCTTTGCGTTTCCAGGGGAAACGGGCGATGGGCTTGACGGTGTTCAGATTGTAGGCCGTTACAGTTTTCCCCTGATTGTAGGATTCACGGGTAACCTTTACCGTGATAGTTTGGGCATTGCGGATTTCGGACAGCCGGTAAACATATATATAATCGCTGTTGTTCTCGTAGGTCCAAAGGGCTACCACGTCGTGCTCGGTATCAACATCGGCGAAGCGGGCCCCATTATCATTCAGATAGAAATGCTCAAGGGCCTCTTCGGCATACTCAGTGACTCCTGCTTTGAACTTGTGGCGGCAGATCAGGCGCACGTCGGGGCCGTTGGCCTTGCCGCCGGAGTATCCTCCGTTGTCGGTATGGTCGCCCATTGTGCCGCTGGTCCAGAAATAGATATCATCGGCATCGTATTCGATGCTGAAACCGTCTCCGTGCCCGCCGCTGGGGAGGACCATATCGGAGCCGACCTTGGACCCGTCCATATTCAGTGCGCATACCTTCATAGAGGTATTATCTTCGGTTGACATATAGAAACGCCCGCGTTTGTCGATATCGAAACTCTGCATACCGGTCTGGAGGCCCAGCGGGAGCGCTATCATATCAGCCGTCAAAGGCTGTGTGATGTCTTGATTGAAAGTTGAGGTTTGAGGTTCTTCGTTTTCTTTAACTGTCACGGTCAACTCCCCTTTTACCTGTATCTTATCCGATGAAAGAGACAGTGTGGCGGTGCCTTCCTTCCGGCCTTTTATTATCCCGGACGATACGGAAGCGACCTCCGGATTGGAAGAAACGATATTTACTTCACCCGGATTACTGCCAAAATCATATTCCGCCTTGACAAAGACGCCTCTTTCAAAGACCTGATACGACACTGGTACGGCTACTTCTTCTCCCACAAATAAGACGCATTCATTTTGCAGGAAGGTCATTTTGTCTTTGACCGTTTCCGAAGGGGCCGGTTCTGTGCAGCCTGTAAGCAGGAAGGCTGCCGCCGACAATACGGCGGCAGCTTTCGCTAGAAACAGTTTGGCGTCCATTTTAATTGCCACAAACATTCCCTTCGAATTTACAATCACCAGCCTTGCTGGTAGCGAGGGTAATGTACTTATCGAAGTTGTCAGGAGTCAGGGTAACGACCTGAAAATCGGCATCGGGAGTCAGCGGGCCGATTTTTCCGCCCACCTTGCAGTCTTTGATTGTTACGGCCTTGTTGTTGGCATTGCCGAGGATGGCTCCCATATACACGGTGCTGGCCTTGAATATATCGGAAAGGATGGATCCGTAGTTCTCGCAGGCCTCGATGGTGATGGGGTTGTTGGACTGGCCCAGGATGCCGGCGGCATAGCCGTGGACAGTATCACCCGCCTTATCGAAAACGATGTCTCCCCTGTTGATGCAGCGGATAAAGACATCGTCGGTACTGCCGGCAGAGCAGATGCCGCCGATTCGGTTGTTGGTGGCCGTCACGTCAAGTCCGGAGATCTTGCCTTCGTTCACACAGTCCTCAACCTTGGTCTTGGCATTGGCGGAGGCCACGATGCCGGCAAGACGGGTCGCCTCGGCCGCAATCGCCACCTTGTTGGTACAGCTCTGGATGTAGCTGAAATTCTTGCCGTCCGAGAAGCCGACTATACCGGCGACGGAAAGGCCGTTTGCGCCGTTATTGGTATCGACAGAATTCTTGGAGGTAATGGAGCCTTCGTTTACACAGTTCTTGACGTAGCTTGCAAACTCGCCTTCACCCGTATAGACTTGGCCCACAATGCCGGCCAGGCATTCGCGGGTGGCGTCCTTGGCGGCTGTAACGCTCATAGTAGCCTTGTTCGTGCAGCCCTCCACGGTGGAGTTGAGCGCAAATCCGGCTACGCCTCCGATGAAGGACACCGCTGCGCTCTGTCCCTCGAACACAGCCTTGGGGCCGATAACTACATTCTTCACCGTCGCGCCGTTGAGGATGCCGAAGAGACCTGCAGCATAGCCCGCGGGTGCATCGGCGGGAACGCTGACCTTAAAGTTATCTACGGTATGTCCCTTGCCGTCGAAAACGCCCGTGAAGGGGACGTCGCCCTCCGTGATGACACCGGCATTGGTCACTGAACCCACACCGATGGGGGTCCATTCTTCACCGCCCATATCGATGTCAGCGCCGAGGGCGAGCACACCATCGACCAGGAACTTGCTCACGTCTCCACCACTCTTTATCAATGCGGCGAATTCCTTCAGGTCTGCGGCCGAGCCTATGCCTTCCACCACTACGGGAGCGGGAGAACCGTCCCAGATCAGGTCGGTTATCTTCTCGCGGTTGGCATCCGAAACGGAACCGATGTATTCGGTGAAGTTTCCGGCATTGACATCAATCATCTCGTGCTTGCCGTCTTCTTTATAAATACCGAGTTTGCCGCCGACTGTGACTCCGCTGATGGATGCAAACTTGCTGATGTTTCCACCGATGAGACCTCTATAAGTGGTTATCGCGGCAATCACGGTTCCCGTGTTCCTTCCTCCCTTCATAATGATGGCGTCGTCGTTGAAGAAGCTGACGATGGCTCCTGCGTGGGTGTCGGAAGCAGTGGTTGTAAGGTTTCCGTTGTTCACCAGGCCCTCTACGACAGCATTCTTATAGAGAACGGATACAACGTTACCGATACGGCCGTTGGCGATGGTATTGATCTGGTTGGCGTTGTTCGTACAGTTAAGGAGATGACCACCGAAGTTGGCAGTAGCAACAATTCCGGAGCAACGGCCAAGATTGGCGGTTATTTCACCATTGTTCACGCAGTTCTCAATATTGTTTGCAGAGTCATCCTGGGCCGTAGTCACGAAACCGGCAATACCGCCATACATTGCACCGCCGGCGCCGTTTCCGGTATTGCTGCCACAATCGGCATTGACGGTGAGGCTGGTCGTGCAGTCCTTGATAGAACTGGTGCCGGTGCCCGTATTGAACACGAAGCCGGCGAGACCGCTAAGGGCGAAACGCTTCGTGTCTCCGGTACCTGTGGAAGTAATCTTTCCGCTGACCTTCACATTCTGTATCGTGGAAGAAATAGCCGTTCCTACGAGGACTCCGGCATCACCCTGACCCTCGGCGGAAATCTTGAGGTCGGTTTCGATATTCAGGTCTTTGACCGTGGCTCCGTCAAGGACTCCAAAGAGGCCGAAGGTGCCGTTGGCAGGCACTTTTACGGTAGGGTTGAAGCCCCGGATGGTATGGCCGCCGCCGTTGAACACGCCCTTGAATGCGATTCCGGTGTAGGAGCCTAAATAGTTGCCGTTGTTGACCGTCTCGGGATTGCCGATCGGCGTCCACTCCTGGAATTCAGAAAGGTTGATGTCGGCCAGCAGTTCGACTTCCTTGGAAGCGTTCTGCCAGCGGGCCGTACCATCATTCTCATTCACGGCCTGGACGAATTTCATAAACTCTTCTACGTCCGGAATACCCCCGATGCTTGCTGACGGATCGAAGGGTACGGTGTAGCCGAGCTGTGAGATAGGAATCGTATAGGACTTGCCGCCGCCGGAGAATACTATCTCTCCGGAACGAGGAGCGACATCCGTCTTGTCGTTGATGAACGTGCTTTCCACCGTGAAACTGACGATGGAGTTGCCGCTGCCGAAGATAGGGTCGGCCTTGACCCAGTTAGGTGTCACTACGATCCAGTTGGCATTGGTCTTCAGGTTGATGACCTGCTCGCCTGGATTCCTGCAGGGCACGTCGCTCAGGACTGCCGGGTCAGAAGAAAAAGTAATCTGCTCGGCCTCCTTTACGCAGGAAGAGGCCACCATCAAGGCTAAAATCGATGCGCAGACCAGTTTTACAATTGATTTCATATAGTTCTATTATTAATTATTTCAGTCTTACAAGCAAATAGTTGAGACAACTGCGTTCGCCTTTGGAGTCGCAGACGCGATTAACAAGCTTGCCGGTGGATGCCGACGGGTCATATACCCACATACAGGAGGAGCCGCCGCCGTCGAGACGGGTCACGTTCCAGCCGCCGAGTTTCTGTGCGATTCGGAACATCTCATACCCCTTGAGACCATAGGAATAGGCGGGCTGGCGCCCGTCGACCTCGATCAGCCATACGGTCTTGCCGTCCTGGCTCACGACAGGGTAAGTCATCGGGTCGAAGGTGGTGTAGAGATTGTTCCCGGTGGCCGGAGTATTGCTGCCGTCCTTGCCGTTCTCCATCAAGCGATACATACTGCTATTCTGGGTGAAGATAGGCTTGGTTTCCCCTTCGATGGACATATCGAACTTCAGGCGGACCGAGTCTCCCGTCTTGAGTGAAGAAAGGAGTGCCTGGGCGGTGGACCCGCTGACTGCGAACCCCACTTCTTTTGTGGAAGTGAGATACGGGGCGGCGGACAGGGGTGTACCGGTGCCGTTATGTATGGCCTTAACGACCGCCTCGGCCCAGCCGGTGTTCACCTTTACGGGGCCATCCTTGTACTCCGCCACAACATACAGGACATTCTTGGCAAGCGGGTTAGTTATAGAGGGCTTCGAAGAATGCGGGACCTGTTTGTACCGGCAGGTGTACATATTTACGGCATATTTCGCGGAAGCGTGGCGCAGGATGGTATCATTGACGGAACTGATGGTGTATTCTTTCCCTCCGGCTTCAAGTTTCGCAGCAAGAGATTTCTTGCCGCAGGAAGCCGTACCGTCGGTAAACACGGTCAATGCCCACGAGTGGTTGGACAGAGAGTTGAAGACGGCGGGGTTGTTGATATACACTGGTTCTCCCTCCTCAATGTGGTAGCCGCGGGAGATGCCGTCGTTGGAGTCGAAGAAACCGGAGTTGATGCCGGCGATGATCTTCTGGCCCTCCGAACGCCTCCTCGAGCATACTTCGGACAAGGTCTCACGGAGATTCTTGCCATTGTTGCTATTGTTATTGGCATTGGGATTGGGCACCTGCTCGTTGGCATAGGCCGTGGTCAGTTCGATTTCCGGATTTCCCAGGTCTATTTGCAGCACGTGCATATGGCGAGGCATTCCGGTGAAGGAGCAGTGGCTGTACTTTACGCCGGGGTGCAGCTGTTTCTCTTCCAGCACATCCCAGTTGTAGTAGTCGTCCTGCGTCCAGTCCACTGTGTTCTCTTCAAGATTGTAGGCAGAGAAAGGATACACGGCGGTGGAGTGGACGGAAGCCCGCCCGTTGACGGAACCGTAGCCGAAATTGCCGGTGAACTTGTCGGCGGAGGCATTGTAAGCGCAACCCCAGGCGGGTCCGAAGCCCTGTGAGGCTACGCCAGTGACGGCACCGTTGTTGGTGCAACCGAATATCTTCCCTTCGTTGTGGCCCACCAGTCCTGCATTGCGGCAGGCGAATGAGGCGGAGATATCGCCGTCATTCACGCAGGCATTCTTTTTCGACTCCTGGTCGCCTATCAGCGAGACCGCATCCGTTTTTCCGCAGATTCCGCCCATACACAGGGAGGAAGAACCGGCGGACACGTTCAGCGCCGCTTTGTTGGTCACGCCCACAAGGGTCACCCCGACAGCGTTACCGACTATGCCGCCGATGGTGCCGGAGGCATTGCCCTTGAAAGTAACGACGCTTCCTTCGGAGCCGAACACGAGCTTGGATATCATAGCATTCCGGGCATATCCGAAGAAGCCGGCGTCGGGATACTTGTCGGTATCCACGGTCCACTGAACGTTCTTGATGACGTGTCCCTTACCGTCGAAAGCCTCGACGAACGGGTTGCTTTTCGTCCCCACGGGAATCCATTCCTTGATGGAGGAGGCATCGATGTCGTTCAGAAGCGTCACCACTCCATCCACCATATAATGACTCACGGCTCCCCCGTTGTTGACGGCTGATGCGAAGGCCAGGAGATCGTCGGCGCTGGAGATGCCCTTTACCGAGGGCTCTCCGCTGCCTGCGGCCTGGACTAGTTCAACAGTCTTTTTATTCCCGCCTATGTCGCTGACGGTTACCGTAGCCGAACGCTGCGAAGCGGACGGATTCTCCGAAACGGAGATCTTGACAGGGGTCGGATTGTCGGAACCGGGCCCCTTGACAGTCAGCAACTTAACCCAGGGCTGGTCGACAACGGCCATCCAGTCTTCGGTACTTACTACGTTGAATGCCACCTGCCCTCCCGGGGCATCAACCGTCAATGTTGACGGAGATACCTCCAAGCGGTCGGCAACCGGTTCCTTCTCCTTGCCGCACGCCTCTAATAAAGACAGGGCGGCAAGGAAAACGAAAGCCGTTTCAAGTATTAGGCGAACGCGCTTCACAGACTATTCCCAACCGGGGTTTTGAGTTAACTTTCCATCGTACGCCTGTATCTGTCCGAGCGGAACAGGATACAGATAATCGCGGTCTTTCCACACATAATCCTCTGCGGCGTCACGGGTGATGTACCCGTGGTCTCCGTCGGACAGGGTGAGCGAATTGGCGCCAACCTGGATGCGGTTCGTGGCAGGGATGGAGGAAGTGACGCTCGAAGGCATCTGGCCGGAATAGATCAACAGGTCTTTCTTGCCGTCGTGGTCGGTGTCGTATTCACCGAGAGCAGGAATGTAGATGCCTTTGTAGCCGGGGGTGAGGGAAGCAGGATCGAGCGGAGATGCACTGTCGGACTTGTTGCCGGCGGCAGTAAGGGGCCCGCCCTCTTTCCAACGAATCATATCCCAGAGGTGGAATCCTTCTGCAAAGAGTTCTACGACTCTTTCACGACGCACTTCCAGGATTGCAGCAAGCATAGTGCCTTTGGCATTGGGATAGTACTCTGCCATCAGCGGATCGGGAGAGTCGGGAAGCGTCAGGTTGGGCATTCCGGCTCGGTCGCGGATGAGCTTGATGGACTTGTCTATCATCGCCTGGGTCAGTTCACCAAGTTCGGCGTTGGCCTCGGCATAGTTGAGCAGGACTTCAGCATAACGGATGAAGGCCCAGTCGGTCGTGCTGGTGGTAGCATTCTCGTGGCTGCCGTCGGATACGCCCTTGATGACGCGGTATCCATTCAGCGTCCTGGCGAAGTCGGTGGTTTCTACGGCGCCCTTCATCGCGGGATCGAGATAGCCGAAGTGGCCGGGACCGTGAAGGGTCTGCGCCATACGGGGATCCCTGCGCTGGAACTGCTCGTAGTATTCTTCAGTGGCCCAGCCGTTCCTGTTCTGGATAGGCGTGCCGTCGGAGCACAGGTAGTGGTTGACGAAACGGCGTGTAGCACTATAGGTTTCGTTCTTCAAGTCGAACTGGAGTCCGTGACGGATGGCAAGGGTAACGTCGTAGTGCCTTGCGAAAATCGCCTCGGGATTACCCTTGAGGTCCTCGAGCTGGAAGAAGTCGCGATAGGCCTTCCAGTGGGAGTCTTTGCTGGTATTGTACAGGCTGTACCTGCCGGAAGACATAACGCTCTGGGCGGCATCGGCAGCCTGGCGAAGGAACCATTCGGCGCTGAGCGTCGTGGTGGAGCCGTTCGCATCGGTGTAGGTCTCGTCGGCCACGTTGTGATATTTGCGGAATGTTCCCTCGAACAGGGCGACGCGGGACTTGTATGCCATCGCGGCGTATTTGTTGACGCGGAAGCAGCCGTCGGGCCAGCTGTCGGGGAGTTTCATTGCGGCAAGGTCCAAATCTTCGATGACCTTCTTCATAACATAACCGCGGGAATCGCGAGCGTGGAAGAGTGCGTCTTGATCGGCGGATCCTACTACAGAATCATAATACGGTACGTCACCATAATACTGGACCATCTGATAATAGAACATAGCACGGAAGAAGTGCTCTACGCCCTCATATTTGGTGCGGGCCTCTTCGTTCTTGCAGTTGGAACAGTTTTCGAAGAACTGGTTGATATGGCGGAGGTAGCCCCAATGGCCCTGGGACCAGAGTCCGGTGGTCGCATTGGTGCGGGTGCCTTTCTGTATGGCGCTCAGGCTGCGTCCGATGTAATCGTCACCCCTGACTTCAGCATACGACGTGGCGTCGTCCAGCAGGGCGTTATACTCGTAGTTGGTCCACAGCTCCATTTCTTTCTCGGACGAGAAGAAATTTTCAGGGGCGAGATTGGTCTCAGGAGTTTTCGTGAGAAAGTCCTCGCAGGCAGTCATAGTCAGCACTGCGGCCGATACTGTCAATACTTTGAATATACTTTTCATATTTCTGTCCTCCTGTAATTAGAATGTAATGTCCACGCCGAAGGTGAAGGTCTTGGCATACGGATACAAGCAGTCGCCGTATGCGGAGGTCGTCGCCACTTCGGGATCCACAGTGTTGCAGTATTTCTTCATCGGAGAGAGATAGAACAGGTTTTCTCCGCTGAAATAGAGTCGGCACTTCTTGATGGCTGAAGCCTTGAAAGGAATGGAGTAACCCAGGGTGAGGTTCTTCAGACGCAGGTAGGCCGCGTTTTGCAGGTAGCGGTCGTTGACGACGCTGTTCTTCACGAGCTGTGCACGCTGGCGGGGGAAATATCCATCAGGGTTCTCTTCGGTCCAGCAATTTGCCTGCAGGGTGGTCGGGATGAACGTAGGCCTTCTATAGGAATAAGGGCCCCAGAAGTAAACGCAGTTGGCATCGGGATACCAGTCACATTTGCCCACGCCCTGGAAGAAGACACTCAGGTCTATTCCGTTCCAGGAGAAGTCGCTCTTGAGGGAATAGCGGTAGCGGGGCAGGCTGTTTCCGATCACGCGGCGGTCGCCGGGATCATCAAGGGTGTTGGAACCCGTATTGATGGACTTCTTGCCATCCTTCACATGCGTGTCACCGTCAAGGTTCTCAAACTTCATATCACCGGCAAGTACCTTGTTATAAGGAGCCTTGCAATCGAGTTCAGCCTTGTTGACGACGCTCAGGTCGTATTCTTCGGCCCATTGAGCGGCCTCTTCATCGGAGCCGAACAAGCCTAATACGTGGTAGCCCCAGATCTCGCCCAGAGTCTTGCCAACATAATTGTCGGTAAGCAGGTTGGTGGGGTTGTTGAACTTGGTGATCTTGGTGATATTGTCGCCCAGGGTGGCGCTTATGCCGTAGTGGAGGGGCTTGCCGCCAAGTTTCACGGCATCGTGCCAGCTTACCATAATCTCGTATCCGGTAGTGCGCAGGTCGGCGGCATTCTCCTTCGGGGCGCTCTCACCGTAAACGTTGGGAAGCGTCATCGACTTGGTGAGCATATCCTTGGTGTCACGGATGTAAGCGTCGGCCGTGATGTTCAGGCGGTCCCTGAAGAATCCAAGGTCAACACCGGCATTGTAGGAAATCACGGTCTCCCAGGTCAGGCCACTGGAAACGGGAGACGACATCGTGGCGCGCTGCGCAGCATCGGTCCCGTTGAAGGTGTAAGAAAGTTTGGCAAGGGAGATGGTGTCGAAATAGTAGTAGTTATCGACCTGCTGGTTGCCCAGGGTACCGTAGCTGAGACGCAGTTTAGCCTTGTTCCAGGTGTCTTTCAAGGGCGCCCAGAAAGGTTCCTCGCTGATGCGCCAGCCCACGGATGCCGAGGGGAAGAAGCCCCAGCGGTGACTCTTCGGGAAGCGGGAGGTTCCGTCATAACGTCCGGAGATCTCGAGCAGGTATCTTTCAGCGTAGTTATAGTTGATACGCCCAAAGAAGCCGAGAGTACGGTAGGCGCTGTTGGACTCGGCGAGGGTTGAGATTTCCGTGGCTGAGGCCAGGTTGATGTAAGAGAGAGACTCGCTCAGCGAACCTTTCTGGTGTACCGTCAGGTTTGATGAACGGTAGTCGTCGAAGTTGGCGCCGAGGGTGGCGGCGACATTGTGATTGCCGAACGATCCGTCATATGAGAAGTAGCCGTTGGCAACGTGGCCGTCCCGGTAGTAGCGCACCTCGCGATAGAAGTCATACACGGAACCGTTGCTGAAATAGCCTCCGGTGAGCCCGTTACCCACGTACATACGCTTGTTGGCGTTGTCGTAGCTGTTGGGGGTCGGAAGGCTGCGGTAGGTATTCACATTGTCGTTGCGGCGATAGGTGTAGTCGGCGACGAATTTCAGTCCTTTGGCGATGCTGAAGGTGAAGCGGTTGGTCAGGGTCAGGGCGTTTTTGATGTGGGCATTCGTGTTGGTATCGCTCATCCACACGCCGCCGCGGCCGCTGAACAGAGGAGAGGTTGCTCCGTACATAAAGCCCGGTTGCATATTCACGGTGCCGTCGGGATTGAAGGGAACATAGAAAGGACCGACGTTCTGCGTCGTGTTCCACAGGATACCAGCCTCAACGAGGCCGCCCAGTCCGTCCTGCTCCCAGAATCCACCGTACCGGTAGTTGGACCTTTCGTATGCGATGTTGTTGGAATAGTGCAGCCAGGGGGTGATTTCCGCATTAAGTTTGGCGCGGAAGGAATAGTTGTCGACCTTGTCTTCCGCCGCCTGGTTGAACAGGCCTTCGCGGTACAGGTAACGGCCGCTCACATAATAGTTCATCTTCTGGGTGCCGCCCTTGACGGAGACGTTGTGCTCCGTCTCGGGACGAGTCCTCTTGAACAGGTATCCGTACCAGTCGAAATTGCCGAGGTAGAGGTAAGTGTAGGTGTTGGTCACGTCGGGAATGACCCACGGACGCGAGGGATCCTCGGTCACATCGTTCCTGCGGTCGTACATCATTTGGATCTGCGCCTCAGAGAATGTCCAGGCGTCGTTACCCTGGAATATCTGGTTGAACGAGTTCGTCATTGTGATGTAGTCGTACGCGGTGGTGATGAAGTCCGTCGAGGTGGTGTTGCTGGCGATGGAGTAGCGACCGTTGTAGTTGATGGATGCCCTGCCTTCCTCACCGACGCCGCTCTTGGTGTTGACCAAAATCACGCCCGCGGAAGCCTTTGCTCCGTAGATGGCACAGGCGGAGGCGTCCTTAAGCACGGAGATGCTCTCGATGTCATTCGGGTTCACGAGCGACAGGCTGCCCTCCACGCCGTCCACCAGAACAAGCGGGCTGCCGGAGTTCAGGGAAACCTTTCCTCGGACGGACACGCTGTATTCGGTAGCTTCGATGGAACCGTTCCCGTTAGTGAGGATAATGGAAGGATCAGCACCCTGGAGGGCCATTGCCGTATTAGTGACGGGACGCTGGTTGAGAGTCGCGCCGTCGATTACGGAAACGGCACCGGTCACGTTCACCTTTTTCTGGGTACCGTAACCCACCACCACGACTTCGTCGAGCAGGTTCATCGAATCGTCGAATTCGACTCTGATATGGCCTTCGTTGCCATTAACCGTAATCTCCTGGTCGGAATAGCCGATGTAGGAAACGACGAGGGTCGCGGGGAATTTGACGTCCTTGAGCGCAAAACTTCCGTCGGAGCCGGAGATAAATCCAAGATTTGTGCCCTTGACGAGTATACCGGCTCCCATAAGCGGATCCCCGTTCTCATCCAGCACAACGCCGGTGACTTGAGCGGGTTTTGTCTTAGGTTCGCCTTTGCTGACGGAAATGCTCTTCCCGTCGATGATGTAGGTCACTTGCTGGCCTGCGAAAATCTGGTCCAGCACGTCCGTGATAGATGCTCCGGAAGCGTTGACGCTAATTACCTTGTTGAGATCCACGTCGCCCGAATTAACGGATACCGAGTATCCGTGGGCTCGGTTCAGTGCGGTAATAGCATCGCTAACCTTCACATTCTTCAAAGACAGATTAACCTGAGCACTCGCGCCGATGCTGAGCACCAAAGCAGCGAATGTCAGAATAAGTGGCTTGAAAAAGCTTTTTTTGGTTAACATATAGTATAGAATTAGGGTTATTTAGATTGTAAATAAATGGTCTTTCCGGAGCGTTTGACGCTCATTTTGCCGTCTGAACTCATCACGGCCAGAATCTGGTCGAGGGTTTCGTCGTTGGTGAAGATGGAGAAATAGCGCCTGGAGGCCAACTTCTCGTCAAGGACTATGATTTCGCAGTTGAAGCGGCGGGACAGGTCCGCTGCAATATCCGCCATTTCCATATCAAAGAAATGAAGCGAATTGTCTTCGAAGAAGGCCTTATAACCAGAGGGGTTGAAGCGGATAACATCAAGTTTGTCGTTTTCGCGGTTGTATTTCATTTGGTCCCCGGGCTTCAGCCGTACTACCCTTGTGTCGTTCCGTACAGACACGCTGGCCTCAACGCTACCATCCATCAGAAGTAATTCAGCCGTATGTTCCTGGGCAAAATTCTTAAAGTTGAACGAGGTGCCCAGCACCTTGATGTCAACGCCCTTGGATTTGATGATGAATGGATGCTCGGGATCTTTTGCCACGTCCAGATATGCCTCTCCGTCCATAAAGACGGTGCGGCTGGCCCCTGAGAACGTTGCCGGATACGTCAGGCGGCTTCCTGAATTGATGTGAAGCACCGTACCGTCGGAGAGTGTTACCGTCTGCTTTTCGCCGAAGGGCACGCTCACTTCTACCCACTCTATAGCGGCTATGCGTTCTTCTCCTGTGCTCAGGCCGGCCTTATAAGAAATAGGCAAGGCTATCAGAAGAGCAATCACAGCTGCAGCCGCTATGATATAAGGATAAATCTTTTTGAATATGGTTTGACTGCGGTTTTGCTGACCCGACGCTGAAAGGCACTCGTCGAAAAGACTCCGGAGGGAGTCGTCGAGTTCCTGCGACCTGCTGTTGGTACAGATGTATTTCTGTACCTCTTCCTCTTCACTTAAGGAGAGGCGGTCGTAAAAATAATCGTTTAATTTATTCTTCACACTTATTAAACGTATGAAGAACTTGAAATACGTAATTGAAGCCGATGATTAATTCAGATAAATCGAGACTTCTTTTTTGGCCAACTCAAGGTGCTTCTGTACCGTGCGGACCGAGATGCCCATACGGGCGGCTATTTCATCATCGGAAAGACCGTTTAACTTGCTCATCCTGAACACCTCCGATCGTTTTTTCGGCATCTTGGCCAAGACTGAATTGAGCACGGGCATCATAGCCTCGGGCTGAATGCCGTCGGATATCCTTTCGGGTATGTCCAGCCCGCGGTCAACGTGGCTTTCCCACTTGGAGCGCAACGTGCTGACTACTTCGTTGCGGGCGCAGATGAACAGCCAGTTTTTAAACGATGTTTTGTTTTCAAACGATGGTTTGGACGACAACAAACGCAAGAAGATATTCTGGACTATGTCTTCTGCCTTCGCCTTTTCTTTGATAAGGCCTGTCACGAATCGGCGCAACCCCGGGGAATAGCGTTTATAGATCTCAGCAAAGGCCCCCATATCCCCATCGGCCATAGCCTTGATGAGGACATTATCGTCGGTCTTTCCCTGAGATCTGAATGACATCTTACTATATATGAAACAGTGTCGCGAACAAGCTTACTCAGGCAGATAGACCCCGTCTTCCTTGAGTGTTTTGACGAGGAGGTCCGGGTCGAGCTGTTTGGGGCCAACGCCTTCGCGTACGGCAAGCGCAGCGGCGGTACCAGCAGCCTGTCCCATTGCAAAGCACGGCGGGATGACACGGATCGCAGCCATCACAGGTCGCTCGGCGGCGGCGCAGCGGCCGGCGCACAGCAGGTTGTCAACCTTCTGGGGCAGCAGGGCACGGTAAGGGAAGTAATAGGGGTCGTTGGTGTTGCGGGCCACATATTCGACATAGCCTTTGCGGTGAATGTCCATATGGTTGGCACAGCAGAACACCGGATCGGGGTACTTGACAGAATTCTTTGCGTCTTCCGTAGTGACTGTATACTCGCCCACTATACGGCGTGTCTCCCGTATGCCCAGCTGCTCGGCGGTGGAAGCAAGCTCGCAGTTCTCGCAGCCCTTGACATACTTACGCAGGAACTTGACTATGATGGCCGCCTGGGCACGTCCATCCACCTCGGCGTCGGTGATTTGCTTGGGATCAAGGCCGTCAACGCCGTCGCTCTGGGCCATATTTACCGTGGCTGTGCCGTCAAGATTCTGGAACAGAGCTATCTTCTGGCGCCACATCGGGAACTCACCGGCTTCGCGGGCGGCAATAATCTCGCGCATATAGAACTGGCCTTCAAAATCATCAGCTTTCTTGCAGGCCTCGTTGTGGGCGTCCATAGCCTTCCAGTCCACTCCGCGAACTACAAAGAAGAGGCTGCTGGCCTGAATGTCTCCGGATCCGTCGCCGTACACATAGGGGGCGCCGGCCTGGAACGCTACGTCACCGTCTCCTGTGCAGTCGATATAGTTCTTGGCGGTTATTTTCCAGATACCGTCCTTGGTGGCAAAGTAAGCGGCTGTAATCTTGCCGCCCTTGGTATCGGCCTTCACGAAGAGCAGGTGGTAGAGCAGCTCAACTCCAGCCTCTTTGCAAAATTCTTCGGTGGTGCGCTTAAGGCACTCATAGTCGAAGGTGGTAAGGCCGTGATGGCCCTTGTCCCGGTAAGCCGAAAAAGAACCTATCTGCGCATTGAGCGGGTGGATGGCGCCTCCCTGGGCTTCCATACGGTTCACGAGCTCCTCGTAGAATCCCCTTATAAGCATAGTCTTGCCATCAGGCGTAGTGGATGACATAAACGGCGCCACAAGGCCAGCGGTGGCCATTCCTCCAAGATATCCTCCCCTTTCGGCCAGTATGGTCTTGGCTCCGTGGCGCGCTGCGCACACGGCCGAGCCTATGCCGGCGGGACCGCCACCAACGACCAGAACATCGCAGTCGAAACTACGTGTAACTGTAAACTTAACTTCGTTTTGATTGGCGCAGGAGGCCAGCAAAAGAGCGGCGGCGGCGCAGACTAAGATTCTGTTCATATTATTAATTATGTTTCTAATCTGCTAAGTTATCGAAAAAAACAGAAATAACAAAACCGTAAGCATCAATACAGCAGCAGTCCCAGCACTGCTCCGGCCACGATGACCAATATCGGATTGACCTTGCCCCAATACGAAGCCACGAAGGCGGCGCCCAGCAGGCACCAGCTCTTCCAGTCGGCAAAGTTTTCTCTCACCAGCGAGAATGACGGCACGCAACCCGCCCAGGCCACGCGCACCACCAAAATTACGGCCGCAGCGCCGATGAGTCCTGCCACGGCCGGCCTGAGCCAGCCCATAGTGCCGTCGAACAGGCTGCTGTCTTTGAACTTGGTGTAGAACTTGACTATCGCCAGCACAATAAAGAACGAAGGCAGCATCAGCGCAAGAGTTGCTACGCCGGAGCCCAGGACTCCCATCCATTGCAGCCCGGTGGCCTCGTGCAGTACGCTGTAGCCCACGTATGTAGCGGCGTTTATGCCTATGGGGCCGGGAGTCATCTGCGATACTGCCACTATGTCGGTGAACGCGCTTTCGCTGATCCACTCGTGCGCCACCACCACCTGCGTCTGCAGCAGGGAGAGCATCGCATAGCCCCCGCCGAAGGTGAAGGCTCCTACCAGGAAGAAGGTCCAGGCGAGCTGCAGAAGAAGAGTCAGCGTTTCCATTTCTGATTGAAGTAAGTTACGCTGAATCCCAGCACTATAACGCACAGCAGTATATATATGGGCGAGACGTTGAGGAACGCCACCAGAAGGAGCGAAGCCGCCGCGATGAGCCATTTCCACCAGCTGGTGCAGGCCTTGCGCGCCATATTGATCATAGGCACCGCTATGAGGCTGATGACAACCGGCCTGATGCCCTTGAACGCCCGCTCCACCCAAGGATTGTCCCTGAATGCCGAGAAGAACATAGCCAGCGCGAGGATGATAACAAAAGACGGGGTGACCGAACCCAGCGTTGCCGCAATACTGCCGGCTACTCCCCTCAGGCGGTAGCCCGCGAATATTGAGATATTGACGGCCATTACGCCCGGAGCGCTCTGCGAGAGTGCCACTATGTCGGGCAGTTCGTCATCGGAGATCCAGCCCCTTCGCGACATCTCCCTCTGGATGATGGGAATCATTGCATACCCGCCGCCTATCGTGAACGCCCCTATCTTGGCGAACACGGCAAAAATCTGCAGCAGCGATACTTTCTTTCCCTCCATTTCAGTCCAATGAATACTTAAAGATGTTCACCCTTCGCTGGGGAGAACTGCCGGCATCCTTGCTGGCAAAGCCAATATACAGATCTCCGTCCTTGACCTTGATGCCTTCGGCCTCGAAGTAGCCAAGATCGGTTATGCCTTCGCTCTTAAGCAAATCGAGATCGGTCACCCACGGCACCGACACAGTGACCAGGGTTTGTCCCAGGGTATCTACCAGATAGGCCTTAGCCCAATTCTCGCCCGTGCCGGCCTGGACGGCAGCGGCTTCGGCTCCCCCGCCCCGGAAGAGCCATAATTTGTGATGATGCCAGTCGAATCCCTGGATAACATTGTTGAAAGGCAGTTTAATTGTATACAGTGGCGTAAGCCTGGCAAGGTTGACCGCTCTCACGACAGGCCTGGAGGCAACCACCGGACTGCCATAAAAAATGTTGTAAGTTAACTGTATGTCTTCTGGAGCGGCTGCTTTAAGCGCCTCAAAATCATATACGTACACATAGGCCTTATTGCCGGAATCTCGGCTCCACACGGCTATGCTTCCATTGTCGGGATCATATGCAGCTATTAACCGCTTCATGCCCGGAAGCACGAAATTGAAGTCGGCTTCTTCCGGAAGCAGCGTCTCTCCCGGACGGAAACGCACTCTCGAGAGCACCTGGGAGTCGGCGTACCGGTTGGTCTCGCCGCTCTCGAGTGTGCCATAGTTGGACACCCACATCCAGTCGCCGTCGGGGCAACGTTCCACAAAGATATTATCTCCGTGTCCGTAATACTTCAGATGCATGTATGCCTGCGGGTTCTGGGAATGCACGGGCTTGCGTGTAAATGAAAGGGTATGCGGAGCTCCGCACACCTGGCAGGCATATAGATAGTCGTCGAAGAAGTCCCACGACTGCACCACCGACTTGTAGTATAGTGTATGCCCGCAAGTGAACTTCCTTGCCGGGTCGTATGCCGCCTTGATCTGGCTGAGGTTCACCACGTAAACCTTGCGTTCGGCATAAACTTCCGTATCCACTTCAGTAACCCTGATTACCGTGCTGCCCGCTTTGCGGGCTGTAACCAGTCCGGTGGCGCTGACGGTGGCAACGGTAGGGTCGGACGAAGAATAGAGCACCTTGTAATCTTTAGCCGGATCATAGGCATTGCCCTCAAGAGTGTATGTCAAAGTACATGTCTCGCTGGGGTACAAATCTATGTAGGGAGCGTTGAAACTAATCTCAAATGTCTTTTCCGGCTCCGGCTCAGGCTCTGGTTCGGGTTCGGGATCCGGAGCGGGCGGCAGTACCGGCACGGGGCCGGGCTCCACCGGATCGTCGGTGGGAGTACAGGACGCCAGCACGGCGGCCAGGGCCAACACCGGAAGAAAGCGTTTCATTTGAGTATCAGTTCAACCGGACAATGGTCGGAGCCATATATTTCGTTATGGATGTCGGTAGAAGCTATACGCTCCTTCAGGTCGTCCGACACCAGGAAATAATCGATTCTCCATCCTACGTTTCGCTCGCGGGCCGCCATACGGTAAGACCACCAGGAGTACTTGGCCTCCCCGGGATGAAGGCTGCGCCAGCTGTCGGTAAAGCCGGCGGCGAGCAACTCGCTCATCTTGGCGCGCTCTTCGTCGGAGAAACCGGCGTTGAAATGATTGGTATCGGGGTTCTTGAGGTCTATTTCTTCGTGGGCGACATTCATATCGCCGCATACTATAACCCCTGTTTGCTTGTTGAGGGCAGTCAGGTGGGCGCGGAATGCATCTTCCCACTCCATACGGTAGTCGAGCCTTCTCAGGCCGTCCTGCGAGTTGGGGGTATAGACGTTCACCAGATAGAAATCAGGCATTTCAAGGGTGATTACGCGGCCTTCGGTATCGTGCTCGGGAATGCCCAGACCGTAGCTCACCGACAGCGGAATGTGCTTGGTGTAGATGCAGGTGCCCGAATAGCCTTTCTTCTCGGCGTAATTCCAGTACGAAGTGTAGCCGGGAAATTCAAGGTCTATCTGGCCCGCCTGGAGCTTTGTCTCCTGCAGGCACACAAAATCGGCGTCCAATTCTACAAATATATCGGCAAAGCCCTTTCCGGCCACGGCTCTCAGGCCGTTCACATTCCAGCTGATGAGTTTCATATACTACAAAAGTAATCAATTATTCCGTACGAGAGCCAGCTGTTAGAGCAACAGGTCGTCGAGTTGGATTTTGGGTACGTAATGCACGCCGTCTTTGCGGTAATAGCGGGTGGAAGCCCCTGCGGGAACTTCGGTAAGTTCTATCTTGTCGAGCCCCTTACCCAGCGCAAGCACGGCCAGAGGCTCCAGATCAAGGCCCAGGGCCTGCTGTACCTCGGTGTGGTCGAAAGCCCTTACTATCAGGGCATTGAGCCCGATTTCAACCGCCTTGAGCGCCATACTCTGAAGCGATATTCCAAGGTCGATGTCTATAGTAGGCGATTCAGGCTCTGTGCTGCACACCACTATGAAGGCCTGAGGCTCCGTGCCGGGAGCGGGGAGATGCAGCTCCGGAAGATATCCGCCCAGATGCAGGAAGCGGCAAAAACCCTCCCCGCCTTCACTCGCTTCGAGCAGCTTGAAGCGAAGCCTCTGGGCGTTACGTCCCGAGGGAATCTTGGTATTGACGGAAACTATCGCCTCCAGCTGGCGGCGGGCCACTACGTAAGAAGTATCGTACGCCCTGTGGCTCCGGTTCTTGAGAAGAAGGGTATCAAGCGACGGAGAGTTCCTGCGCAGCACCACCTTCCCCGCAGAACGGAGAGCCTCCTCGCGCCTTTCGAGATAGTTGTCTGCCATAGGGCTACTTGATTTCTTTGCCGAACGGAAGGATGGCGGGGATTATCATCTTGAAATGCTGCATACCGAACGGAATGCCGACGATGGTGATACAGCACAGCAAGCCGAACACCAGATGGATGACAGCTATCTCCCACCAGCCGAACACAATCCAGATAAGGTTCATCACCGTGGAGAGGCATCCCGGCTGGCCGGGACGGTTGATCAGCTCGTGCCCGAAGGGCCAGAGGGAATATGTCCCGAACTTGAAGAGCTGCACCCCGAACGGAATGCCGACGAAGGTTATGCACATCAGCAAACCCACAATGTAATAGAACACGGCCACAAGTATGCCGCCAAACAGAAGCCAGAGTATGTTACCCAAAAATTTCATAGTGCTTATTAATGTCCAGAAGGCGAATTTAACGCCTTTTGCTGCAATCTCAAAATGTTTTTACGGCCACGCGCTTTTTCCCCCTGTCCCCCACTACATAATAGCTGCCCTCCTCGATGAGGATGGCCCTGCCGCGGTGCTTGCGCCGGTTGACGCGGTTATCTACATTAACGTCTATGACCTTGCCGTCAAAGAAAGTGCTCACATCTTTCAGCATAGTATGCCCGACTATGATGCGGTCGGCTCCGCACCGGTCCAGGATCAAATCAAGCGTATCCCGCTGGATGGGGCGGAACTTTTCTTCTTTGACCACCAGCCCGCGATACCATATAGGGCCGTGGCTGCCGTACAGGAAATTCAGCGTATCCGACAGGGCCTTACGCTCCTTGTTCCGCATAAAAATGGCTTTGCTCATCTGGGCGTTGACCGTGGGCACCGGGAGATTCCAGCGGTAGAAGTCGCCGCCGAGCCCCGCGTGCACATAGAGGTCCCGTCCGATCTGGCAGATAGTGTTCCACGACGCAATCCACCTGCCGAGTTCCGATGAAGGGCCGAAGAGGTCCCGGTATTCCACACCGAGCTCACGGGCGAGTATCTTGTACTTGGGTTTGGCGTAACGCATATCCCCCGAGAACTCCATCGGTTCGTGATTCCCAAGGAGCATAGTCACGCAGCCGCCGGCTTCCTGCGCCTCCTGCTGGAGTTTATAGAAGAGCCAGTAGATTTGAACGGCATCATCGCCGCGGTCGAAAATATCTCCGATCACAACCAGATGGTCCTGCCCGTACGTCCAGCGCAAATCGCTGTCTATCACATTGTTCCCCTGAAGAAGGCTCACCACGCAGTCGAGCCGTCCGTGAGGGTCCGACATTACAAATACACGCTGCGGCTGCGTTTCCACCAGCCATTCCTGCCTCGAAAACGGCCTTATGCTGACTTCGAACGGGTAGCGTCCCCGATGGTCGGTCACCTTAAGGGTGAGGGGCGCCTCAGGGAGTAGTTCATCTTTAATCGAACCCTCCGGATCGACAGTAATCACCCTTACGCCGCCATCGGTATATAAAACATACG
This sequence comes from Bacteroidales bacterium, assembly GCA_017651465.1. Taxonomy (GTDB): domain Bacteria; phylum Bacteroidota; class Bacteroidia; order Bacteroidales; family UBA932; genus Cryptobacteroides. The sequence goes on from JAGCCX010000083.1 coordinate 29,895, forward strand.
GGCCGTCGACGGAAAGCGAATCGCGGCTCTCCCGGGCAGGAAGAGCCAAGGCGCTCAAGGCCAGCAGGATGGTGATAATCGTTTTCATTTCCCGGAGGCTTTAGCCAGGGACGCAAGATATGCATTTACGGCTTTAATCCCTTCTTTAAGGTTCTCGGGCGGCCAGGCATTGTCTGCCGAGCAGCTCACTCCGCCTCCCTCGTAGCTGATATAGACGTGCCACTGCGTGCCGTCAAGCACTTTGAACGGCGGGCGATATGTCTTCTTGAGCCTGTAGAGCTTGTAGCTGCTGATCAGTGAATCTACAGTCTGGACGGCCTCGTCCGGAACGTTCACCCGGACCTCATCGGAATTGCATTTAGCCCAGCTCAGAACTGCCCCTTCCTTCTCGGAATACTCCAGGCGGTAATACTCGTGAGGATACTCCCTCATAGTAGAAGAACCGTACTCATAGTACTTAAAAGCTCCCGAAGGCTTTGCTCCCAAAGACATAATCATCGAAATAATTATCAGTAGTGTTATGTTTCTCATCGCAAGAGACAAAAATAACAAAAATTTAGCGCAAGGACTACAGGACGATACAAAAGGCGCCGAATGGATATCGCTGACTTATAGGCGGTTACCGAAACTGACCTGGTCAAAAATAACCAGGTCAGTTTACATAAGGTGCTGTGTAACAAAGGCTTCCATCCTGCGGCAGGCTTTTCACCACCTGACCTCCGAGGGGCAGAGCGTCAATTCACATACACAGGTTGGTGATTCCGGCGCGACTCGAACGCGCGACCCACAGCTTAGAAGGCTGTTGCTCTATCCAACTGAGCTACGGAACCAACGGGTTGCAAATATAGTAAAAAATTATGATTTCTTGCGCAGGGTGAGGCGTATGTAGGATGCTATGCCAAGAATGATGATGAGCACGGCGTGCGACTCGTGGCAAAGCACAGCGTACACAAGACCCATATTCTCTGTGGCTCCGAACAGCGACTGGAGCGTGGCCTTGACGAGATAGTGAAAAGCACCTATTCCGCCGGGAACAGGTATTACCGAGGCTACATTACCCACTGCAGAGATGAACAGCGCGTCGGAAATCCCAAGACCGGCAAGAGGCGGAAGAGCCTTCAGGCCCGACCAGCTCATAAGCACATACATCGTCCATATCAGCACCGTGTAGAGAACGAAGAGCCACTTGTGCTCCATCTTCCCCACACTCACGAATCCGGCGCCCAGGCCCCTGATCCATCCGGCAATCTTGCCGCAGACCTTATTGGTACCGCTCCAGTGAAACACAGCCCAGACCAGCAGCGCCAGCACCAGCAGCGCCCCGCCCAGGAACCACCAGGGCGATGCCCCAAGGCGGCCGGTAAGAGGGGTCCAGATCTGCTCGGTAAAGAAACTGCCGAACTTGCTCCATCCGGTAAGCAGGGCCACTGCAAACAGCACCGCCACGGCAACCAGATCGCACACCCTCTCGCACACGATGGTGCCGAGAGCCTTGTCGTAAGTCATATTACGGCGGGTTATGTAGCCGCAGCGCACAAACTCCCCCGCTCCTGGAAGGACCACGTTAACCAGGTTGCCCACGTTGTTGGCATCCCACACATCAAGACGCCCGGCTCCTGGATCGATGGGCTTGATGATGGCCCTCCAGCGCTCCTCGCGGAACACCAGGGCCAACAATGAAAAAACGAAGAACAGCCCAAGCCAGAAAAGGCGGGTCTGACCCAGGCCGCCCCAGAACGCCTTCCAGTCGACGCCCTTGAATGCAAAGAATACCAGCACTCCCGCAAGCAGGAATGAAACGATATACTTTATGACATTCTTTAACTGCATTACTCACTCAGCGTCCACTCGGCTCCGTCTTTGGTGTCTTTGACCTGGATGCCGAGGGCCTTGAGAGCGTCACGTATATGGTCCGAGGTCGTCCAGTCCTTGGCGGCCTTGGCTGCGGCCCTCTGCTCGAGCACCATATCCATAAGTCCGTCGATAACTTTGCGTGCACCCTCGGAGCCCGTCTCCTCATCTTTGAGGCCCAGCACGCCGAACACCACGTCGTCAAAGAGCTGGCACAGGGTGCTGAGGTCAGCCTCGTCAAGTTTGACCTGTCCCGCCTTGGCGGAATTGATAATCTTCACCGCCTCGGCGATGCTGGCAAGGGCCATAGGAGTGTTCATATCGTCGCACAGGGCGTCGTAAACGCCTTCGAACACCTCGCGCACCGCAGGAGAAGTGGCAGTGCACACATCGGGAGCCACCCCGAAAGATTCCTCGCCGTACACATACACGGGGGCCTTGCGGCCGGCCATAGCGTACAGGTCGCGCGCGGCCTGCATCACGCGGGCGAGCCCCTTGTCGGCGGCCTGCAGGGCCTCGTTCGAGAAGTCAAGCGTGCCGCGATAGTGCGCCTGGAGGATGAAGAAACGTATGGTCATAGGGCTGTAGGCCCTTTCAAGCTTGGGATGGTCGCCGCTGAAGAGCTGGGGCAGGGTGATAAAGTTGCCGAGGCTCTTGCCCATCTTCTGGCCGTTGATGGTGATCATATTGTTGTGCACCCAGTAATGCACTCCCTGAGTGCCGCGGCAGGCCACGTTCTGGGCAATCTCGCACTCGTGATGCGGGAACATCAGGTCCATTCCGCCGCCGTGGATATCAAACTCTCCGCCCAGATACTTCTCTCCCATCACGGAGCACTCGAGGTGCCAGCCGGGGAAACCCTCGCCCCAGGGGGACGGCCAGCGCATAATGTGCTCCGGCTCTGCCTTCTTCCAGAGGGCGAAATCGAACGGGGCGCGCTTGTCGTCCTGACCGTCAAGACTGCGGGTGCCCTCCAGAGTATCGTCGAGGTTGCGTCCGCTGAGCACACCGTAACGGTGGTCGCGGTTGTATTTCTGCACATCGAAATAGATGCTGCCGTTGGACTCGTAGGCGTAACCGGCGTCAAGAATCTTCTTGACGGCCTCTATCTGCTCCACGATGTGGCCGCTGGCCCTGGGCTCGATGGAGGGCGGCGCCACGTTGAGCAGGCGCATAGCCTCGTGGTAACGCAGTGTGTAGGTCTGCACCACTTCCATAGGCTCCAGCTGCTCGAGCCTGGCCTTCTTGGCTATCTTGTCCTCTCCGGAATCGGCATCGTGCTCAAGATGCCCCACATCGGTGATGTTACGCACATAACGCACTTTGTATCCCAGATGCCTCAGCAGCTTGCTCAGCACATCGTAGGTTACGCCCGGACGCGCGTGTCCGAGGTGGGCGTCTCCATAAACCGTAGGGCCGCACACATACATTCCAACGTGACCCTCCTGAACGGGCTTGAAGAGTTCTTTGGTACGCGTAAGCGTATTTGTAAGCTTGAGTTGTCGCATAGTGTGCAAAGATAAGAAAAAGTGCTATATTTGCACGTATCACCATTATTGTTTGTTAGAATGAAAAAGCTCATTATCCTGTTTTCTGCCCTGCTTTGCGCTGCAGCGGCACTTGCCCAGACACCCGAGGAAATCCTTTCCCGAATGGAGGCGGCGATGAACGCCCACGAGAAAGACGGTATAGCTATGGTCGTCGATGTCAAAATGCCCATCCTTGGCACTATGAGCAGCAAGACCTACGCCGTGGGCGAAAAATTCAGAGTGGAAGTAAGTATGGCCGGAGTTGATGTCATCACCTGGTCGGACGGCAAAACCAAATGGACTTATACCTCTAAAGATAACGAAGTCGTGATCGAGAACGAGAACCCCGACAGGCCCACTTCTTCCGACAGCGACACCGAGATGTTCAGCGGCATCGCCGAAGGGTATGATGTATCCCTGAGCAAGGAGACCGACAAGGCCTGGTATTTCAACTGCAAGAAATCCAAGACCAACAAAGACAAAGACGCGCCCAAGAACATCGACATAGTAGTGGCTAAGGGTACTTATTATCCAATCAGTCTGAGCGCCCAGCTGAAAGGCGTATCCATTACTATGCGCAACGTCACCTTCGGGGTCTCCGACAAGCAGGTATCCTTCAATGCCAAAGACTACCCCGATGTAAAGATAACTGACAAACGATAATATGAAGAAACAAATCGCCCTGCTGCTTCTCGCAGCAACCCTGGTTTTGACCTCCTGCGGAGCATCTAAGTTCTACGCAGGCAAGGCGGCCGACATAGCTCCCATAGCCCTGGTCAGTCCGTACTCCCACCTGACTGATGCGGTAGGTGATTTTCAGACCGATTATGTAGAGGGCCCTTCGCTGTTCAACCAGCAACTGATATCGGAGGCCGTGAGCCAGATAGGGCTTCCTGTAAGCAAAACTGTCGGTTTTGATTACAAAAAGCAAGATGCGGCCATAAGCACCTGGATGCTCCGCCTTTCGGAAATCGGTGCCGCCAGGGCAAAAGACCTGGAGGTTCCCACGCAGATTGTGGAAGCCGTCAAAAAGAGCGGCTGCGACTACGGACTGCTGATTACCGACGTGGGTTACGTCAAAAACATCCACGAATATCAGGCAGAACTGGCTCTCGAATCAAGCCAGAAAGTTTTAGGCCTGCTCAAGAACGGCGAGTTAGACCTCTCGAAAGACACCGAGGCCTGTATGAGCGGAGTGTTCTCCGTAATCTTTGACAGCCGGACCGGCAAGCCCGTCTGGTTCGGTTCCCTGCCCCGGAGCTACAAGAACAATCCCATCGACAGCGAAAGCATCATTCAGCAGATGGAAAAACTCTTCAAGGATTTTCTGAAATAAATTCTTTGAAGACCAACTGGTTATCCGACACGGTATTGATCTCTTCATCATCGGAGACCAATTTCGTTTCGGTAAGAATGCCCACCTGGCTCGGCCAGCCGGTGGGTAGATGTATTACCCAAAGCCAATACTTGTCAAGAGTTACCTGAAGGTGGCTGTCAACAGCCTCCTGCAGCCAACTATCCCAGGACTCCTGGTATTCATCTTCATCGGCAGTGGATTGCCTGAACCCGTCCATAACTGCCTCTTCCAAATAGGGCATCAAAGTATCGTTTCCGAGCGAAGCGTGACCTCTGATGACTACAAATGTGGTGTCGGACTGCGCCGAATCGACCCAGAACGATTGTTCTGTTTCAAATGAATGGCCAAAGACGGCGTCGATCTTGGTATTTACATTATAGACCCTGGTTGTATCCAGCCTGAGCCCGTGAAAGAAAAGCATATTCGTGAGCGTCGGGACAGTGTTGTTGTAAAGCGCGTCGGAATCGCCGAACTGAGATGACAACCCGCCGGCCAGAGCTTTCAAGCGCTCTTTTTGCTTTGCTTTTAACGCGTGCCCTTTCTGTTTGATGAACTCATCGCACCACTTGGGAAGCTCCTCCAGAACACGTTCGCTCTCCGAATAAATATTATAAAAAGATTTCAGGTCGCCGCATTCGTCCGTAAGGTAATCCAGCTGCACACGGCCTATCATATCGGACATAAATTCGGCGTCCAGCGGATCATCCACGGTGGAAGTTACCACGTCTTTCATAGTCAGGCGCAGGATATAAGAAGTATCGGTCTGGTCGACGACTTCAAAATAATCATTTTCAGAACTGGACAACAATACTTCTTCTTCGCCGCTTTTGTAAATTCGCTTTGTAGAGCTCTCGACTGAGTACATAACTTTATCGCCTTTATCCCAATAGGCGACAACCTGCACGGTGGAATCCGGCATCATCTGGGCGCCGGCCGAAAAACACGCCAGCAGGACAAATGCAGAAAGAACAATTGCTTTTTTCATATTCGCAAAGTTAGCATAAAAAGCTATATTTGTATCCAGGAGGCACATTTATTGTAACTCCTGACATCAAATTAACTGCGTTATGAAGTATATTCTGAGCATATTTGCAGCCGCTATGCTGTGCCTTTCGGCAGCAGCACAGGACCATCTTTCCTTTGAGGGCATTCCTATCGAAGGCCCCCTGTCCAGCTTTGTCGACAAGCTTAAAGAGGCCGGATTCAAAGAGTGGGAGGACGACGTTGCCCGCACCCTGCTCAAGGGTAAGCTGTTCGGCCGCGAATGCACCTTGATAGTAAAGTCCAATCCCGACAGCGGCGAGGTGTACGCAGTAACCGCAACCTTTGCCATACGCAATAGCTGGAGACTCTGCAAAGAAGATTACATCGCTGCCCAGGAAGGACTTAACAAGCAGTTCGGCCGTCCTACAAGGATAGAAAAGTTCGAACGCCCTTTCCGCGAGGGCGACGGGCTTGAACTGCACCATCTCAATATGGGGCTGTGCAAGTGGATCTCTACCTACAACACGCCCTGCGGCCCCGTGACGCTGCGCCTTGCTCCCGTGATTGTCAACAACGGGCAGCTGGTAGTGCTCTGGGAAGACAAGATCAACTCGGAGCAGATGTCGGCAAAGACGGGCGAGTAGAAAAGCCTATTTGAACAGATTTATTGCCCCGAAGACGCCCAGCGACGCCAGCAGCATAATCACTCCGGCGAGCACCACACCCAGCATAACGTAGAGCACGCTCTTCTTGAAATCCATATTCAAGATGCTGGCGGCGAGGGTACCTGTCCACGCGCCGGTACCGGGCAGTGGAATGCCCACGAAAAGCAGCAATGCCCAGTAAAGACCGTGCCCGGCCTTGGACTCAAGCTTGCGGCCGCCTTTCTCGCCCTTTTCGAGGCACCAGCTGAAAAACTTCCCTATGTATTTCTTATCCTTCCCCCACTCCAGGATACGCCGCGCGAAAAGGAAGATGAACGGCACGGGCAACATATTGCCAATCACTGCGATAATATACGAAGGCACAAGCGGGAGCTCGTAAGCGACTGCTGCAGGAATAGCGCCCCTTAGCTCTACCAGCGGCACCATCGATATGAGGAAAATGATCAGGTACTTCTTAAACACGGGTACAAAGATAGCATTTTTCAAAGAATCCTTTGTATCTTTGTGGGTTATGAAATCTATTCTCGGAATTGGCAATGCCCTGACGGATATTCTGGCCGTACTGCCGGACGATTCGCTGCTCAAAACCTACCATCTGCCCAAGGGCAGTATGCAGCACGTTGATATGGAAACGGGCGATATGATATGGGCCGCTCTCAAGCCGCTCGGCGTTAAATACGTTGCCGGCGGCAGCGCTGCCAACACCATAGTCTGCACATCCATTTTCGGTATGCCGTCGAGCTTCATAGGCAAGATCGGAGACGACGAGCTGGGCCTGCTGTTCAAGAGCGACCAGGAGCAATACGGAGTTAATACCCTGCTCCTCAAGAGCGAGCACTCCAGCGGACGCAGTATGGTATTTGTGAGCGGAGGCAATGCCGAGCGCACCTTTGCCGTATATCTCGGAGCCGCCCTCGACCTTGTGCCCGAAGACCTCAAGCCCGAGTACTTTATGGGGCACGACTACTTCCATATCGAGGGATATCTGGTTCAGAACCAGGCACTTATCCGCAAGGCCGTAGAGCTCGCCCACGAGGCCGGCTGCATAATCTCGCTGGATATGGCCTCATACAACGTGGTAGAGAGCAACAACGCATTCCTGCACGATATCATCGACCGCTACGTGGATATAGTGTTTGCCAACGAAACCGAGGGCCGCGCATTCACCAAGCTGGAAAGCACCAGGGAAATCCTGGACGAAATAAGCACCCACTGCAAAATAGCCGTACTCAAGGTCGGCAAGGACGGCAGCTGGGTTAAGTCGGCCGACGAAGAGCACTACATCGAGGCCTGGCCCGCAAATACCATCGACGCCACCGGCGCCGGCGACACTTATGCGGCTGGATTCCTGTATGCACATTCGCTCGGTATGCCTCTTAAGGTTTGCGGAGAGGTGGGTTCCATAATCGCCGCCAAGGTGGTGGAGGTTATAGGCACCAAGATCGACATCCCCCGCTGGAGGGATGCCAAGATTGAAATCCGGGATCTTATTTCCAAGTACGAATAATGGGCTTCACTCGCAAGTTGGTTCGCGCTTTCGCGCTCCGGGCGCATCGCAGCAAGGTTCCCACCAGGCTTATACCTCTGACGGAAATCCGCAGCGCCGTGGTGTACGTGAATGCGGTGGAGCCATATTGCGAGCCGTTCAAGCTCAAGCTCAAAGACTTTTTCGGCAAGAGGGGCATAGAACTCAAGATCATCGGGGAGTTCGACAAGGACCTGCGTACCGACTCCGACTTCTTCCTCTCCCTCAATCCCAAACCTTGCATCAACGAGCGCTATGCAGCCACGAGCAGCACCGCCCGTTTCAAGGCCGGACGCCATCAGCTCAAAGGTGGCGTCTATGACCTCGTGGTGAGCGACACCACCCCCGAGCCCGTTGCAATGAAAGAGGCTTTTGAAGTAATTGAAAAAATGCTAAACAACATCAAATAAACTAAAACAATGTTTGAAATTTTGTCAAAAGAGATGCTGACCCCCATCATCTGCCGGATGAAGGTTCACGCCCCCAGGCTTGCCGCAGCGGCCCAGCCCGGAGAGTTCCTCATCGTCCGCGCCGACGAGAAGGGCGAACGCATTCCGCTTACTATCAGTGACTTCGATCGCGAGAAGGGCACTGTGACCATCGTTACCCAAAAAATCGGCGCATCTACCGCCGACATCATTGCCTACGAGCAGGGCGAGTGTTTCGCCGACGTAGTGGGCCCTCTGGGACAACCTTCCGACTTTGTGAAGATGCCCGAAGAGGAGTTCAAGAAGCAGCGTTACATCCTTATCGCCGGCGGTCTGGGCACCGCTCCCGTATATCCTCAGGCCAAATGGCTCAAGGAGCACGGAGTTCCCGTGGACGTCATCATTGGCGCCAAGACCAAAGACCTGCTCATCTATGTCGATGAGATGAAGGACGTTTGCGACAACCTGTTCGTCTGCACCGACGACGGCTCGTTCGGATTCAAAGGAATGGGCACCAATATGCTCGAGCACGTGGTCGGCGAGGGGCACAGTTACACCCAGGCCGTCATCATCGGCCCTATGATAATGATGAAATTCACCACCCTCACTTGCAAGAAGCTCGGCATCCCCGCCGTGGTGAGCCTGAACACCCTTATGGTGGACGGCACCGGAATGTGCGGAGCCTGCCGCGTGAGCGTAGGCGGAAAGACCCGCTTCGCTTGCGTCGAGGGTCCCGAATTCGACGGTTACGAGGTCGATTTCGACGAGGCGATGCGCCGCCAGGGCCAGTACAAGGCCGAAGAAGCTGCAGTCAATGAACACCACGTTTGTAAAATAGGGAGGGGACAATAATGGCTAACAGAATACCCAGAGTCGCGGTCCGCGAGCAGGATCCCAAGGTCCGCGCAACCAATTTCGAAGAAGTCTGCTACGGTTACAACCGCGAGGAGGCGATGCTTGAAGCTTCACGCTGCCTGCATTGCAAGAACCCGCGCTGCGTTACCGCCTGCCCCGTGAACATCCAGATCCCCGAATTCATTGCCAAGGTGTGCGAAGGGGACTTCGATGGCGCTGCAGCCATCATTGCCGAAGACAGCTCTCTTCCCGCAGTATGCGGACGCGTCTGCCCGCAGGAGACCCAGTGCGAGGGCAGTTGCATCCTCGGAGTTAAGGGCGAGCCCGTGGCAATCGGCAAACTGGAAAGGTTCGTCGCCGACGAGTCTCTCGGTCACGCATCCACCAACTGCGCTCCCGCCAACGGCATCAAGGTGGCTGTGGTGGGTTCCGGTCCTGCAGGCCTTGCCTGCGCCAGCGACCTCGCCAAGTGGGGTTATGATGTAACCATCTTCGAGGCGCTTCACAAAGCCGGCGGCGTGCTGGAATACGGTATCCCCGAGTTCCGTCTGCCCAAAGACAAAGTGCTCAAAATCGAGATTGAAGAAGTACGCAGGCTCGGTGTGAAGATCGAGACCGACGTCATCATAGGCAAGACCGTCACCATCGATTCACTTATGGACGAGGAAGGCTTCAAGGCCGTGTTCATCGGCAGCGGTGCTGGTCTGCCCAAGTTTATGGGCATACCCGGCGAGAACCTCTGCGGCGTATTCTCCGCCAACGAGTTCCTTACCCGCAACAACCTGATGAAGGCCTGGAGGGAGGATTATCTTACTCCTATCCACGCCGGCAAGAAGGTGTGTGTGGTGGGCGGCGGCAATGTGGCTATGGATGCCGCACGTACCGCCCTCAGGCTCGGCGCCGAGGTGCACATCGTGTACAGGCGTACCGAAGCCGAGCTTCCCGCCCGCCGCGAGGAAGTGCATCACGCTATGGAAGAAGGTATCATATTCGATATGCTCACCAACCCCGTAGAGATAATTGGTGACGAGAAGGGCTGGGTGAAGGCTCTCAAGTGCATCCGTATGGAGCTGGGTGAGCCCGACGAGAGCGGACGCCGCAGTCCAGTGCCCATCCCCGGCAGCGAATTCGAGATCGACACCGAGACCGTGATTATGGCTCTCGGAACATCTCCCAACCCTATGATTTCCAAGACCACCGAAGGTCTGGAGGTGAACAGGCGCGGTTGCCTGGTGGCCAACGAAGTGGGTGCCACCACCCGCCCGGGCGTCTTCGCCGGAGGCGATGCCGTTACCGGTGCCGCCACCGTCATCCTGGCTATGGGAGCCGGCCGCACCGCCGCGAAAGCGATTGATCAGTATTTACGTCAATAGCCGAAGCCAAGGGAGACGAATGTAAGAACTTCGGGAAGGGCGGTCCGCCAGTATTCGCTGCTGTGCGTGCCCTCCCTCACCCGGAGCTGGGCGCAAGGAAAACCAAGCATCCGCATCTCTTTATAGAGGTTAATGCTCCCGTCAAGCAGATAATCATCGTCGCCGCAGTCAACGTACCAACGTACTGCGGCGATTGCTTTCTGCTTGTCGGCCGGAGCGTCGCGCAGGTAGGCGGGCATATCGTTATACTCCACCTGGTCGATGTACTCTCCCATCTCAGGGCGGTCTTTGTAGCCGTCGGGGCGTCCCTGCAGGCGCGCGCTCAGCGGGCAGGCGGAGCTCCAGTACTCCGGACGGTGCATTGCGAACATAGTGGTGCCGTGCCCTCCCATCGACAAGCCGGCAATGGCCCTGTGCGCGCTGTCGCCTATGATGCGGTAGCGGCTCTCGATGGCCGGAATAAACTCATCGAAGAAGAAATCCTCGTAACGCCAGCCGGGGTAATTGAAGTATCCCATATAGCGCCCAACGTTGTCGGGCCCGTCGCCGGAAGCATCGGGCATCACAATTATCATAGGCGTGCAGAAGCCCGAGTCGGTGCGCCAGTCGGCAATGAGTTTCATATTGTAGCTCTTGGCCCAGGTCTGGTACGAACCGTGGGCTCCGTGAAGCAGGTAAAGCACAGGATAGGAGCGCTCGGGATGCAGATCGTAGTCTTTGGGCAGGTACACATTGTACTTCTTGTCCGCCCCCAGGATCTTGCTGCTCACAACTCCGGTCTCGATGCGGCTGTCATTGCCCGCCGAGGCGCTCAGGGCCATCAGCAGGGAGAGTAAGGAAAGAACTATTCGTTTCATATCAGCAAAACTAACAAAATCATTCCGATTTACGCCCTATCCCCTGGAGAAAGCGTTGACTATACTCCCTACTACAGTACGGGAAGTGGTACCGGCGGAGCCGCGGGCCGAGCCGTGGTACTGGCCGGCTCCGGTAGTGAGTACAATCTGCCTGATATTCGAGGGATTGATTCCGGCTCCCGGCATAATGCTTATGCGCCCGGCGGCCTGCTCGACAAGGCTCGCTATAAGGGCGCAGCCTTCCAGGGCCGAAGGAGCGTGACCGGAGGTGAGAAGGGTGTCACAGCCAAGGGCGATGATGTCTTCAAGGGCCGTGCGTGGCTCGGCACACTCGTCGAAAGCCCGGTGGAAGGTAACTTCGAGAGGACGGGCAGCCCGAATGAAGCGGGATACAAGGGGGACGTCGATCTGGCCGTCAGGAGTGAGGGCCCCTATAACTACTCCATTGACTTTCAGCCGTTTACAAATGGCGATGTGCTCCAGAATCTCTTCCGCCTCCGAAGGAGAGTAGCAAAAGTTCCCTTCCCTTGGACGCACAAGGACATTTACGGGGATGCTTACAGCCTCAAGGACTTCGGCTATGAGCCGCTCCGAAGGGCTTACTCCGCCCACTTCGAGCCTGGAGCATAGTTCGATACGTCGCGCCCCGCCCTCCTGCGCCTCCACGGCATCCCGGACCGACTGGCAGCAACACTCAAAAATAATCCCCCTTTGCATAAAGCAAAGATAGTAAAAAAAAGGCTCGGGTCATTTCTGACTCGAGCCTTTCGAAAAGCGCCCCGAAGGGCAAACTGTATTTAAAGGTAGCTGCCGCAAAAAAAAGGCTCGGGTCATTTCTGACTCGAGCCTTCCGAAAAGCGGCAGCTACCTACTCTCCCACCTGGTGGGGCAGTACCATCGGCGCTAGTGAGCTTAACTTCTCTGTTCGGGATGGGAAGAGGTGGATCCTCACCGCTGTAACCACCGCAGTATTTTACTTGAGAGAGATAATCTGGCTTCCCTGGCTTGAAGGAAAGATTTCGGGCTATTAGTACAGGTCGACTGAACACATTGCTGTGCGTACATCTCCTGCCTATCAACGTGGTAGTCTCCCACGACCCTGTAAGGAAGTCTCATCTTGAAGACGGCTTCGCGCTTAGATGCTTTCAGCGCTTATCCTGCCC
>JAGCCX010000084.1 GCA_017651465.1 Bacteroidales bacterium
CCTGTCCTGACAAGAACGGCGTGGTAGATGCGAAAGGAGGCCTCCTGATGCCGGCATTCTGCGACAGCCACACCCACATAGTATATGCTGGCAGCCGCGAAGGCGAATTCCTCGACAAAATAAACGGCCTCAGCTACGAACAAATAGCAGCCCGCGGAGGCGGGATCCTAAACTCCTCCGACCTCCTCCACCGCTGCTCCGAAGACGAACTTTACCTCCAGGCGATGACCCGCGTGAAGGAAATGATGGCCAAAGGCAGCGCCGCCATAGAAATCAAAAGCGGCTACGGCCTCAACCCAGAGGACGAACTTAAAATGCTCCGGGTAATACACCGCTTAAAGCAAAGCGTACCCGCCCTCATCCGCAGCACCTTCCTCGGCGCCCACGCCGTAGGCAGAGGCTACACACACGAAAGCTATGTTCAAGAAGTAATCGATATGATGCCGCAGGCCGCAGAATATGCAGATTTCGTTGACGTATTCTGCGACGAAGGCTTCTTCACTCCGGCCGACACAGAACGTATTCTCGAGCAAGCTGCCCGCTACGGGCTAAGGCCGAAGATACACGCCAACGAGCTCGCCGTAAGCGGCGGGGTTCAAGTTGGCGTAAAGCACTCAGCCCTGTCTGTCGATCACCTTGAACGCACCGGCGACGAAGAAATAGAAGCACTCAAAGGCAGTGCCACTATGCCAACCATGCTCCCGGGTTCCTCTTTCTTCCTCGGCATCCCATTCGCCAGGGCCAAAGAATTCATAGCGGCCGGTCTGGGAGTGGCGCTTGCCTCGGACTACAACCCCGGATCCTCCCCTATGGGCGATATGCGTTTTGTGATGGCGCTTGGCTGCATCAAGATGCGCCTGACTCCCACCCAGGCTCTGAACGCCGTCACTCTCAACGGAGCGTATGCTATGGGACTAAACAAAGAGACCGGCTCAATTACCGTTGGTAAAAGAGCCGATCTGATACTATCCGAGCCGGGCTGGACCCTTACACGAATTCCCTACACATTCCAGACACCGTTCATTCGCAGTGTGTTTATCGACGGTGTGCGGCAGTAGCAGGAGCCTCACCCACAAGTTTAAGTCCGAGAATCCTGTCATACTGCGGAGTAAAGAAGCCCTTTACACCGTTCTTGACATTGTATCCGCTGGCGGCTGCACGGGCGGCAATCGACGATGATGCGACGTATTCGATGGAATTGACGGTAATATACTCATAAACGCCATCGGGGTCTTCATTGTCATCGATGTATCCGATGAATATAAGTCCTAAGCCATATTGTTCCCCGTAATAAAAATGCAGGTCGTGAGGAGCATACAGAGCAAAGAGGATATCATCACTGTAGTATGAGAAACGATCTGTGGATGAGTTATAAGCACCCATATAGAGGCAGAGCCAAACAATCGAAGATTGCTTGTCATCGGCATAGAAGCCATCAACAATCTGTCCGGCAGGGAAAGGCACAGCGCCGGTATCAACGTTGAGGTCACCGTAAATATCCCACATTTGTTCGCCTGCCAGATTTCCACCCATCATAACGGAACCAAAACTAGGCTCATCCGAAGGGCCGAAAGTGACGACATCATCATAAGGGCCATATCCTTCACTCTCAAATAATGATGAGGAATGGATGATATAGTTGCCGCTCAAGAGAGCATCAATAGCGTCTTCTGATGCCGGCACATACTCAACTTTAGCGGGAGCCATGTTAATACGTGTGTTGCGGGGAATTGTCAGAGCGGAATTCATCTCGATGGCAATCTCCTTACCGTCGCTAGTCAAAACGTACAGAGTGAAGCCAGCCTTGAAATTGACAGGCGCAACGGAAATCCAGAAATCGGTGGCGGTATCGGGCGTGGAGCCAAGCTTAACGGGGGCATCGGACATATCAACATACACATAATCCTTAGCCCCGGTCCTGGTAAAACGAATCGAAGGCTCTCCGCCGGGAGCCATGGTGACGGTACCGGTACCTGAAAGAGATTCTTTATTGTTGGAATCAATCTCTATAATTGCCACGCTGGTATCTTCGCCGTAAAGCTTGAGATGTATGTAACCGCCCACATTCCGGAAGAAGAGATTCTCATCTTCGGATACGGAGACCATAATATTCGAGTCCGGACCGAACGAATTACCACCATAGCTCTGCGCTGTAGGGAAAGTAAGTGATATACCACTGCTTGATACAGCATAAGCTTCGTTATAGGGGTAAACAGCGTAAACATAATCAAGTGCAGTGCTTCCGGAACCGGCGGAGGTAACCTGGAAATCACCTGAACTTGCTCCATCTGCTCCGGTAAATGTAGCCTTAGAATTTGCATTCGTCTTGTTGAACAAGCTTATGGCATCCTGAGCATTCCAGTAAATATTAAGGTCTTCACCGGCATAAAGCTTGGTGTTATCGTTTCCTTCAATTGAAGCGTGAAAAACGGGGAATGAAACGCCCTGCTCAATTTTGGTGCTGCACGCTGCTGCCAGCAACGCGACGGCAAAAAGCAAACTAAACTTTTTCATATTAGCCCCAGGGATAAAGGTTAGGATCATCATTGATGGGCTCGGTGTTCCCCGAAGCGTCCAGTAACGCATCCGTAAGAGAGTACGGAAGCAACTCGCAGAGCGGGGCGGCATAGCACGGATGGCTGCCGCCTAAGTAAATCTTTTTCATAAGGCGAACAATAATTATTACACTACAGTCGCAAATATATGAAAAAAGATTTTTAATATCAGCCCTTTAGGGGCAAAAAAATGCCTTCTTCACCTTTTTTGCACCAGATCAGACATCTTTCCGGCCGGTTTCATACCCATCAAGCGCCCTGCTCTGGAGTGGAAATTCCCTTTAAGTCCGCGGTTTACATCATATCCGCGGGCGCTTGCCAGAGCAGCCACTCCCTTGGACGGCTTGTATTCAATAGACTTGATGCGGATACGCTCGTATGCCCCGTCAATCTGGTTGTCGATAAAGCCGAGGAACAGCAGGTCCAGGCCCTGGGATGCATAGGCAAACTCCAGCTGGTGAGGACCTTTGACGGCGAACGGTATATCCTCGGAATAGTAATACTCATCGTCGCACAGATACAATTTGAGCCAGCAGACCTTGGTCTTGGTATCATCGGTATAGAAGCCCGACAGTATCTGGCCGGCAGGCAGGACCAACTTCATTCCTGTCAAATCAAAATCTCCGCCCAGCTTTATATCCTCGGATATGGCAAGATTCCCCTGAAGAGTCACCTGTCCGTCCTTCGGGTCGTCGGAAGGAGATATACGTATCTCGTCGCTGTAAGGGCCAAGCCCCTCGGAAGCGTAATAAGAAGTAGAGTTGAAGGTATAAGTGCCTGTCAGATATGCATCTATATCATCACGCCCGGCTTCCGGGAAGGAAATCTCTACAGGGTTAACATTAACACGGCGGTTGCGCTCCAGCTGAAGGGGCGAGGCCACCTGGATCGCGAATTCACGGTCATTCTCATCCACTACGTAAGCAGTAAAGCCATTATTGAGATTTACCGGGGGAAGCACGAGGGTGAATTCGGTAACGTGGTCCTCATCCTGGCCCAGGGGAACAGGATTGGCTATACAATCCATATATACGAAGCTCTTTGTATCCGCCGTCCGGCCAAAACTGAACTCAGGAATCCCGTCGCGGTTGAAACGCACCGAGCCGGCGCCGGACAGGGGTTCTTCCAAGTTGGAGTCAATCTCTACAAGAGCGACCTTTATCCCCTTGCCATACACTCTCAGGCGCACAAAGCTGCCGATGTGACGGAACTTGAGATTCTCGTTGTCGGAGATGGCTGCCATCGGGCTGGCACTGTCACCGAAACTATCTCTTTCGTAATACTGGACTGTAGGGAACCACAGGCCGATGCTGCCGTCTGAACCAAGGCTTACCGAACGGCTGTATGGATAAACTCCGTAAACGTGATCGGCGGGGTTAGCTTTCCGGGATGACGACAGAATGCGGAACTGCCCTTGGTTCTCTCCGCCATTTCCAGTATAAAGGGCCGGACTGTTGTAGTTATCCTTATAAAAAATGCTCAGCGAATCGCCGCGCGACCAGAGCACGCTCGAGCCGTCGGAAAGATAGGTTTTGGTGCCAACGCTCTCGATGGTTGCAAAAATGTCTTTCTGAGCCCTTTCGGGGCCCTGGTTCCGGTTACAACTGAGGGTAATTATAGCTATCGCCAGCAAATAAATTGTCTTTTTCATACTCTGATCATCTTGATTCGTTAAAGTTACAGCAAAAAAGGAGCCACAATCACAAGAATTGCGGCTCCAGATTGTCAGAAGCAAAAACTAGATACAGGTGTAGCCACCGTCAACGGCGATATTCTGGCCGTTAACATAAGTGCTCTGAGGCGAGGCGAGGAACAGGGCGCAGGTATCGAGCTCGCCGGACTTGCCGTAACGGCCCATAGGGATGCTCTGCTTGGCAATGGCCTGGAAGTAATCGGAGTCGAGGGTCGCGGTGGTAAGGTCGGTATAGAAATAACCGGGGCAGATGCTGTTGACGGTAATACCGTACTTGCCCCACTCGGCTGCCAGTGCGCGGGTCAGGTTGACTACACCGCCCTTGGCTGCGTGGTAAGGCGAACTGCCGCAGATAAGGTTACCTACCAGACCGTACATCGAAGCGATGTTGATGATACGGCCGAAGCCTGCCTTAATCATCTCCTTGCCGAACTCGCGGGAGCAGACAAAGGTACCGAAAAGGTCGATATCAAGCTCTTTCTTGAACTGCTCGTCGGTGATTTCCTCTGCGGGGGCGACGGCGCCGGTGCCGGCATTGTTCATAAGGATGTCCACACGGCCGAACTTTTCGATTGTAGCGGCAACAGCAGCCTTAACTCTTTCGGTATCGGTAATATCACACGCAAACGGAAGCACTTCAACGCCAAACTCTTCTGTAATAGCCTTGGCATTCTCTTCAAGCAAGTTCATACGCCTGGCCAGAAGCACGAGCTTGGCACCCTGGCTCGCAAAAGCCTTTGCCATCTGAAGTCCTAATCCTGTTGATGCACCGGTCACGACCGCTACCCGGCCTGTAAGATCAAAATAATTTTTCATAATAGATATAGTTTGTTTATTTGGTTAGTTTGTCGAATTTTTTGGGCCTGACAACAGTCTGCTCATATAGCACCTTGCCTTGGGGATCGCTTACCCGCACAAGTATGGGCAAGGTGGCGGTGGAAGCGGTGGCCACGAAGCTGTGAGGAGTCTTGCGGTCTTTCATAGCGCTCTTGGAAGGAGTGCTGGCCTCCGTAAGGCCGGGCGTCACATAAGTTATGACGTACAGCGGCTCGTCCAGAGCGGACTGCTTGACTGCCAGAGGCTTGCCATCTTCGAATATCTCCACCTTCTGGCCCGGAGCATAGTCCCAGTAGTTGACATATATCATATTCTCAAAGGCAGGGTCGGCGTACCAGCTGCGGCCGGGATAGAGCTTATGGAAAATCCGGCAGCCCTCGTCGTTACGGTAAAAGTCCCCCACTGCATTCATATCATAGACGCGCATCATCTCGGGGTTGCCGCTGATGGGCACATAGCGCGGTGAGGGGTCAGACTCGCTGCAGTCCAGAACATTGATGGCCTGCTCGCTGGAGTCGGTACCTATGGCCTGATACCCTACAGGGTGCTGCCACATACTTCCGGACGTCGCGCCGAAGATGAACTGCTTGAAACGCGGGAAATTGCCGGTAGAAGTATGGATGTACTTGTGGGTGTGCCCGGAAAAAACGTACACTTTGGGGAAATCGGTGAACACTTGGTCGAGTATCTCCGCCTGCCCGGGCATCATAACCTCGCTCGTGCTGGCATCGTTGAACAGGGGCACGTGGCAGCATAAGAAGATACGTGTGTCGGTGGGCACATACGCCAGATCTTTCTTGAGCCACTCGATGTACTGCTCCAGGAAGCGGCACTTGTAGTTACGCTTGCCGTTGATGTTCTTGTGCCTTGCATCCGGTTCCCCGTCGTTGATGTACTCGACGCTGTCCATAAAGATCCAGTGGTCGGAGCCTATGTTCACCGAGTAGCACGCAGGGCCCCAGGTGTGGCGGTAATTCCAGGCCGATTCAAAGTCGGTGCGGCTGCCGCGCGACGCTACGGCCCCGTCGTTGTCGTGGTTGCCGCTGACAGAATACACTGGTGTGGGATAACCTGCCATATCCAGGAAACGCTCTGCCGCATATTCATTCATCCCGAAGTCGTACCAGTATCTGTCGTGGGAGAAGTCCCCAAGATTGACAGAATACACGGCGCCTTTGGCCGCTGCAGCCTTGCACTCGCTGCGGATAACCGGCATCACGGTGCTTTTGAAGCGTTTGAGGTCGTTGCGCGAAGGATCGGCCGCGAAATGCGTATCGGTAATGAAGATAACGCTGTAGCTGCTCTGGTCCTGCGGAACGAGCTTGAAATCGTGCACCTCGGTCTTGGAGGGAGCCTCCGTGAGCAGCTGCCAGAAGCCGGGACGAATCGGGTCGATCATACTGGCCTTGTAACCGCTGGGAGTGGTTATGAACACTATGCTGTCGGCCTTGTCGGTTTTGAGCGTGTAGCGCCCCTTGGCGTCGGTGAGAACAATCTGGCGGCCGTCGGATACCTGCACGCCCGCCACCGGCTTCTTGCCGCAAGTGACTTTGCCCTTAACGATGCCTGCTTGCATCATCAATGGGAGCAGCAATGTGGCCGCAATCAACAACAGTCTTCTCATTGCCTGGAGTATTTAAGCACCGGCTGACGCGCCGCAAGGGTTTCATCCGGCCGGCCGATAGGAGCGTTATGAGGCACACCCTTGAGTATTTCGGGATCCTCGGCGGCCTCGCGGGCTATCGTACGCATAACCTCGATAAACGCGTCCAGGGTCTGCAGCGACTCCGTTTCGGTGGGCTCTATCATCAGGGCCTGATGGAAAAGGAGAGGGAAATAAATTGTGGGCGCGTGGAAGCCGTAATCCAGCAGGCGCTTTGCCACGTCCAAGGTAGTGGCGCCGTTGGGCTCCAGCAAGCCGTCGAACACGAATTCGTGCTTGCACACCGACTCGATAGGCAACTTATAGCAGTCTTTGAGAGATTCTTTTATGTAATTGGCGGCCAGAGTTGACAGGCGGCCGGCAAGTTTGATATTCTCCCGCCCCAAGCTGAGAATGTATGCGCAGGCGCGGAGAATAACTCCGAAGTTGCCGTGGAAACCGCTCACGTGAACCTTGTCGAGGAAAGGTACCAGACGCTCGCCCACACCCACGGGACCGCTGCCGGGGCCGCCTCCTCCGTGAGGAGTGGAGAAGGTCTTGTGCAGATTAAGATGCATCACGTCAAAGCCCATATCGCCGGGACGCACCACACCCAGGAGCGGGTTCATATTGGCCCCGTCATAATAGAGCAGACCTCCGCACTCGTGCACCAGGGACGCAATTTGCTTGATGTCCCTCTCGAAAAGGCCGAGAGTATTGGGATTCGTAAGCATTATTCCCGCTATGTCAGGTCCGAGCAGAGGCTTAAGGTCCTCCACATCCACAAGGCCGTCCGGCCTCGATTTAACCACCACCACGTCCAGCCCGCACACAGCCGCGCTGGCGGGGTTGGTGCCGTGGGCGCTGTCGGGGACTATTATTTTGGTGCGGGCCTCTTCGCCCCTGCTGCGATGATACTCGCGGATGAGCATCAGGCCGGTAAGCTCGCCGTGGGCACCGGCACAGGGAAGGAAGGTAAAATGCTTCATTCCCGTAATCTCCGCAAGGGCCTTGTCCATAAAGTCATACACGGCCTGTACGCCCTGGGTGCTGCTCAGGGGCTGCAGAGGGTGGATGCCGTTGAAAAGCGACACTACCTCTTCGTTTATCTTGGGATTGTACTTCATAGTACAGGAGCCCAGGGGATAGAACCCGGTATCCACACCGAAGTTCATCTGCGAGAGGTTGGTGTAGTGACGAACCACATCGGGCTCGCTTACTTCGGGAAGATCAAGCGGAGTCTCGCGCCATACGCTGCCCGAGGGCTTAAACTCTCCGGCTTCCGGCAGCGAGTAGGCTGAACGGCCGGGCCGCGAAAGCTCGAAAATCAATTTGTCGTAGTATTTCATAGCTCCGCCTCCTTTATAACTTTAACAAGAGCGTCAATTTCTTCACGCGTACGGCGCTCGGTGACGCAGAACGTAACGTAACCCTCCTCGGTGGAGAGCGCTCCGAAGAAGCCGTTGTCCAGCAGTACCTGCTGGAGCCTGGCCACATCGCACAGAGGCTGGAGGGCGAACTCCTTCAGGAAAGGACGCCCCTCGAAAGGATCGGCGAACTTGCCGGTAGCAAGAAGCTGCGAGTGCAGATAATGCGAGCGCTCATAGCATATTGCGTTGAGTTTGCGCATGCCCTCGGGCCCCATAACGGAAAGATATACTGTGCACCAAAGAGCCATCAAGGACTCGTTGGAACAAATGTTGGACGTTGCTTTTTCGCGGCGGATATGCTGCTCGCGAGCCTGAAGGGTGAGCACGAAGGCTCGGCGGCCGGCTGCGTCGGCAGTCTGCCCCACTATGCGCCCGGGAAGCTTGCGCATCCACTCGCTCCGGCACGCCATAAAGCCCACGTAGGGGCCTCCGTAGCACAGCGGAATGCCAAGGCTCTGGCCGTCTCCGACAGCTATGTCCGCACCCCACTCGGCAGGAGTCTTAACCACGGCGAGAGCCGACGGGTCGCAGTACTCCACAAGCAGGCCGCCCATTTCGTGCACCAGCGAAGAAAGCCCCAGATGGCTCTCCACAATGCCGAAACGGTTAATCGAAGGAACTATCACCCCGGCAAGGTCGAGCGTCCCTTCAGCCACGGCCTCGGCCACATCCCAGGTCTCTACCAGATTGATTCCGGAATAGCTGGCATAGGTCCGCAGAGTAGAAAGGACGCAGGGCAGAAGGGCCGAAGAAGCCACTACGGTGTTGCGCTTGCGCGTGCAGGCCACGCACATACGCATTGCCTCGGCGGCGGCTGTAGGGCCGTCGTACATAGAGGCGTTGGCCACGTCAAGCCCGGTGAGGGAGCAGATCAAGGACTGCCATTCGAAGATGTACCGGAGGGTTCCCTGCGAAATCTCGCACTGATAAGGAGTGTATGCGGTAAGGAACTCGGAGCGGGAGGTGATGTACGGGATGACCGAAGGAGTATAGTGGTCGTACGCACCGGCTCCGGCGAACACCTTCAGACGGGTGTTCCTGGAGGCGAGCGACTCAAACCAAGCCCTGACCTCCTCCTCGGTCATTGCCGAAGGAAGGTCGTATTCACCTTTATGTATGAACTCCTTGGGAACATCGGCATAAAGCTCATCCACCGAGCTCACGCCGACCCTTTCCAACATCACCTTAATATCCTCCTCGGTATGGGGGAAATAGGCGAATGTACCCATATTATTCTGTGATTTTTGCGTAAGCGGCAGCGTCCATAAGGGCCTCGAGCTCCGAAGGATCACTCATACGTACCTTGATAATCCAGGCACCGAAAGCGTCTTCGTTGACTTTTTCGGGAGCAGCCTCGAGCTCTTCGTTTACGGCCTCGATCGTGCCGCTCACCGGAGAATAAAGCTCGCTTGAAGCCTTGACACTCTCAAGTGCGCCGAATTCCTCGCCTGCGGCCACCTCGTCACCCTCTGACGGAAGGTCGACATAGGTAATGTCACCCATTTCTGCCTGTGCAAAATCGGAAACTCCGATAATGGCAAGGTCGCCCTCGACCTTTACCCATTCGTGCGACTCGCTGTAAAGGAGTCCTTCTATTATCTTACTCATTTCTTATAGTTTGTCTTGTAAAACCTCTTTTTGATAACCTGTCCGGGGAACACTCTCTTGCGTATGCGCACGAAGAGCGGTGTGCCGAGGGCTGCGTGGGCCGAATCCACCAGGGCGAAGCAGATGCTCTTGTCCAGGGATATGGAGTGATAGCCCGTGGTGACCACACCCACCTGGGTGCCGTCTTCCAGCTCTACGGGATAGCCGGCGCGGGGAATGGCATTGTCGAAGATTTCTATACCCACTATCTTGCGGGCGACACCTTCGGCCTTTTGCTTCTCGAGAGCCTCCTTGCCAATAAACTCGGGTTTGTCGAACTTGCAGAACATCGACAAACCGGCCATCACGGGGCTGATCTCCGGGCTGAGTTCGTCGCCGTACAGAGGCAGGCCCGCCTCGAAACGGAGGGTATCACGGCAGCCAAGGCCGCAAGGCACTACGCCATCCTCGAGCAGCGCCGCCCAAATATCGCGGATATTGTCGGGAGAAGCATAAATCTCAAAACCGTCCTCGCCCGTATAACCGGTGCGGCTCACGATCACACGGCCGCCCTCTTCGTCTTCCAGGTCATAGAAGGTGTAGAATTCGAGCTCCCTAAGTTCTTCAAGGCCCATAAGCTTAACCAGCTCGTCCTCGGCACCGGGGCCCTGGAGAGCAATCTGCCCCCAGGAATCCGAATCATCGAAAATCTCCACCTGCCAGCCTTCCGACTGCTCCAGCATCCACTTGTAGTCTTTCTCCACGTTGGCGGCATTGACCACCAGCAGGTATCCGGCTTCGAACTCCTTGTACACCAGCAGGTCGTCCACCACGCCTCCGTCGGGATAGCACATCATTCCATAGAGGATACCACCCGGGGCAAGATCCCTGACATCGTTGGTAAAGATATGATTTACAAAGGCTTGAGCATCGGGACCGTCAACAAATACTTCCCCCATATGGGAAACGTCGAACATACCGACGGCTTGACGAACAGCATTGTGTTCCTGAATTATGCCGCTGTATTGTATCGGCATATCAAAGCCTGCGAAAGGGCTCATTTTGGCCCCGAGGGCTAAGTGCTCATCGTGCAGGCAGGTCGTTTTCAGCAATTGGTCCATAGTGTGTCAAATATACGTGTTTTATGGCGCTTTTCCAAGAATAAACGAAGGTTCGTCATAGCTTTTTTCCAATTCTTCTATGGCGTCGATATCGGCCATCGTCAAAGCGCGCTCACCCGAGCAGAAAGCATCTTTAAGAGCGTCTTTCAGATCCCCTGCCTTAAGGTCGGGCAGGAACTCGGTGAGATTCGCAACGCGCTGCCGCACCGACTGCACCGAATGCCTGGCGAGTTTTGCCGCAGGAGGTGTAATGGCGCTCTGAAGCATATCCAGATCGACGGAATGCATAAGGGTACAATGGACTATGCTTGAAGAAGGATGTACAAAAAAAGCGCTGCCGGATACTTTCCGGCCACCCACGAGCACATCGTTATGCCCGCTCACGAATGCATTGGCGCCCAGGCCTTGAAGCACGCTGCTCAGACGGCGCAGGAACAGCGGGAAAACAGAGTCCACTCCCCTCTCGGGGGTAATGTACGACACCATCAGGTTGCCTTTGTCGGCATAAACGCAGCCGCCGCCGCTCTTACGCCTTACCACCCTTATGGAGTGCTCGCGGCAGAATGGCATATTAACTTCCGTCTCCAGATCCTGATTACGGCCGATTATGACAGTCGGATCGACCTGCCACACAAAAAAACCGGAACCGTAAACCCCGGCCACATACTCCTCCATAGCTAAATAGAAAGACAAAGGTCTTGTCTGCTCGTCGGGGAGGGAAATGTAGTCCATTACTGAAGAATCTTCAAGTCTTTCTTGAGAATCATTTTGGGGTCCATCATAGAAACCTTCTCAAAAAGGCGGATGCGATACCCCAGCGAAAGATACACCTTGTCCTCGTGTTTGCCTTTGCGCCACCACTTGTAGAAACCCACAGGGTCGTTTTCGTAAGGAATCTTGGCCACTATACCGGAACTGTATCCAGGATAGTCGATTACCAGCTGCAGCCCCATAAAGCGTTTGTAATACTCGGGGTCGGCGCGGCGGAGCTTACTTACAAGAGGATTGAGGACTTCGAAATTGTCAACTTGTAACACCTTGTCTTTCACTATCATACGGTGAATGCGCACAGGGTCGGCATTAAGCCATGCTCCCACTTTAAGAGTCACTGGGCCCTCGTCGGTATCGAGGGTCAACTCATCCATCGAATAATAAACCTTCTCCGGATCAAGTGGAAACAGTTGTTCAGCTGCCATCAAAAATCGTTAATACAGGTGTATCAGTTGGCAAATTTATAAATTTTTTTTTAGATTTGAACAAGATATGAACACAATTCTAAAACTTAGTCCGCTCTACGATGACGAATCCTGGAGCATACCCGGCGCCCGGACAATAGACCTCCGGGGCCTGGACGGCTGCTGCTGCTACTGCGATTCCGCAGCCGAGGAGCGCATTAAGTCAGAGATCGCCGGAACGGGTACCGCCGGCATCCACTGGATAGATACCGGGGACTACCACTATATCACAAAGTTCTGGCTGGAAAGGCTCAGCGAGCCCTTCCTGCTTTCGTTGTTCGACAATCATCCCGACGACGGGCAGGACAGCCTGGGAGGAGGACTACTGAGCTGCGGAAACTGGGTGGCTGCCTGCAGGGACAGCCTTCCTCTTATGAAGGGCTGCTGTCGCAACACCGCTTCCCTGCCAGGTTCCCTGCCGGTTTATCTCTCCATCGATCTGGACGTACTCTCTCCGCAATGGGCCAGGACCGACTGGAGTCAGGGAGAAATGTCGCTCCCTGAGCTGCTGCAAGCCATAGATTCGATAACAAAGGAGCACCGCGTTCTGGGCATCGACATATGCGGAGGGCTCACCCTCTCCAAGGGTGCCAGGCCATCAGACCTCAGCATAAACGTCCGCACGCGGATGCTCCTGGCAGATTACTTCTCCAGCCACCCGTTAGTATCGGGGTAGAGAGATTCAAGCTTCCACAACACCAGGTCGTAGCCGCAGCCATATTCAAGGGGCACGTGATAACTATCCCCCTGCAGCGGGCTTACAGTACCCGGAGCAAGCGAGAGGTCGGCAAAACTGTAGTCCGGCAAATAGTTTTCGCGGACATAGTCCTGGCTGTACCCGTGTATCGTGTACAACTGATTGTACATTCCCTTTGTTACCACACCGCGGTCGGAGACGGCTGTCACCACATTTTCTTCTATGGAACGCAGCCTTCCCTCGTCGAGCCTCGGGAAAGACCATTCGACCATTATGTCGCAACCTCCGGCATTGTTCGGCTGCACTACTCCGCCCACGGAAAGATTGACCGTGAAATCAACCGAATAACGGTAGTCCGACACATACTGCTCGCCCGAATGCCTGTTGCGCATCGAGGGGGCGAATGAAAAATAGTGCTCAGGCATTGCGGTTTCCTTGTTGTCGGCATACAGTATCGTCATTTCAAGCATGCTGCTGTTCAGATAGCGGAAGGAATACTTGTTCTCGGAAGAGAAGGGGTACACAGCCGCTGCGCACTGATAGTCGTTGCCCTGGACGACCATATTGCCGATAACGAAGCTGAAAACCTCATCGTGGCTGCCACCCGCGGGCCAGCGGCACAGCGCCCAGCTCTCACGCTTTCCAAGATACTTGGAGCCCGTGAACGGCTCGGAGGTATAGAATTCCGCACTCACCGGCTGCACTCCGCAATCGCGGTCTCTGGGATAGGCAGTAACCCTCTCGAGCGTTACGGCCCCGCCCTGCAAGGAGTAGTTCTCGGCAATTCCGTGCCCCTGGGCGCTCAGGGCGGCAATATAAAAGCCGAAATGCGTATGCGTGTCTGACATATTCAGGTTGTTCACAATTGGATTCCCGCCCGTGTAAGACCTGGTCCACCAGCGTCCGCCCATCGACGATTCCATATTCCTTTCGATTGAGATATCCAGCAACTGTTCATACAGCTCCGGCACGAACTCGCTGTAGCTCAATATACTGCCGTCTATACGCCTGTAAGTAGGCCCGCAGTCCACTACCGCTCCGTCCAGGGGGAGGAAAATCCTATCCGATGGGAAGGCCAACAGAGGCGCAGCGGCAATATACTGCAGCCTTGCCACCACGCGGGAGTCAACTTTGATTGTTATTTCGTCCTCTCCCACCTTGATGGCGTCGGCATACCACTGGTTGCCTGAATGGTGAATGTCGGCGACTCCCGTCGAACTGCTCACTGTCACGTTCCCCCTCGGATATGCTCCCGTGCTTTTATCTATTATGTTGATATAGCTGCGCTGGGCGATGTAAATGACTCCGGAGCCTATACTCCAGTCTATTTCGTAATTGGAATTGTTGTTTCCGGACACTACGGCCGTATGCTTTGCCACAAGGCGGCCGTCCCAGCTGGAGGCGGTGATTTCAAGGCGCGCACCTTCGGGAGCGGACGAGAGACTGCTCACATTAAAAGTAGTCGCGTCCGGAGACACATCTACATCAAAGCACATCAGATCGCCCGTAATGGCATATGAATAGTCGCCCTCCGCCCAGCTCAGGTTGGTAAGCAGCTCGATCTCTTCGTCTTCGCCGGCCCCCAGGGATGCGGAGGCGGTGTTAAAGCGCAGCATCCGGGTATCCTGGAGGTGAGCGTCTATTTTCCAGTCTGTCCTCAGGCATCCTTCGTCGGTAATGGTCAAGTCGATATTGTACTGGCGGTTACGCACGATGTCAAAATTTGCGCAGGCATCCTCGCCAAGGAAGAGGCGGGCTTCCAGCCTCTCACTTTTGAGCTGCCCCGAACTGCCGTTGTACGACCCCGTCAGCTCCAAATAAGTACACAGCCAGGGATCTCCTCCCACGTCTTCGACATTCTCGGGTATTTTAGCGTCGGGATCTTTGTTGTCCCGGAGGATATTCCCCTGAAGGTTCTCCAGCAAGTAAAAACTGGTGCTGTAGCCATCGGGAGATGCGTTTATGCGCTGCAGGTCTGCCGCCGAGGCCAAATCGCCGTCACAGCACTGGGTCTCTGCCATTCCGTCGGAAAAATACGGGCAGCAGGTATTCATCTGCTTTACGGCAATCGAATTGAACTTAATGCTCCCGTGCTTAAGTGAAGATGTCCTGACGGTAAAATTCACTTTTGACACCAGTCGCACCAGGCCCACCTCGACTATCCGGCTCGAAGGAGACACACAAAAACGCTTGCGCCCTGCCATAGGCAATCCTTCGCTGCTCCAGCGGGCAAAGCCGGTAGTTTCATAAGAGAGCGAAGAAATGGCATCCTCGAGCCTGCGCGGCGGATTTACGCTCCCGCCGTTGGCAATCACCAGCACTTCGTAAGTCTTGCCGGCATACAGTTCGACCGTACGGGTACAGGTGTTCACTCCATTTCCGGAAAAGTTCACATATTGTGTAAGGCTGTTTTCAAGCATGTCGTCGGTGTAAAAGAATAAATTGACGCTTCGTATCCCGTCTTCGGGTGCCGTTACGCTGCTGCGTGTTTCCGCGGCCGGCAGCCCTCCTCCGGAAATCACAATCGTCACTTCACTCATACGCACCTCGCCGGGAGCTTCCGGCAGTTCCGGTGTGTTCAGGCAAGCTGCCGCGCATAAAAGAGCCGCCAATGCGGCCGCTATTCGTTTCATACCATTAATACTCTAATAATGAAAAACTTCCCACTTCCCAATTGGCCACAATCACCATTGCACTCGACTTATAAAGGTCTATCAACAGCGAGATGTCCAGCAAGTCAGGGTCGTCGTAACGGTATCCCGACTGCGCTATTATCCTGCCTATGTCTATTTTGATCGATGGCTTACCTGTCTGGATGATATTCAGCGTAAGCGCATCATCAACCTGACGCGGCAGCCTCATACAGTACTCGTCACCTATCTCGTCGATAAACGGAGAGCAAGAAAACAGACCCTGAATCGGCGTCTGGTCCAGCAAGTCATAGCCCTGGACCGGACCGGTTACGGTAGCATCCGCCCCGTCCGGCATACCGATCACGGTAAGGAACAGACGGGCGAAGTTCTTGTGCGGAGTAACAACGCATTCATAGCTCTCTCCTTTAAGGAGGGCGAACTCACAGCAGCTGTACACGGCATCGCACTGATGATCATACGTTATGTCCAGCCACCTGCCGTCGATGGTATTCATATCGGTGATACCGGAAAAAACCGTTACCGTCGAGGGCTGGCGCGGGACCGACAAAGAGCACAGTCCCGCGTCAAAGTCCTCGCGGCTCATCATCCCCTGCTTGACCACCATATTATTCTGAATGACGCTCACCAGCACGCTTCCTTCCGTTTTAAGCGGCTCTGCGCAACGGACCACAAGCTCGCAAGGACACCCCGAACGGTCTTCCTTGACGCTGCAAGCCCAGGGTAACAGCAGGGCGATGAAGCAGAGAATCTTACGCATATCCTAGAATTCCTCAGTGTACGCGTTGTCTCCTTCCCAGTCAGCCACCTTGATCTGAACAGCAAAGCTGATGGTGGATGACACTTCGGTGTTAGGATCGTCAGGAGAGGTGCTGCCGGGCTTCTTGAGGGTGAGCATACTGATGTGATAGACCTTGTTGCGCAGCAGCGGTCCGGTTATGGTAATCGGATAGTAACAGGTATTTCCACCGTAGTCGCACTCCAGCACAAGACGGGTCTGCCTGGGGCTCCAGGTTCCGCCCGCTACGGGATCGGTACTCGGGTTGGGGAATGCATAGAAAGTATGCGTAGTGTTGTAGCTACCTCCTTCAGGAAGAGATATGTTAAGCCCGTCATCTACCGTAAGGGCTTTGACCGAAGCAGGCAGGCTGGTGGGGATTATACCGAGCTGGTTGTACCACAGGGAAGGCATTTCGCCCTCGCAGCCAAAACTACATTTACCGGCCACGTTGCTGATGTATATTTTCTTGACCGTCAATGGAATGACCGCATAATCGGGATTGGTGAAACTGCGCTTAACCCCGTCCAGCACAACCTTGCACGCCATATGCTTGACGAGCAGTTCCATCGAACAGGCATCCAGGCTTACAGTTTTCTCGGCAAAGCCGCTCATCGACAGCTTGTCCACCGCATTGTTCTCCAGATCGTATATCTTGGAACTGAGGTCGGCGATCGAGGGGATGGCGGATTCGCTAATCTTAGAAACTATGTTGGCCACCGCCCAGACGGTTTTCTTGCCGGGCAGCACGTCGAGAGTCAGGGATGTGGTGTTGGTGGCGAGGTTGGAGGATTTTTCCAGCTTGCCTTTGTCATTGAACACAATAACCTGAACGTTCTTGAGGGTCATATCTTCGGTACCGTTGACCGTAGCCCTGGTAACTACCGTGCCCACGTTGACAGTAAGAGGAACTGTCTGCGGCTGGGTCTCAATAAAATCAATGTCTTTGGTGCAGGAAAGTGCAAGAGCGGCGACTGATGCCGCGGTCATAAGTTTGATAATCGTTTTCATAGTGTATTTACATTTCGTATTGCATTTCAGTATCGGAAGGAAGAAGTGTCAGACGGGAACAGATAACATCGACCGCAGTCCTTTCTATACCGTCAATTCCATTGTAGCGCTGCACTTGCAGACGGCCGAACAGATGCACTGCGCAACCCTTGACAATCTTGTCGAGGTCTTGCACATTCTTGCCTTCGAAGGCCGTAACATTGTGCCATTGGGTTTCGATGACCGGAGCGCCCTCCTTGTTCTTGTACGCGCGGTTGGTCACCACGGTAAACTTGGCCATCTCTTTGTCATTGATGTGCTGGAAGCGGACGCTCCCAACAATTCCACGCAGCTCAATCTTGTTGATTTGCTCCATACGTTTCTCATAATTTAAAATTGGATATCCGGACTTCCCGGCGTCGCCCGGGCGCCTTCGTTCCGTATGCAAAGGAACAGCTTTTATCCTTGAGTGGAACAAATTTACGGCCCTGCAGGCCAATTATTTACGTTTTTTAAACAAAGCGGAGCAATTGTTAAAAAATGATACCCCGATAGTTTTACCGAAAAGAATCATACAATCAAAGAAATCAGCAAATCTTGATTTACGATTCTTTCGGTTCCTTGCTTTAGCGGGGGGATACTGCGATATTTGAAGAAAAGTGCACGAAATGTACAAAAAAGCAGAGGAGCCACACTGCCTTGAATGCGGAGAAAGACTCTACGGCAGGACCGACAAGAAATTCTGTTCCTGCGGGTGCAGGAGCCGGTACCACGGGCACCTGCGCTATATTGCGAAGAAAGTGCAGGATTCGGAGCTGAACGCCCTTGCCAAGAACTATTCCATCCTTGAAACCATTATGAACCTTACCAGGGGCAGGTGTCCCCTGGGCACCCTCGAAGAAATGGGTTTCAGGAAAGAATACGTCACCCAGGTGACAAAAAAAGGAAAGCACCTGGAATACAGGTGCTTCGACTTTGCATACAATATGGGAGCCGGGAGACTATTCAACCTCCGGCGCATCAGATGAAGGGAGGCCCAGAGTGGCGTCGAAATCTTCTTCCGATATCATCTTGCAGGTGCCGTTGACCGACGCACCCATCTCAACCTGGAGCTTTCTCACGTGGAGGTCTCCAAGTACAGACGCCGTTCCCTTGAGAGACAACACGTTACGTACAAATATCTCGCCCTCTACATTGCCCCACAAGTCAAGGTCGCCACAAAGGATGGTACCTTTTACGGATGCATTCTCGCCTACCACCACACGGCCTTCCGAAAACAGGCGGCCCTCAACCTGTCCATCCACGCGAATGTCGCTGTGGGAAGAAATCTCGCCCTTGATAAGGGTTCCGTCGGAAATCCTGCTGACGGAGTTCACATCCACGGATTCTGCTATTTTGGTCATACTTTTGATTTTGTTAAACAATCCCTTTTCCATGACAATTCTTATATTTTTTGCCGCTGCCGCAAGGGCACGGGTCATTTCTGCCGACGCGTTTCTCAACTTTCACCGGAGTGTTGGCCTTGTTCTCGCCGTTGGTACTTAAGTCACTGTGTTGAGTCTGCATCTGCGACATATCGGTCCGGCGCTGCATAGCCCTCTGAGGAGGCTGGTTGCGGTCGGTCAGCGGAACGAAGGCCCTGAAGAGGAACGACAGCACGTCCTGGTTGAGCGACTCCAGCATCTCCGAGAACAGGTTGTAACTCTCGAGCTTGTACACCACAATTGGATCTTTCTGCTCGTAAGCGGCGTTCTGGACGCTCTGCTTGAGGTCGTCCATATCCCTGAGGTGCTCCTTCCAGTGCTCGTCGATCTGGTAGAGTATGATGTTCTTGCTAAGAGTCTTGGATATCTCGCGGCCCTCGCTTTCGTAGGCCTTCTGAAGATTGACCGACAGGTTAAGGGTCTTGCGGCCGTCGGACACGGGGATAGCTATGTTCTGGTACATCGACCCTTGCTTTTCGTACACTTCCTTGATGATTGGATAGAGCTTCTCGTCAAGGGCGTCCATACGGCGGCGGTAGGTCTGGCGCATTTCCTCGCAAATGCGGTTTACAAGCTCTGAATCCTTCGCCTTGTCGTATTCCTCCGGAGTTATCTGAAGGTCAATGGAGAAGCGCGCCATCAGGCTCTCGCGGAAATCGTCACAGCTGTATCCGGAGCACTTGTCAACGTAAAGGGTGGCGGTATCGACCATCATATTCTGAAGGTCGATCTCGACTTTCTCGCCGGATATAGCATTGCGGCGGCGGGAGTAAATGGCCTCACGCTGATAGTTCATCACGTCGTCGTACTCGAGCAAGCGCTTACGGATGCCGAAGTTGTTCTCCTCAACTTTCTTCTGGGCGTTTTCGATTGCGCCCGACAGCATCGAACTCACCAAGGCTTCGTCATCACGCATTCCCATCCTGTCCACCATACCGGCGATACGCTCCGAGCCGAAAAGGCGCATCAGCTTGTCTTCCAGCGAGATGTAGAAAGTTGACGAACCCGGGTCACCCTGCCTTCCGGCACGTCCCCTGAGCTGGCGGTCAACCCGTCGCGAATCGTGGCGCTCGGTACCGATGATGGCAAGTCCACCTGCGGCCTTGACCTCGTTGGAGAGCTTGATATCGGTACCACGACCTGCCATATTGGTAGCGATGGTAACCGTAGAGCTCTGACCGGCCTGACCCACTATCTCGGCCTCGCGTGCGTGCTCCTTGGCATTCAACACGTTGTGGCGGATACCGCGCATACGGAGCATTCTCGAGAGGAGCTCGGAAGTCTCCACGTCCGTTGTACCCACAAGTACCGGACGCCCGGCGCGGGACAGTTCGGCGACCCTGTCGATGACTGCGGCATATTTGGCCTTCTTGGTCTTATAGATACGGTCGTCCTGGTCGTCACGGATAACCGGACGGTTGGTAGGAATGACCATAACGTCGAGCTTGTAAATGCTCCAGAACTCGCCCGCTTCCGTTTCGGCAGTACCGGTCATACCGGCAAGCTTGTGATACATACGGAAATAGTTCTGCAGAGTAATGGTGGCGAAGGTCTGCGTAGCGGCCTCTACCTTTACGCTTTCCTTGGCCTCGACCGCCTGGTGGAGTCCGTCGCTCCAGCGGCGTCCTTCCATAATACGGCCGGTACTCTCGTCAACTATCTTGACCTTGCCGTCTTCGGAAATGATGTAATCCACATCCTTCTCGAACATCGCATAGGCCTTGAGAAGCTGCTCCACCACGTGTACCCTCTCGCTCTTGAGGGAGAACTCTTCCATAAGGGCGTCCTTGCGCTCCTGCTTCTGTGCGGGAGTTCCCTCGCCCTGCATAATCTCGGCGGTGCGGACGCCCACGTCGGGGAGCACGAAGAAATCCTCGTTGCCCACTGCCGAAGACAGCATCGCATCACCTTTGTCGGTCTTGACGACGGAGTTAAGCTGCTCGTTGATAACGAAGTACAGAGGGTCCGTAATCACGGGCATCTCTTTTTCGTTGTCCTGGATATAGTAGTTCTCGGTCTTTTGGAGAATCACTTTGATTCCGGGTTCCGAGAGGTACTTGATAAGCGGCTGGTACTTGGGAAGTCCCTTGTGGGCACGGAGCAGGAGCTTTCCACCCTCACGCTCGTCGCCGGCGGCGATAAGCTTCTTGGCCTCGTTCAGGCACTGGTTGACCAACTGCCTCTGGGCCAGATACATACGCTCCACGTAGGGCTTGTATTCAGTGTACTGGGCATCGTCGTCCGTGCTTTTCTGCACCGGACCTGAAATGATGAGGGGCGTACGGGCGTCGTCGATGAGCACCGAGTCGACCTCATCCACGATAGCATAGTGATGCTTGCGCTGCACCAGGTCTTCCTTGGTGACGGCCATATTGTCACGGAGGTAGTCGAAACCGAACTCGTTGTTGGTACCGAAGGTGATATCGCAGTCGTAGGCACGCTTGCGGGCGTCGGAGTTAGGCTGATGCTTGTCGATACAATCGACGCTCAGGCCGTGGAACATATATAGGGGGCCCATCCACTCCGAGTCACGCTTGGAGAGGTAATCGTTGACGGTAACCACGTGCACGCCCTTTCCGGCGAGAGCGTTAAGGAACACCGGCAAGGTGGCCACGAGGGTCTTGCCTTCACCGGTAGCCATCTCGGCTATCTTTCCCTGATGCAGAGCGATACCGCCAATGAGCTGGACGTCGTAATGGACCATATCCCAGGTCACCTCGTTACCGCCTGCCTCCCAATGATTGCAATATATTGCTTTGTCGCCTTCGATCTTGACAAAATCGTGGTTGACGCTTATGTCTCGGTCGAACTGGTTGGCAGTGACCTCGATAAATTCGTTTTCCTTCAGACGGCGGGCCGTGCTCTTCATTATGGCGAATGCCTCGGGGAGTATTTCGGTGAGGCATTTCTCGATGGCCTCGTCCTCGTCCTTGACCAGTTTGTCCGATTCGGTGGCGAGTTTTTCCTTTTCGGAAACGGGGATATCTTTACCGAGTTCTTCCGTAATCTGGGCTATGCGGTCTTCGAAAGGCTTTTCAACCTCGCGCAGACGCTCCCGGAGCGCAGCGCTGCGGGAACGGAGGTCGTCGTTGGAAAGAGCGTCTATCTCGGGATATACGGCAAGTATTTTCAGGAGTGTCGGCTTTACGGCTTTATAATCGCGGTCAGCTTTGGAGCCGAAGATCTTTTTGATAATGTCAGCTAATGCCATTTTTGTTAATAAGTACTAAATCGGGCAAATTTAGTAAAAATATCGTACATTTGTGAACTATGCCCGCAGTAAGTATTGTAATTGTGTGTATGAACCGGCCCGACAATCTCGGACCGTGCCTGGACAGCATCAAACAGCATACCACTTCGGAATATGAAGTGTATGTGGTCGCATACCGCTTTTCCGCTGACAATCTGTCAGCCGTGAAGGCTGCATACCCCTGGGTCAACTTCATAGAAAACAATTCCATAAGCGGCTTCTCGGAGAACAACAACCTCGCCCTCCGGCAAGTCAGAAGCGAGTACTGCTTCATCCTCAACGATGATACCGAAATCCCCGGCCCCGCCATCGACCGGCTCCTTGCCGACTTCGCCTCACTCCCCTCCGATGCGGCGATCGTGGCGCCAAAACTGCTCAACACCGACGGCTCGCTGCAACTGTGCGGACGGCCTGACTATCCCCCCTTCCGTTATGTCCTGCAGCAGTGGCACCTGTACAGCGAGCCCGTGGATAACGGCAGCGGACTTTTCCGCACTTTTAACATAAGCGGCGCGGCATTCCTCATTAAAACCGCCGTCTTCAAAGAATTGGGCTGGTTTGACGAGCGCTACTTCTTCACCCCGGAAGACATAGCCCTCTCCACCCTTGCGCGGAGGCGCGGCTACTCGGTTTGGTGCGATTCCGAGGCCGAAGTGATACACAAGTGGCGAACCACCGCATCGCGCCTCTCGCCGGCCCTGCGCCCTGCATCCATAAGAGGCAGCCTCATTTTCTTTTCCGACGGCAGCACGCTCCGCTACTTCCTGCTGGGAGCGGGAGTCTGGGCGGCCGAAATGGTAAAACGCATAAAGGCCCTCGTCCAGGGCCGTAAGCAGGACTACCTCACATACAAGCACAATACCCGGAGCATCTTTACCCGCCGCACTCCAAAGCAAATATTCATAAAGTACTTCAATGAAATCTGAAATCCTGGTTATCGTAGTGACTTTCAACGGAATGAAATGGATCGAGAGGTGCATTTCATCCGTTTTCTCATCCGACACCCCCTCCGATTTACTGGTCATCGACAACGGCTCGACCGACGGCACGGTGGAGTGGCTGCAGAGGCACAACGTGGAGGTTCTCTCCCAGCGCAGCAACCTGGGTTTCGGCGCCGCCAACAACATCGGTCTCCGGCGGGCTTTGGAAGAGGGCTACAGCTATGTTTACCTGCTCAACCAGGACGCCTGGGTGGGGAGCGATACCTTCAGGCTCCTGAGCGACGCTATGGAAGACGGTCGCTTCGGGATACTCAGCCCGATCCAGCTCGACGGAAGCGGCAAGAAAATGGACCGCCAGTTTGCCAAACGCTGCAAAAAATACCTGCACGAACAAAAAGACGAGACTATCGTTGAGGTACCCTTCGTTATGGCCTCACACTGGATGATAAGCCGGGGCTGCCTGCAAAAGGTGGGCGGATTCTCCCCCGCTTTCAATATGTACGGAGAGGACGACAACTATATCGACCGCGCCCGCTGGAACGGCTACCTCTGCGGAGTAGTACCCGCTGCCAGTGCGGTGCACGACAGGGCCGACAGGCCGGTCAATAAAGACCAGCGTATGTTCTTGAAATGCAACGCCTCTGTAGTTCACGTGAGCAATCCTGCAGCCTGGGAGTTGCTGAGGCTCATCGGAGAGCCCCTGCGCCTTGTGGGCATAGGCTGCCTGCACTTTGACGGCGCCCCGTTCCGCTTCATCGGCAAGCTCATCAAGCGCTATCCCGAGCTACTCAAACTGAGGCGGAAGAGCCGCCGGCCGGGAGCTTTTTTGATAGATGATAAAAAACGGAGATAATCAGGGCTTATAGCGCCCCGCATCCCTGACGCCCCTGCAGATCGCATTGAATTTGGCGCAGACTTCTCTCTCGCCAAGCAAGATACGTATGGGCTTGCGCCAGAACCAGTTACGGCGAAAAGCCCGCCCGAATTCTTTGGTGCCGCTATATTTCTTGATGACTATCAAGTTGTTACGGTATATGCCATAGAGCCTCTCCGGAGAATAGTTGTAAGTGCGGAAACGAATTCCCGCAAAGCGTTTGAACTCCACCCTCCCCAACTGATGGTGAAGTACGCAGTCTCCTACCTCCCAACCTCGGATACCAAGTTCTCGGCAACGGAAGAAGAAATCATTATCGATGCCGTCCACCTTAAAGTCTTCGTTCCATCCGCCCGCCTTGAGGGCCACTTTCAGTGGGATCAGCGTGCCTGAAGAAATAAGGGTGAGCGCCTCACGGAAACCGCCGTTAAAAGCTCTGTCGTTCACTCCCGGCCCGTAAAACCCGGGAGGCGCGGAAGGGCCCTCGATTTTGGCCACAAACCTATCGAATCCCTCCCAAACGGAATCCTGATCCATCGTGAAAATAGCATCAAAGCCCCCCTCGCGGGCATATTCCAACGCGTAGTTATAGGCTTTGGAAACTCCTTCGTTGGCGCCATCGCCCGCCAGGTGCAGTTTGCAGGCTAGGCCATAGACTTCCAGCTGAAGGGGGTCCAACGGAGAATTGCGCCAGAGAACTATACTTTCCACCCCGCTTTCAAACGATTTGATACATTTGACAAGCAGACTGATGTCCGGGTTGTAAACAGGTATTACGGCAAGTATTCGCATAGCCTGGAAGAGCATTCAATGCAAAGATATGAAAATAATCCGTATATTAGCGGAGTATGCAAAACGACCGGACCAAGATAGGTATAGTTACCTGGTGGGGTACTCCCAACTACGGAACCACTCTTCAAGCCTATGCCTTGTACCGCAAGGTCAAGGATCTCGGATACGATCCGTACCTGATCCGGCGTTTCACCCAGCCCTTTACGCCCCGTAACATAAAAGACAACCTCAACCGGCTTCTGGGCATCAGAAGGTTCTGGAAGTACTCTCCCGAGCCCTTCCCCGGCAAACTCCACAAGATTAAGCAATTCTGCCGCAAGCATCTGAAAGAGAGGCACGTAGTGGGCCCTTGCGGACTTAGGCGCCTGCTCTCCGACACCTGCATCTTTGTTGCCGGAAGCGACCAGATATGGAACTGCCGCGACCATTTCCGCGGCTTCGAGTTCCTGGATTTCGCCCCTGGGCGCCGCAAAATATCCTATGCCAGCAGCATAGGAGGTCCCGACATACCTCAGGAGTATCACGGGAGGGTGGCAGCTTATCTCAAAGAATTCGAGTCCCTTAGCCTTCGTGAAGAATCCGGAGCCTCCGCCGTTGCCTCGCTCGGTTTTCCGGCCAGGACGGTTCTGGACCCCACGTTCCTTCTTAGCGCCGCTGAATGGGAACAAATATCCGCTCCTGCCGCCAAAGAGCCATACATACTTGTGTATCTTCTGCGTAAAGACGAGTCTTACCATTCCATTATCCGGCAGATTCAGCAGGAGAGCGGAATCAAAGAAATCAGGATAGTGCCGTCGGGAGAGAATCCCGGCCTCAATGTGCCGGGAGCGCGGGTAGAGTCATCCGCCGGCATAGAAGAGTTCGTCGCTCTTCTGTCGGGAGCGGCACTTGTGTGCACTGATTCATTCCACGGAATGGCTATGAGCATCAACCTGTCAAGGCAGTTTGTAGCTTTCCTGCGCTTTAACCAAGGTGACTCCAATTCCCAGAACAGCCGGGTAGAAGAGTTGCTCGGGCGCTTCGGCCTTAAGGAACGTCTCTGGAAGGGCTCACTCCCTGCTCCCACCGATTATACCTCTGTCAAGCAAAAGCTGGAAGCACTGCGCCAAGAGTCTCTATCCTTTCTGGACCAGGCGCTTAAGGGGCGGAAAAGGGCTCTTCCTCCTACGCTCGAGTACTTCCCCGTCAAGGCGGAGAACTGCTATGCAGCAGGTCTTCCCTCGCCTCTTCCTTCTTCGTCTGGCGGTATAGCATTCGCCCTGTCGCGCCAGTTTATTACTTCGGGGGGAAGAGTATGGGCGACCCGCTTCAACGCCTCCTGCCAGGCCGAGGTGGCCGAAGTGCACGACCTTCAGGAGCTGGAGTCGTTCCGCGGATCAAAATATGTCCAAAGCCGCCTTGACAAGGCCTGCTGCGAGAGCATAAAAGCTGCTCTGGGCAGCACCAAGGTCCTGTTTATCGGCACGCCCTGCCAGGTTGCCGCACTGCGCAGCTCGCTTAAAGACACCGACACTTCCGGTCTGGTGTGCGCAGATCTTTTATGTCACGGAACCACGCCTGAATCATACCTGCAGGACGAATTGGCCTATCTTGGCCGCAGGCATTCGCTGGGCAGGCCCCTTGCGCTGAGCTTCCGCCAGGGCGCCCGTTTCAGGCTCAAGGTAGAGGGCAGCAGCGGCAAGGTTTACGAGCGCCGCGCGGAGCGTCAGCCATATTTCCTGGGCTACCTTGGAAGCACCACCCTTCGAGACAGCTGCTACAACTGCCCCTTTGCCGGAGAGATGCGCACAGGAGACATTACAATAGGAGATTTCATTACCGAAAAAGGGCCCTCGGAGGGTAAATCGTTCGTTAGTTTGAACAGTTCAAAAGGGCGTAAAGTCTTTGGCCTGATAGCTCCCGAGCTCGAGATCCGGGGTCCGGAGGGCATACTCAGCGCGCGTGAGTCCTACAGGCCCGCCATTCTTGAGGCTTCCGTCAAGACTCCTGAGCACTATCGTTTCAAGGAACTGCTTCCCCGCCTAGGTTTTGCCAAAGCCATCCGAAGGGCGCTGAGGGCCCGCCTGATGCGCAATCACCCGCTATACAAGAAAGCGCACCATCTGGCGCATCAAATCAAGAGCGCTTTAATACCTTAGAGCTCAAGTAACTCCGCTCCCCGGGCGTAAAAGCCAGGAACCAGCACAGGGCGGGAAGGCTTATGAGTTCGGCAAGCAGGACCACGAGCAAACGCAGGCCCCCTTGAGGAAGTAGGAAATGCGCCGCCACAGGCAGGATGGAGCCCAATACCCCCACGCAAATCACCGGCAACAGCGATTCCTTGGCAAAAGGCCATACCGGCAAGCCGGTGAGACGGCGCGCATATATCAGGCGCACAACGTCGATAAGCAAGAATACCAAGGCGTACAAAATGTACGATACATAGGCCGGGAAGCCGGCGGCAAAAGCGGCCCAGGAAAGGGCGAAGCACAGAAGCGCAATAGCGGAAGTTACCAGATAGTATCCCTTTATACGCCCGTCAGCCTGAATGAGCACCAGCAAGGTGCTGAACAAAGTCTCGGCAAACACACAGATCAGGGTAAGGCGGGTAAACACCACGCTCCCGGCCGGAACGTTTTTGAGCCACAGGCGCAGGAGCTCGGGCGCTTCCAAAACCAGAGGAATACCAAGAGCAAGCAAAATAAGGCCGCTGTATTTTACCCCCTTCCCTACCAGCTCGAAGCAATAGGCTTTGTTCGATGAGGCGAGAGATTTTGTAATCTGCGGATTGATGGCCGTAAGCAGGTTGTTTACAAACTGCTTGATAATATTCTCGACTTGAAAGGCCACACTGCGGGCCGCGTTGACCGCCACCCCGAAGAAAACGTTGACCAGCTGCGTTACGCCTTGGGTATTAACTACATAAGTACTGCTTCCCAACACGTTCCAGCTGGCAAAAGAAGTCATCTCCTTCAGCAATTTCATATCGAAAACCACCCGCCCCCGGGTCTCGTCGAAAAGGCGCCGGCACACTGCCCCGTAAGTAAAACGCACCAGTAAGGCCACAGCCAGAAGGAGAACGGCATAGAGTTTAAGTTTATCGACGGGAGAGAAGAATATCAACAGAGCCACGGCAAGTTTGAGTACTGCCTCCCCAATGCTTATCCAGGCGAACACGTCCATACGCTCGTGTGAAATGATGGTAGCGTTGAAGGGCACGCTCACCAGATTGACCATCAGCACGCCCATAGAGCATTGAAGTACCCAGTTTGCAGCGGAATAACGGTCTGCAGGGATGCTCATCTTGTTGTTGACCCACCACAATCCGGCAGTTTCTGTCAGAATGAGCAATAACGCGCAGAAAATCAGCTGCATCAGCACCGCGGTCGAGAAAACTCGGTGGAGATTATCGTCCTTTCCGGCCTGTGGCAGACCGTCACCAGAGGAGCTTGGAACCAGGTGAAACGCCCGTTTGGAGGCAGTCTGTCCCAGGCCCAGATGCCAGGTGATGTAGCGGCTGATTGACTGGGACACGGAGTTCGTGACCACGGTAAACAGCATCACCACTCCGCCCACTGCTCCGTAGATACCGAAATCGTCAACGCCGAGGGAATTCAGCACCACGCGGGAGGTAAACAAGCCTATGCACATCAAAAGCAGCATCCTGAAATAGAGCAGGATGGTGTTTCGGGCAATCCGGGTACTGTTTTCAGAAATCTCTGGCATTATCTTGCGAAGATACAAAAAATTCGTATCTTTGCACACCACAGGCAGGATTAGCACATCGGTAGTGCATTGGCTTCCCAAGCCAAGGAGGAGGGTTCGACTCCCTTATCCTGCTCTTGACAAAAAGCCGTCCGCTCATTTTTGAACGGACGGCTTTGCTGTATTTGGAAACTGTTATTCAGACTCGGGGAATTCCGGCGGAGGAGCGGGAGCATCTGAGAAATCAGGTGCCGGAGGCTCGGGATACTCGGGTGCAGGAGCGGCCGGAGGTACGGGAGCTGCTGCAGGAGGAGCCTGCTGGAAGGGTGCTGCGGGCTGTGCGGGAGCGGGTGCAGGTGCCGCAGGAGCGGCTGCTGCCTGAGCTGCCAGCTGAGCCTTCTTCTCTTTACTCTTCTTACCCAGGAACCAGATAAGGCAACCGGCGATGATCAGCAGGATGATGCCGAGCAGAGGCCTGTAGAACAGCCAGGCAATGGCAATGACGACCAGGGTCCATACGATTGCCAGCACACCGGCCACCAGGTTTATGCCAAGGTCGGCGATATTGGCAAGGAACGGGAGCACCTTGAGCAGCTGGGTGATGATGTTGAAGATGTTCTTGAAGCCGAAGAAGATGAGCAGGAATCCGATAAGACGAAGGACCCAGGCCATTGTCTTGTTGGCTGAGTGCTCGCTGGCGAACATCTCGTCCATACTTACGGTACCGTTCTCAAGGGTCATCATACTGTAGCCGTTCTTGGCGGTAAACTTTTCGAAGGTATTGCCGTTAACCTTGGCAAGGATGGAAACGTCTCCGGGGAGAACCTTCTTGTAGGTTACCTTTACATCACCCACCTTGGGGTTGTTGGGATTAAGTCCCAGATAGAGGATGTTGCCTGAAGGATGTACAAAACTCTCGCTTGCAGCCACATCATATACTCTGTGGAACTCTTTCTCAAAGAATTCGGTAACCTCGGGCTTAAGCTCCACGGTGAGGGGCTCGCTGTTGTTCATCTGTGAGATGAGGCCCTCGGGGAAAGAGTAAGCGCCGAACGTTACGTTCTGGGCCTGCCAGGTCTGAGGCTCGACTTTGAGGAGAACGTCGTTGTTGATGCCCCTGTACTGAGGATCTTCGAACGAAGATGAATTAACAGGGCTGCTGACCCATTCTTTGCTGTAGGTATAGGTGGTAACAGTCTCCTGACCGCCGCCGACTTTGTCTTTGGTCTCCGAGCGCTGATGCTCAACCCACTGATAATACTCAGTGCTGCGGATGAGCTTGATAGCGTTAAGGGAAATGTCGAACATTCCGTCGGTGAGAACATCCTCGGTTGCGGCAAAACCGCTGGCGTGGATCATCTTACCGTTCATATCAGCATTGATCTGCTCAATGTCGCCCAGCTCGACGCAGACGCCCTGGGCCTCCTTGAGCATCTTGGTAGTCTTGACGGTACGGCCCTCGTTCCAGAAAAGGAGAACGGTACCGGCAATCAGCATAACGAAGCCCATCCCTACGCCCGAGAGGGCGTTCTTGAGACGGCCGCCATAGGAGGTTGTTGTTACTTTTTGATAGGCCATAATATTAAGTAATTAAGAATTGATGTATGCTTGTCCTACAAATATAGTTTTTTTTGGCAACTTTCAGCGCTGTTCTCAAAAAAAAGAGGCTGTCACCCGAAGGAGCCAGCCTCTTACTATCAGATGTTAGTTCTTTTTAAAGAGCTGTACTGCCTTTTGATTTGAAGTGCTGTTATAGAAGCGGAACCTGTTCTGCCCGCTTGTAGAGTTGTACTTGAGAACATAATTAGTGGGAGCTGTAATAACGGCATTGCTGCCATCGAAGGTCACTGTCATCTTACAAGAGGCCTCGGCATATTCTGTTACATTCGCTATATTGTTCCTTGCTTCAGTATGGGCGATATAACTGCCACCGCTGCCCTTGAATGAGCCCTCGGAAGAATTGTAAGTAAAGAACACATCATCTCCCTTGTAAGTTATAGTATCCCCGGACACCGTCACCTTGACTCCATTGCTGGCTGCATCCAGAGTAGTAAGCCCTCCGTTCATAGCAAAGCTGTCGCCACTTTCGGGGATGTAAACAATGATATATTCGCCGGAAGTAAGCGCGCTCGCCGAAGTAACTCTTTTGTACGTCTTGGTAGTACCGGTAGAAGCGGCATTCTGGCCCACCGCCAGTTTGCGGGAAAGGACTCCGTTAGGATGATTGACAGTAACTTCGGCACTGCGGGCGGATCCGTTGTTAACGGAAGCCTTGACTGTAATATAGTACTCGGGACCATTATCACCCTGCTCCCTGAATTCTTCAATTGTGAGCCAGTTGGGAACAGTAGTACGGTCAACGGCCCAATCTGCGCTGTTACAAGTAACGTTAACCTTCTTCGCTTCAGTATCGGTGGATCCGAAACTGATGGATGCAGCGCCAAGAGAGAGAATATCCTTCTCGCCCTCTTCCCCGGCCTTCTGGTTCACGGTAACGGTAGCGGTAAGGGTACCATTGGAATGCTTGAGGGTAATGGTGGCGTTGCGGGCGGCTTCGGTGTTGGCGGAAGCGGTAACGATAATGCCGGAGAATGCAGAAGCCTTCTGGACGGTAAGCCATTCCACGGAGCTGTCCACAGTCCAGTTGGAGTTGTTGCAGGTAACGATCACATTCTCCGATCCGCCGGCAGCCTCGAATGAAAGGCTTGAGGGATCGACGGTGAGCTTATCGGTGACCACGGGCCCGGAAGAACCGGATTCGATGGTGACATCGATAGTGTTGATCCT
The DNA here is from genome assembly GCA_017651465.1 of Bacteroidales bacterium. Lineage (GTDB taxonomy): Bacteria > Bacteroidota > Bacteroidia > Bacteroidales > UBA932 > Cryptobacteroides. The sequence goes on from JAGCCX010000084.1 coordinate 31,029, forward strand.
GACGGTTGCAGATATAGGGAACTCAATTGCTGATGCCTTTCCGCTCCACTCCCCGTCGGTTACTCCGCCAAGGCCGGCAAGAGCACCGCCTTCGAATACAATCTTGGTAACAGAATGGCCCGAAGGGGCAGTAATGGTAAAGTTGCTCTTGTTATACACACGAAGGTCAAGCGCGCCTCCAGTTGCGCACCAGATACGGCAATCGGTGGTGGCGCTTCCCTTGTCGAAGGAAATGCTGACTCCGGAGGCACTGTCCGTGAAGGTTTCACCGTTCAGGGTAGTGCTGCCGCCGGCGTCAGGAACAGCAATGCCGAGTTTGCCAAGGCCATCAGAGGTGTTGAAAATGAAGGTATGGTCTGCAGGCGTCTCAACATCAAGTTCGGTTACATTGACGGTAACCTTCTTGATCTTGCCGGCTGCAAATGTGCACTGAGCCTCGCTGACCGGATTCAGGCTGATGGTCTTGGAGCCATCCGCGCCGTTTACGCTGCCGCTGACAACTACCTGCATTCCGGCAACGGGAGCGTGCTTGAACGGCTTGACAGGCATATAAAACTTGGCCACGGCGTTGGCGGCAAGCTCAGAAGGATTGGTGATCTTGACCACAGGGTTGGTGATGGTCTTGCCCTCAACCGGAGTAAGTACAGGCTCGCTGCCGGTGATGTCGAGCAAGTACTGGCCGGCCACATCGGTGAGTTCCTTGAGCTCTAAAGAACTCACGATAAGCGATTTGCCAGTCTTGTTGACCACATCGAACTCGATAACGGAGGCGAGCTGCTTCATCGTGAAGGAAGGAGTTCCGTTGGCGGGAACATTCTCGGCTATGCCGTACATCGGGCAATGCGATGAGGAAACCCTTGCCATATCATCGTAGGCAGGCTGCGTGATACCGTTGGTGCGGCCCAGATAGATGAATCCATCCTCAGCGGCCGAAGCGGCAGGAGTAACGGGAGCGGCCGCGCCGGAGCCGGTATAGATTGCATACCAGGTAGCGGTTCCGTTGACTTTTGCGCTGGTCTCGCCGGTAAAGGTACCGGTCTTGGAGCCTATACCCTCAGAGAGAGTAAACACACCGGCCTTAACATAAGACGCGTGAGTTGCAACCGAAGGGTCACGGTAGAAAACGTGGAGTTGGTCACCCTCCGCCCAAACAGTACTCAAACCGTCATTGGTGGTTTTGGTAAGGTCGGAAGATGCGGTGATTGTCATAGTGCGGGTCTCGGAGAAGATCTCCTTGGGCTGACAACTGACAAGGGAGACGATGGCTGCCATCATCAATCCCAGGGCGGCAAAAAACTTTTTCATAGCTCTAGAAGTTACCGTCTTCTTCGACAACCCAGTCCTCTGTAGTGGCACTTTGGCAGATTATGACGTCCGAGAGGAGTGTGCAGACGTCACAGTCAGGTGCGGTATAAACCGCAGCGTCAAATGATTTGTTCTTAATTGACATAATATAAAATCGGTATTATTATTTCCACAACTCACAAAGTTAAGTACAAATCCCCTCGCAGCCAAAAAGAATCACTATATTTGTCAACATTTTATTAACAAATGAAGTACGACATCATAGTCATAGGAGGCGGAGCTTCGGGTCTTATGGCCGCCTGGTCGGCTGCGTCCACGGCTGCCCGCAAAGGGCTTGACGCCCGTATCTGCTTACTGGAGAAGATGCCCCGCAGCGGCCGCAAATTGATGATTACCGGCAAAGGGCGGTGTAATTTCACCAACCTCAAAGACTGGGAAGCCTTCGCCGCCCACATACGCAGCGGCGCCCAGTTCGTGCGTGCGGCGTGGCGCAGTTTTCCACCCCGGAGGGTAATAGACTTTTTCGAGTCTGCCGGAATGCAGACGGTCGTCGAACGCGGAGACAGAGCTTTTCCCGCATCTTACCGCTCTTCCGATGTGGTGGATACGCTTGTGCGCGAATGCCTCGGGACGGGAGTAAAGATCGAGACCGAAGCTGAAGTCATCTCCGTCGCACAATCCGAGTCAGGCGGAGGACGCTCATTCAGTATCGAGCTCTCCGACGGCACCGTCCACAAATGTTCCCGCCTCATCATAGCCACCGGAGGCCTGAGCTATCCCGGTACCGGCTCGACCGGCGACGGACTGCGCTGGGCCGAAAGCCTCTCGCACCGCATCGCACCCACTTTCCCCTCGCTGACTGCCCTTGTGCCGGAAGGTTATAAAGACGGGGCCCCTGTCGACGCTGTGCTGCCGCACCATATTCCACGCGAGACTCCCCTGTCGGAATTCGGCCATAAACTCTGCGGAGTATCGCTCAAGAACATCGGAGCCCGCCTTTTGGTACAGGACACCCTGGCAGGTGACGAATTCGGGGACATCGACTTTACCGACGGCGGGATAGAAGGCCCTGTGGGCTTCCAACTGAGCCGCAAGGCCGTAAAATCGTTGCTCGGAGGCTCGAAGGTAAACCTGGAGCTGGACCTCAAGAGCGGAGTGTCTCTGACCGAACTCTCCACGCGCATAAAAGAGCTTTGGGACCAGATAGGCCGCGATCCCCGCTCGGCACGGCTCCGCGAAAAAGAGCGCTGCCGCATACTGCTCGGCAAACTGATCCCGTGGGAACTCATCCCGGCATTCCTGGCCTCACACCCGGAGATCATAACCCTTGAGAGACGCAGCCGTACCGACACCAAAGTATGGGTCAACCTGATAAGCATCGCTAAGGCACTCAAGTGCTGGCGGTTCCGGATAACAGGTTTCGTGGGTTGGGAAAGGGCCGTGGTTACCGCAGGCGGCGTGGCCACCGAAGACCTGGTACCCAAGACTCTTGAGTCGCGTAAAGTCGGCGGCCTGTATTTTTGCGGGGAGACGATAGACATAGACGCCGACACCGGAGGATACAACCTCCAGCTGGCCTTCTGCACCGGCTATCTTGCAGGACAGAGCGCGGCGGCCTCTATATCTTGAAGAATTTGTCTATTTCCTTAATGGTCTGCGGCAAGGCGAAAATCGCCACCCTGTCATAGTCCTCTATGCGGGTATCGCCCACTGCAATAAAAGAATCGCTTCCCCTCACCACACCGGCTATGATGGCATTGGCGGGGAAATTAAGGTCTTTGATCGGCTTCTTGGTAATGGCGCTGCCGGGAGCAACGGTGTATTCGATAATCTCGGCGTTGCTGCCGGACATATATTTCACGAAGCGGGCCTTGCCGGAAAGTGTGAACTTGAAAATCTTGCCGGCGGTGACGAGCTTCTTGTTGATCACGGTATCCACACCCATCTCTTCTGCCAGACGGATGTACTCGATGTTCTCCACTTCCGCCACCGTGCGGGGGACGCCGAACTTCTTGGCCACCACGCTGCACAGCACATTGCTCTCGTCGCTCTCGGTAAGGGCGATGAAGGCATCATAGTCCCTGATTCCTTCTTCATAGAGAAAATCGGAGTTGGAGCCGTCTCCGTTTACAACTATCACCGACTCCGGCAGCTTCTCGGAAAGAGCTACGCAGCGCTCCTTGCTCTTCTCTATGATCTTTACCGTGCTCATCTGCGTCGAGAGAGCCCTTGCCACCATTTCCGCAATCGGCGACCCTCCCAGGATCATCACGCGGGATATGACTTTGTCGGTCTTGCCAAAATACTTGATTATGCTCTTGAGGCCTTCCCGCTTGGAGACGGTAAACACCACGTCGCCGAACTGGAACTTGGTATCGAATTTAGGAATGATGGTATTGGCGTCCCGCGATATGGCTATGATGCGGAAAAGGGCCGTCTCTTCAGGGGTCATCATACGGATGAATTCCTCGAGACGCAGGTCCACCATAGGAGACTCCTCATCGATTTTAAAGACCGAAATCTGCAGCTTCCCGTGAGCGAAATCCATAGTGTCCGACGACGAGACGTGCTTGAGGGAGGTCACGATTTCATCGGCGGCGCTCTTTTCGGGATAGAACATCAGCTCAATACCCAACTCCTTGAACAGCAAGCGGTTTTCTGCGGCCAGGTAGTCCTCGTCGTTGATTCGCGCGATGACCCTTTTAGCTCCCATCTGCTTGGCCAGCAGAGCGCCCACAATATTCACTTCCTGAGTGGTGAAAGGGTACACGGCTATAAACAAATCGGCCCGTGCCACACCCGCATCACGCAGGGTCTTGATCGAGGACGGATTGCCCAAAACCGTCTCGACATCGGAGTAAGCACCGACAGCGGCAAGCCGCCCGGCCTCATTGTCGATAATGGTAACTTCATTGGCCTCGGCCCTGAGCATCTTTGCCAAGTGGGAGCCAATTTCGCCGGCACCTTCAATGACTATCTTCATAACGCTTTAAGTATTTGAATACTCCGCCTCCTCTAAGAAGGCTCTGCAAGATAATGCAAATTTTCCAATATCCCTTGACCTGGGCCCTGGCGTTTGAGTCGGCCCCTCCCCTCCGACGAAGGGAACGGTATGCCTTGTGGGCCTTAAAAACCGCCTTGCAGCGCTTCAGGCTGCCGCTAAGCAGATAAACCAGCGCCGAAGCGCAATCGAGAATGAACCTTAGGCAAATTATGACTCTCGCCCTTGCCGCCCCCACTGTGGAGGGCAGGTTGTTATCGAGCAGGAGCAGGTTGTTGCGGTAGTTGAGCTCCAGCTTGAAGGGAGAATCGTTGGACAAGGTTCCTCCTCCCACGTGCCATACCGTGCTTTCAGGGACAACGGCCACCGAACAGCCCTGCCGCTGCGCCCGCCAGCAATAATCTATCTCTTCCATATGGGCAAAGAACCTGTCGTCCAGCCCGTCCAGGGAGCGCCACAGCGAAGAGCGGGTGACCATACAAGCCCCGCTCACCCACATTACATCATTACGGGAGTCCCACTGGCCGTGGTCTTCTTCCAGGCGGGAGAGTACTCTGCCCCGGCAGAACGGATAACCGAAACAATCGATAAGTCCCCCCGCCGCACCGGCATATTCAAAACGATTGCTGCGCTCAAAACCTCCGTCGCCCGCCGGCAGAAGGGCGTGCAGCTTGGGGCCGCAGACCCCGCATTCGGGATGAGAGTCCATATAGGCCACCAATGGTTCGAGCCAGCCGGGGCTCACTTCCACATCGGAATTAATGAGCACATAGTACTCCGCATCAATCAAGGCAAGGGCCCTGTTATATCCCCCGGTAAAACCGAAATTGGCACCTAGTGCAATGGTACGCAGTCCGGGGAACTCACTCGCCACCCATTCAAGCGAACCGTCGGATGAGCCGCTGTCGGCCACTATCACCTCGGAGTCGGCCGGGCACGAAGAAACCAAAGCGGGCAGGAAAGCCCGCAGGTAGCGTTCCGTGTTCCAGTTGAGTATGACGACGGCCGACTTCATTGACCTTTACTGCTTGCAGTCGCAGCCTTCTTTGCACTCTCCCTCGCCGCAGCAGCCTTCACCGTCTTTGTGGCACTCTCCGTTGCCGTGGCAGTGCCCGCAGCCGCCCTCGGGAGGAAGATACTCTCCGTGAAGCCCCTCGCGCAGTTCCTTGTCGGTGGCCTCGCGTACGCTCTCCACCTTGCCGGTAAAATGCAAGGTCTTGCCGGCCATAGGATGGTTGAAATCCATCGACACGCTCTTTGCGTCAACTGCGGCAACGGTACCGCTCACCACCTGCCCCTCGGAATTGAGCATAGGCAGGGTGCGGCCCACGACCAGCAGTTCCTCGTGTACTTTGCCGTCGATCTGGAAGGCCTCGATGGGCAGGACCACAAGATATTTGGGATTGTAAACGCCGTAGCCCTCTTCGGGAGTAAGGGTGAACTCGAACGGGTCTCCAGCCACCTTTCCGTCAAGGGCGGCTTCGAACTTCGGAAGGAGCATTCCCGTACCGTGGATGTACTCCAGGGGGGCTTCGGACGAGGCCTTGTCGGCTATTTTACCCTCAACTTCCAACTCATAGCTCACGGCTATCACTTTGTCTTTTTGAATTTTCATTTTTTTGATTCTTAAAAGTGCAAAGTTAATCATTTTTCAGTATATTTGTAGTCCGTATGAAATACGGATTCGACAGCGAGAAATATCTCAAAATTCAATCGGAACACATCAAAGAGCGAATCGCCCGTTTCGGCGACAAGCTCTACCTTGAGTTCGGAGGCAAACTATTCGACGACAATCACGCGAGCCGCGTTCTTCCCGGCTTCCACCCCGACAACAAACTGCGTATGCTTATGCAGCTCTCTTCCGAGGCGGAAATAGTTATTGTCATAAGTGCAACAGACATCGAAAAGAACAAAGTCCGCAGCGACCTGGGCATAACCTACGACGTGGACGTACTGCGCCTACGCGAGGAGTTCGAAAAACGCGGCTTTCTGGTCAATTCGGTGGTAATCACCCACTACAACGGCCAGGCCAGCGCCGACGCATACCGCACCCGCCTGGAGCGTATAGGCATAAAGGTTTATTACCACCACACCATCGAGGGATATCCCAACAATGTGGCGCTCATCGATTCCGACGAGGGCTTCGGACGCAACGACTATGTGCGCACCACCAGGCCTCTGGTGGTTGTCACAGCACCCGGTCCCGGCAGCGGCAAGATGGCCGTATGCCTGAGCCAGCTGTACCAGGAGCACAAGAGGGGCATCAAAGCCGGCTACGCCAAATTCGAGACCTTCCCGGTGTGGAACCTCCCTCTCAAGCACCCCGTGAACCTTGCATACGAGGCCGCCACCGCCGACCTGAACGACGTCAATATGATCGACCCGTTCCATCTGGAGGCCTACGGCAAGACCGCTGTCAACTACAACCGCGACATCGAAATATTCCCCGTCCTTAACGCCCTGTTCGAGGGCATCTACGGCGAGAATCCATACAAATCGCCCACCGATATGGGGGTCAATATGCTCGGCTTCTGCATAAGCGACGAGCAGGTTTGCAGCGACGCCTCGCGCGACGAGATAGTGCGCCGCTACTACGAGGCCCTGCGCAAGCTGGCCGAGGGCAACGGCACCGAGGGCGAAGTGAACAAGACCGCCCTGCTTATGCGGCAGGCCGGCATCACGACCGCCTGGCGCAAGACCACCGTGGCGGCATACGAACGGAAACTGGAAACGGGCGTGGCTTCGGCCGCAATCGAACTCCAGGACGGCACTATCATTACCGCCAAGACTTCCCCGCTGCTGGGGCCCAGCGCCGCCCTGATCCTCAATGCGGCAAAATACCTTGCCGGCATCGACCACAGCATCCAACTCATCCCTCAGGAAATGATAGAGCCTATTTCCCGCACCAAAGTATCATTCCTGCACGGGCATAACCCCCGTCTCCACACCGACGAGGTGCTTGTGGCCCTGTCGCTTCTGAGCAAGAGTGACGACAACTGCCGCCGCGCGCTTGAGACCCTTCCCCTCTTTGAAGGATGCCAAGTCCACTCCACTGTATTGCTCAGTGAAGTGGACCGCAAAACTTTCAAGAAACTCGGGGTAGGCTTGACCTGCGACCCGGTCAAGAAGAACACCAATACAGTTTAAGCCTGCTTGGAGAGCTTCTTTTCGCTTGGGATGAGCAGGGCGCAAAGGCCAACTCCCACAAGGGAACCTATGGCCACAGACAGCATCGCAGTATCCCAGGAACTGCCGTTGGCTATACCGCCCACGACTATCTTGGAGCACACCGCGTCACCCATCAGATAACCGAACAGGCCTACGAATCCTGCGGCAGTTCCAGCAGCGTTCTTGGGCACCAGGTTCAGCGCCTGTACGCCGGTGAGGGCCACGGGGCCGTAAATAAAGAAACCTATCATACAAAGCGCCACGTACACCAGCACCTTCTGAGCCGAGAGGCCTACGTGTATTATCTCGGCACCTACCATCCAGTATAGCAGGACGCCGATGGCGCAAAGGAACATACAGATAACGTTCATCGGAGCGCAGCGCCCCTTGAAGATCTTGGAGGTTGCCCAGCCGCAGGCTATGGTTCCCACGGCACCCACGATGTTGTGTACCGAGAAGGCAATCTTGCTCTCGGCTGCCGTCATTATCCCCTTGGTCTGCAGGTATGTAGGAGCCCAGTCTCCGATACCGTAGCGCACCATATACACCGCCACGTTGGAAATGGCCACGATCCAGAGGAGCTTGTTCTTGAGCACATAATCCACAAAGAGGGTCTTGAACGGGAGCTTCTCGCCGGCTGCGCCTTTGGACTTGACTCCGCTATGGTCGTTACGCCAGTCGGCCACGGCGGGAAGTCCGCACGACTCGGGCGTATCACGAATGGCCCACCAGCAGAACAGGGCTATGACTATGGCAACGATTGCCGGGAAAACGAAATTGCCCCTCCAGGTCTGCGCTATGCCCAGGTCGGCCGCCAGCGCCACTCCCGCAATGGCAAGGAAGCCCAGGGAGAAACTGCCGATGGTGTGCGAGACATTCCAGACGCTCATCTTGAAACTTCGTTCATTCTGGCTGAACCAATGAGCCATAATACGGCCGCAGGGAGGCCAGCCGAAGCCGCTGAGCCAACCTACTATAAGCATCAGCACGAAAATGATGACGGTATTCACCGCCGTGTTGGGGCCGAACGGAATGATACCCACAGCCATCATCGTAAGGGCCGAGAGGATGAGGCCGACGCAGAGGAACTTACGGGCGTCGGAGCGGTCCGACACGCTTCCCATCACGAACTTGCTGAAGGCATACGCTATTGACACGGCAGACATAGCAAGACCCACCTTACCGGCGTCCAGAATGCCGTCGTTGATCATATCGGGAGCCGCCAGCGAAAGGTTTTTACGAACGAGGTAATATGCAGCATAGCCCAGGAACGCTCCAAGGAATACCTTGAGCCTCATTGCTTTATACTCCTTATCTACTTTTTCAGCCGGGATTTGCGCCTTCGGCTTGGGCGGATCAAGAAAACGAGCCATCTGGTATCAGTTTAGAATTATCGTGTAAATATAGTCATTAGTTTCAAATATGACATTGTGTCAGTGGCAAAATAATTGATACCTTTACTGCAAAAACCTATAGAAATGGAAGAGAAAGATGTAAAAGAAGCCCCTGTAGAGCAGACCGAGAAAGCAAGCAAGAAGAAAAAGGAGAACCCTCTCCAGAAAAAGATAGAAGAGCTCGATGACAAATTGTCCCGGGAGCACGACTCGTATGTGCGCCTGTATGCCGAGTTCGAAACATACCGCCGCCGCAGCGCGGAAGAGAAGCTGGCCCTGGTAAGTTCGGCCGCAGCCGACACCATCAAGGGCCTGCTGCCCGTACTGGACGACTGCGAGCGCGCCCTCAAGATTCTTGAGAACTCCTCTGACGACGCCGCCCGCGAAGGCACATCATTGATATACACCAAGTTGATGGAGTACCTCAAGAGCCGCGGGCTCAGCCCCATCGAAGCTATGGGACAAAAGTTCGATACCGACTTCCACGAGGCAGTGACCCAGTTCCCCGCCCCGTCGGAGGACTTGAAAGGTATGGTGATCGACGTGGTCCAGACAGGCTACCTGCTGAACGGCAAAATTCTCAGGTACGCCAAAGTTGTAGTTGGAGCATAACAAAATGGCAGACAAAAGAGATTACTACGAGGTATTGGGGCTCGACAAGAGCGCCTCTGCCGATGACATAAAGGCAGCCTACCGCAAGGCCGCCCTCAAATGGCATCCCGACCGCTGGGTAAGCGGCACCGACGCCGAAAAGAAGACCGCCGAAGAGAAGTTCAAGGAGGCCTCCGAGGCATACTCGGTGCTCAGCGACCCCGACAAGAAGGCCAAGTACGACCAGTTCGGCTTTGCCGGCGTGGACGGAGCCGGAGCGCAGGATTGGAGCCAGGGCTTCGGCAGCCTGAACGACATCCTGAACAATCTGTTCGGTGGTGCGTTCGGCAGCGCGTTCGGAGGCTTCGGCGGTTTCGGAGGCTTCGGCGGCGGACAGAGCGGCACCCGCACAATGCGCGGACGCGACATCCGCACCAGGGTGCGCCTCACGCTGGAAGAAATAGCCAAGGGTTGCACCAAAGAGGTGTCCATCGAGCGCAACCGCCCCTGCCCTGAATGCGGCGGGCGCGGCACCAAGAACAGCAGCGACGTCAAGACCTGCCCCACCTGCCACGGAAGCGGTCAGGTGCAGAATGTGGTCAACTCCCTGTTCGGACGTACAATGACTTATACCACCTGCCCCCAGTGCAACGGCGAGGGCAAGGTAGTCACCAACCCCTGCTCTCACTGCAAAGGCACGGGCCTGGAGCGCAGGCGCGAGACGGTGCAGGTAAAGGTCCCGGCCGGAGTGGAAGACGGAATGCAGCTCACTCTGCGCGGAGAGGGGCACGCCGCCGCACGCGGAGGCGTGAACGGCGACCTGCTGGTTATCATCGAAGAGCAGCCGCATCCCCAGCTTAAGCGTCAGGGAGCCGACCTGTTCTACACCCGTGTAATAAGCGTTCCCGAGGCTATGCTTGGCACCGAAATACAAATCCCCACCCTCGACGGAGCCCAGAAACTCAAGATAGACTCCGGCACCCAGTCAGGCACCGTACTGCGGCTGCGCGGCAAGGGAATGCCGGAAGTAAACGGTTACGGCAAAGGCGATTTGTACATAAAAATACTGGTATGGATTCCCCGCAAGCTCAGCCGCAGCGAGAAAGAATCCATTGAGGCTATGCGCAGCAGCAACAGCTTCAAACCCGATCCTAACAGGGACGACCGCGAATTATTTGAAAAAGAGAGCAAATATTTCTGAAAATAATTTGCGAACTTAAAAATAATTTTTACCTTTGCAGTCCCATTGAAGCAGCCTCTCGTTGAACGGTTCAGTGACGCTGCGCCTTAAATTGAAATATTGTTATGGATTTGATTAAATTGGTGGAGGATTCCTTCTCGCAGAACAAAGCAGCCTCCTATCCTGAGTTCAAGGCCGGTGATACCGTCACCGTTACCTACAGGATTAAAGAAGGTGACAAGGACAGACTTCAGAATTTCCGCGGAGTAGTCATCCAGATTTGCGGTGCTACACCTTATACCAGGACTTTTACTGTCCGCAAGGTATCCAACGGCATCGGTGTCGAGAGGATTTTCCCTTACGAAAGCCCGTTCATCGACAAAATCGAGGTCAACAAGGTTGGTAAGGTCCGCAGGGCACGCATCTTCTATCTCCGCAACCTCTCCGGCAAGAAAGCCCGTATCAAGGAAGCGAAGAGGAGTGTAAAGGAAGCCTCCGCCGAATAGGACTACAGCAGGGCTCGTCCCTGCAAACGGCTCCTTAGCTCAATTGAATAGAGCATTTGACTACGGATCAAAAGGTTACAGGTTTGAGTCCTGTAGGAGTCACACGAAACCCCGTCAGACAGCAGTCTGGCGGGGTTTTTAGTTTATCTTGCCGAATTTCAGATAGTTCTTCTGGAGATAGAGAACCTTGGGATTGTCGTCGCCAAGGGAGTCGTGCCATTCGGTGTCACCCTTCTTGGCCCAGAAGTAAATATATCCGTGCTCGGTAAAAGCGTTCATAAAGCCCTCGCAGGCAGCGGAAGTGAACACGTTGGGAGCGGTGGTGCTGGGGTTGTTGGTCGCTGCGGCCTACCAGATTGTTCAGGGATACCCTATGCCAGGGGGTAATATCCTTGCAGCCATAGAATTTTGCTTCTGAGTTTTGGTTTTATAATCAAAAAACCTATATTTGTAGGTACCCGTTGGTTAGTATATTACAATCTAAATCAGAATAGTATGAGAATTGTCACCTGCATTCAACCGGACACGGGAGGGCGGAGCCCTTACGTATGTCCCGCTGTGGAGCAAGTTCCGTCAGGACCTGGCTTCAGTCTGTGTACAAGTAGTACTAGTGCGGAAAGCGATCTTATAGATCCCGTAGGATACGACAATTGGGGAAACTTTTAATCTGCAGCGTTATGAGTAAGTTGACAAAATCCATATCCGCATTGTTCGCGGCTGTTGCGGCTTTTACGGCCTGCCAGATTGAATCCCCCGAGGTAGCAGAAGTGGTCGGCAATGATATTGTCGTGAGTTTCTCGTCAGAACAGCCTGAAACCCGCACCGTCTTCGGAGAAGCGACTACAGGCTCCAGTCTTTCCGTTCTCTGGACAAAAACACAGAAGGTACGCATATTCCCCTCCACCTCCTATGACGATGCTATAAATGCTAATGTAACCCCTTCCCGCGATAAGCTTACGGCCACTTTCAGCGGAGAGATAGTCTTACCATCATCCACCTCGCGCGCGTCCTTTGCACTGTTGAGCCCCGCTTCCGCCTTCAACAGCAACGATGGCACCAAAGTCCGGATCACCGTTCCCACAAACCAGACTCCCTCAGAATCCTCAACAGACGAAAACGCCCAGATTCTCGTTGACAAAACGGAGACTTTCAGACCGGTACCCCAAAAGGTAACGTTTCACCCCTCGCACCTGACTTCGTATATAGCGTTGAGGTTCAAGAATTTACCCACTTCTCTGGGAAAGAGCATCGTTTGCGAAGTAAAGTCAACGGTTCCCCTTTCTGGCACGGTTGACTATGACTATGCCGAAGGGACAATAACTCACGTTACCACTTCCAATTCAGTAAAAGCGTCCGTCGTCTCTGCTAATGGTGTATGCTTCATCTCCTGCCTTCCCGCCAAAGTGAGCGGAAAGGAGCTCACCATCACCCTCACAGGCGCGGGATCGGTAAGCAAAACCATAACGGTTCCCACCGGGAAGAACCTCCTGCCGGGAAAACTGGCGGCAATGACAATTGACTTCACCCAGACGGTCGCCCCTACCGGAGTTACGGTCTCTCCCACTTCCCTTGAACTTAATGTGGGCGAGTCGTCAACCCTTACCGCCACTGTTTCTCCGTCCAACGCTACAAACAAGACCGTTACCTGGAGTTCCAGCACAACAAGTGTCGCCACTGTAGACAGTGACGGAAAAGTAGTAGCCGTCGCGCCGGGCAGCGCGGTCATTACGGCTACCACCAGCAACGGAAAAACCGCCACCTGCAATGTAACCGTCAAGAAAGAGGTAACTGCGACCAGCATTGAATTATGGGTGCGTCGTGAAAACAATACAGACAACTGCTTTGATGCTGATGAAAATGTGTACCATATGAGCACGGGATTGTCAAAGAACCTGTATTATACTGTACATTACTCCGACGGCTCTTCCACAGACAATTCAGGAGCCGAGTTGCAAATCCTGTCCGAAGGAACGGGAATACGGCTTACCGGAAGCCAAGGCGTCCAGTGCACAGCTCCCGGAAAGACTGAAGTGGTATTGTTTACGACCCCTTCAAATCCCTCAGTCCGCGCATATCTCACCATCAAGACCTGGGATCCCGTGCAGTCCATCACTCTGAGCCAGAACAACGGCTTCCTGGACGACGAGACTGCCGGTTGGGTAAAACAGGGCGATTACATCATTCTTTATGCCACCATCAGTCCTTCCACGGCAAGGCAAAAAGCCGTATTCACCGTTACCGGCAGTAACGGCGCCTTTACCGTAACCAGGCACACCAACACTGCATTCAAGGTACAGGCTCCCACCGTAAATGGCACTACCGTATATGACTACACGAGTAAGTATGTATCAATCAGGATTACAGACCAGACCGCCAGCAAGTCGGTCACCCAGCAGATCGTTACCACCAATCTGGAACTTACCGTACCCAAGATGTTTGACGTTGTAATGTACAACAAGACTACGCAAAAATACGAAATCCTGGACGGCGGCCTCAGGGTCCTCATTCCTGCATCAGGCAATCCTCTGTTTGGAGTAAATGAATTCTACTGTAATGAAGAAAAGGCCAATTACACACCCAGTTCTTCTTCCTTTGTGCCTGTTGGAGTTGTGACTTACTATAATGCAGACAAGTCTCTTCCTTGCTCCACTCTTACTTCATTTACGGCATCAAGCAGGCCGGCGATAGATTACAACTTAGGTGATCACCACTTTAACCTGAGCAGCAGTTATTTCCACGGTTTTGCCATCGCGCTTAACAACAGGAACTCAGATGTCTGGAGCTATGACTATGGGAATCGTCCTGAAAGCAGCCAACACTGGAATACCAGTCTTGGTTCAACTCAATACTCTAAATACGTTCAGGGAGACGATCCATACAGAGCATTCGATCTCACAGTGCTTGCAGCATATTTCAATGGGGCTATGGGAAGCCATTCTACCATTTGGCCTGTAGACGATACCTGGCGTTATCCCGATCCCGGATTCGAGTACGACGTGAGCGCATGGCCCGGAAGCGTTGCTTCATACAAGATGCGGCCCTGGGTTACGCCTACAGTATGGAATTACAGTATGCTGATGAACGGAAACGGTAAAATGAACTCAGATGTCGTTGATGTTATCAACTGGCGTATCTCCAGGCTGGGAGGAACAAAGATTTTCCAGAACAGCAGCGATTACTACTGGACGATCAATACGGATTCCGACGTGGTTTCAAATGCATATAGTGTCGGACGGAACGGACCCCATCAAGATGCTAAGATTGCCGCCAGTTTGTTATTCCGTCCATTTATGGTCTTCTAGGACAGTTATTTCACATAGTTTGTGAAGAAGGTCCCGGTAATTCCGGGGCCTTCTCTTTTTTGGCCCTTTTGCTTTGACTTCCCTGTGGTTTATTAAGTACGTGTTTATGTTCAGGTAGCCGGAACGAAGAATTCAAGAACCGGGGACCCGGGGAATCAGGAATTCCTCGAGGGTATTGCGATAGACATTCCCATAGCAGTCGTCGTTGTAGAGGCCGGCGTGGGAGGCAGTCGTGTGGGTTGCCAGTTGGTAGAAGAGTTGATGAAGGGAAATGGATGGATTGGCCTCCACCTCGCTGCGGAAAACGCGCGTGAAGCGGTTGGAAAGGTAGATTCCGTCTTCCAGGACGTCGGCGTGGGAGGTTTCACCGTTGCGGGTCGCGCAGAGCAGCAGCACGCCAGGGAGGCCCTCGCAATAAGTGCCTATGGATCCGCTGTAGCAGGTTTCCATCACCGCAAGCAGTTTTCGGTAATGCCCCCCGGCGGCTTCCAGCAAGCCCCGGAAAGTCTCTGCATCCAAGTCTTTATCGGCCCATTTCAGTACCCTGTCACGTGCGCCGTGGCCGCTCCAGAAGAGGAATACGTTGGTGCCGGGGCCTCCTCGGACCACCACCGGGGTGCGCTCTGTGACCGTGCCGGAGAAAATATTCCGGAGGTCTTCCGCCGTTACCTGGCTGGTATGATAGTCGACAATTGCTCCGGGACGAAGATTCTCCCCGTCGATTGTGACGTGAACGTCGTCCCCAAGATCGTCTTCCAGGATAAGGATAATGTGGTCGTCATCATAGCCAAAGCCCTTCAGCATCTGGTACTGGGCCAGGGCATCGGCCTGATGCCGATAGTTGATCCGGCCGGTGGACGTGGCTATCACCACGGCAAAGTGGTCCTGGAGGGCAGGATAAGGCAGTTCTACGGCAAACTCGTCATAAGAATCCTCAATCTGGGTGGTGGTCCAGTTCCAGAGGTCGCTGCCGGTATAACTGCGGGCGAAACGCCCGGTCTCCACATACTTTCCGCCCGTATAGGTCCAAGTGCTGTAGGTAGTACCCAGCTGGCAGATATGCGTCTGGCTCTCGAACAAGAGCGAGCCGGAAACGCCGGTAATATACCTGTAGTCCCCATTCCTTGCCGCCTGGAAGGCATTGCGCATACCGGAAACCGTCCAAGGATAAATGGGCGTAGAAACCTTTTCACCCGAAGTGAGTTCCCAAAGGGCTTCCCGAACCGATGCGGCATCACCGCTATCCACCACGGCCGCAGCAATGGCCAATAAATAGAAGCAGTCAAACAGTTGGGCATAGCCGCCGGGGAGCACCGTCCCATAGCGGGTCTGCCAGGCAATGTCAAATCCTTCTCCTGGCCTGGAGGCTAAAGCCGTGCCCTCGTAGTTATAGCTTTTAAGCTTTCCCTCAAGGGAGAGGTCGTAGGCCATATCCGTGCAAACGATGGAAAGATATCCGCGGTTTTCACTCCGCCCGATGGCCTCGTCAAAATCCAGCATATCCTGGGCCGATGAAGGGACGAAAAACAGTACGCCGGGAAAGGGGGCTGCCTGTTCGGCCGCGATGGCCTTTTGGATGGCCGCTTCCAGCTCTCCCTTGTTTTCATAGAAATAGGTTTCCTCCACCAGCATATCCATTTCGCGCGCCATATAGGCGTAGAACTGCTGGAAAGAAGCTGCATAATCGTCTTTCTTTCCGTCTCGGGAGATGAGCGAGATGCGGGAATAGTTATTGGCCCTGGCCTTTGAAAGCATAGCCTGGCACTGCGCCATATCATTCTCTGCCAGGCAGAAGATATTGGGATCGGTCATATTGCTGCCCGCATAGATTCGCTGGAATTCCGTGGAAGTGACAGAAGGAGCCAGTACAGGAATGCGGTAAGAAAGGCTTTCCTTGGCAATGGTGCGCGCGTTACGGCTGTAACGCGGGCCGATTATGGCCACATAGGAATTGTCGTGAGTTACCCGTGCAACTTCCCTGGCCATTGTGGCGTCTTCCTCGTCAATCCATTCAAGAGAGAGTTCTATACGGCTTTCCCCTCCCAGCTGAGCCGCTTTAATGTTGTCCTGTGCCCAGTCAACTATACGGGACAAGTCCTCTTTCTCAGAGGCCGGCAGCACCACCGCCACTTTGTAGGAATTCACCTTCTGCACTGGCTCCAGCTGGTCATTCCCGTTACAGGCAGAGAGCAGCAAGAGCGGTAACAAGGTATACAGAAGCAATTTACTCCTTCCCATATTCTTTCTCCTTCTCAACGGCTTGGCTGTAAAACTCCTGATACAAGGCTTCCATATCCTGATTGCCAAAGTCAAACTGCTTGTTGGGAACCACCTGGATATATTCACTTTCCAGTCCAAACTGCAGGTGATCCGGCCAGGGTTTTCCCTCACGCCAGTCTTCCAGATACATCTTCAGGGCCAGATGGTTGTTCACGCACAGGGAGTATGGGACAATCCAGGGATTGTAGGCAGTACAATCTACGTCCATTCCGGCGATAGTGATAAAGCCAATGTACCGGCTATAGTCAAAAACTCCTGGCAGGGAGCCTCCCAGCAGGGGGAAGAACAAAGGGTCGCCTTGCGTATCTCCGACAGAGTAGATCTCTTGAATACTCCTGTAAATGAAGCGATAAGTGCTGTCCCGCATAGCAAAGCCCTTAGGGCCGTCTGCCAGCGTCCACGTGTACAGTTTCTGGTCTGAAGCCGCACTGTGGCCGTCTGAAAAGCCGCGGGCACTCTCTTCAATCATATCATTGCCGTCCATAGCCTTAAAGATGATGCCCAAGAAAAAGCGGGACATTGCTCCGCACAACCAGGAAGCTCCGTATCGGCGGATGATGTAGGAGGAATACCCCGGGAAAACGTCATCGGTTTCCAGGATGAGAGCCCGGCCGTTCTTGGGAGCCGGTTTCCCCTGCAGGATATCCTTGTAGCTGTTGCTGGCCAAGATAAGGGCGCGGTCACCACTCCCCTCCTCCGCCAGCCACTCGTCCAGCCGCTTTCCGGCATCTGCTATGCTTTCCGGCTGCTGGAGGCTGAGTTTCACGTCCGGATGATCCTTGCAGAAGCCCAGTATACCGGCGAGCATAGTGTCGTTATAGCTTCCGTCGCCATAGCCATCAGTGCCGATGAGAACCGTCAGCTCCGGAGACGCCGGCTCTGTGGCTGGCGTCTTGCTGCACCCGGCCAGGAGGACCGGGAGGAAAAAAAGCGACACTGTTATTCTTCTTAACACTACTTCAGCGCCTCGTTAAACTGCCGGATCTTGTCAATCTGCCCATCCATATAGGACCACTTGACCGGAATTGTCCTGCTGCCGGTCTTGTTCGTCATACTGGCATTTTCTATTTTCTGTAACAGACTGGGCAGGTCTTTATAGGAAATAAACTTGATTTCCGGGGCAAAACGCAGGGTGTGGGCCAGCACCTGCTCATCCACGTCCGTACCGTCCTTGCCCTTTAATATGAGGAGGGCGGTGACCACCAAGTCGGGGATCTGGGGATCTACGATGTAATGATAGTTATACGTCTTTTTTTCCTTCTCATTGTATTCGGAGTATTCAATAATGGGCAAGTCGATCTGGGGATCCGACACGAAATGGACCTGGTCCACATCGTACGGAGTCGCCGATTCCAGGCTATAGAACAGGGATGGTCCATAATAGCGACGGATAATCTTGTCCCTAATGCTCTGCTCGCTTCGGCGGTAGGCCACATAACCCTTCAGATCACTGTCTATATCCCCGACAGGATTGAACATCGCATCGGCCTTCTTCTTCTTGACGAGTTTAAAGTCGAGGCTGCTAACATCTGTCGTGTTGAAACTGGATTTTGCACTGAGCTGCCAGGATTTTTGTGTGTTGAGTCCGGCAGCCTTGCGGTAGGCATCCGTGTAGCCGTCTTCGGACTGCGGGAAAACACCATAGGAGACTTTGACTTCGCAGGATGTTACGCCGTCAAACAGGGCGTCATTTAGATAGACGCCGCCTACGGATGTAGGATCCAGGAAACTGATGATACGCATTCCGGGCCTGTCGGCATCTGAGCCAAGGCGATAGCCATATATGTCCCTGTCTCCCTGCTTGTAAAGTTTCTTGGACTCAAAGCCCATAAAATCTCTCTCGTGCCAATAGGCATCTTTCACGACATACACGACCGGGTGGTTACGCAGGTTCCAGACACCTTTCCCGAAGCCGGTGGGCAGCTTGTCAGGAGTCTCCTTCCTGAAGTCTTCCATAACCAACGAAGTGGGCGGGACGGTAGAGGAACATTCTCCGCCGATAACGCCGTCCGTAACCATAGTGGCGCCGAGGTTCAGGTTGATACTGGCATTGATGTCTCCAAGATTATCGTCGACGTCCTTATCCGCTATCTCATTTTCCGCAATCTTGGCGCCGACTTGAAGGGCAGAGCCGACGAAGGCTGCAAATACACCCCATCCTTTATGATTTCCGTCCGTCGGACTACCGGCCAAAGCTTGCAAGGTAAACATACTCATCAAGCCGCCGCCGGCGAGGCCCATTGCGGCGCTGGCAATAGTTCCGCCGACAGATGTGCTCTTGGGAGCCAGCTGGTCGAGATTGATTTTGCCCTTAAGCGAACCGTCCAGATTGCCGGTAATGGCGGAATTCAGTATGACATTGTCCTCGCGGTAGAGTTTCTGCTCTATCCTGGCGGTATATTCCGGGGTGGTTTTGGTAAAGAAGTCGTCCTTACGGGCAGCGGACATATCCACATCGAAAGCCCACCAACCCACCTTGGGAATATACTTGCCGCCGCTGAGATCATCGGCCCGGTTGGCGTAGGGAGTCATCAGCGTGGGTGAGGAAGCATAATTGTTAAACGAAGAAGAGACAGACACTTCGTACGGGAGTGCAAACTGCACGGCGAGATGCTCGGCCAGAGCGGGGTTGAGCTCGAAGCACCAGAGATGGTCGTTGGCGTAAGAAGGCACATCTTCCTTCATTACATAATAGAAGACGCGCAGGTACCCCGTGTAGCGGTTGTAAAGGCCGAAGAAATGGCTTCCGACAAGGTTCTCCACGCCGGTTAAATTGAAGACCATACGCCAGTCGCCTTTGTGCTGGAGCATCTTGGTGACTTCTCCGTAGGGGAGGTGATGGATGCTGTTGTTGGCCCAGGGGAGGCGGATCTCTTCCGTCCTAACTTTCGCGCGACCGTTCTCAAAGTAGGAATCCGTCACCAGCTGGATCGTCTGGGTGGATGCCCAGTCTTTTTCAAAAGCCGTGTTCACAGACTGAACTGGAGCATTCTCCACGGGGCGCCCGGGCCACTGGACTATATGGAAAGTCGCTGTAGCGCCGTTGGTCATCTTGAGAGTGACGTCGGCATCCTGGTTCGCTTCCAGCCCCGGGTTGCGCTTGATACCAATCAAAGCAACGCTGTTCCCCTTTGCAAGCTCCGGCGAAAGAGTTACACTGCTGACCCACGAAGGGATACCTTCCACGGAAGCGATGACCACCTCTCCCATCCTGTCCAGTACCAGCTCTTCCGTATAGTCCTGATTCCAGACGGAGAAAGTGAAAGGATAGATGCCGTCATCGGTCGCTATGGGATCCTTCTCCTTCTGGCAGGAAAGCAGCAAAGTAATTGCGGCAAAAGCCGTTAAAACAATACGTCTTGTCATAGTAAGAACTATCAGTCTATCATAAGTTGCAGCTTCCCGTCTTTCTCTTCCATCCAGAAATAGTACATCTGGATTTCGTTGGCGTTGGGATAAAATGGATTGAGGGAAGTCACTTCGGCCGTGTCAAATTTCACCCTCTTGTCTTGCTTGCCGCCGAAGAAAAAACTGTCGGACCATTCCCAGCAGTACATATTGGCCGTGCGGGAGCCGAAACCTACGTCAGCCATCAAGGGATCCAGGTCTGCTTTGTTTTCAATGTATGCCCGGCTGGCCGCTTTGATGTCGGTAGTAGAGCGGGAACGCTTGACCACGCCATCCGTATTGTCTATCCAGAAATTATATGATTTATTCTGGATATTCACCAGGATACCCTTTTCATTTTTTTTCTGGTCGTACTCCCGGACAATCATAAATTTGCCCGTCCCGTGATGGGAAGGGGTGTCAATCAGGACCACATTCCCCAAGAAGTAAGAATCCAAAACTTCATTGGTATCCCAATCACCTGCGAATTTGCCGCCGAAACTATTCTCCGGCCAGGATGCCTTGGGGATAAAGCGGATGGTGTGGACATAAGGGATTTCGCTGGGAACGACTGCTTCTGCCACAAGGCCGCCGGTCTTCCTGGTCAGGGCGACGCTGCCCTGGGACTTACCTTCCGAATCGCTCATTCCCCAAGTGATAGATGACTCATTTTCAGTGTAGGAGGCATTATCCGGCAGCCAGCTCTTGAAAAGCGTGACAGCTTCTCCCCAGCTTTCTGCCGGGATGGAGATTTCGGTATCATCTGCTTCGTTGAGGCAATATCCGGTCAGACGGACGGAGATCGTTCCATCCAGATTCAAACTCACAAAATTACCAATGAAATAGGCGGCATCATTGATTGAATAGTCCAGCCCTTGCTTGTTATCCTTTTCACAGGACATAACAACTGACACACATAAAAGAAATATAGTAGTCAAAATGGTTGTTCGTTTCTTCATATAATCGATTTAATATATTATTCTTTCTCACAGCGGACCAGTCCGGGGATTTGTATGTAAGTGGCATAAATAACCATAACTGACAAATATACATATATTTTTACAACTTCAAATTTTCGGAAATATTTTGCTTGTAAATAGAAAATACTAACTTTGCCTTAATTGTCATTCTATTAAATTGGTTAGTTAGTATGAAGAAGTTATTTGTCTTTCTTGCTGCGTTCGCCTTAGTGTTCAGCAGCAGCCGGATGCAGGCGCAGGTGTCGGAATCACCAGAATGGGCCACCCGTATCAAGGCCGAGGGACTGAGTCGTTCCCAGGTCGAGGAAATAGCCCAGTATATAACTGATTTCTCCGGGTCCAGGCTTACCGCCTCCCGCCAGAAAAGGCGTGCCGACTCTCTCATAGTCGCTAAACTCGGCGAATTCGGCCTCTCCAATCCTCGTGCAGCATTTGCCTCCGAATTTACCCGCGGCGGCTGGGACGTGGTCAAGACCTATGCAGCAATGACTTCACCGTACTACTGCGCCTTCGCGGTCAATCCCCGGGCCTGGTCGGGCAGCACGGACGGCCTGGTCAAAGGCGAATGCATCATCTTCGACGTCCAAGCCAAGGAAGACCTTGAAAAGTATCGTGGAAAAGTAGCCGGCAAAATTCTCCTCCTCCCTTCTACCCGGGAGGTGGAAATCAATTTCGAGCCGCTGGCTACCCGCTACGACGAGAAGGAGTTGGAGGCCTTGATGGAAGATAACAGGGCCGAGGCGCGTCCCCGCTTCGGAGGCGGCCGCGGAATGCCCTTCGATTACCGTGCATATATGGAGCTCCGTCAGTTGATGGCCGATTTCTACAAGGCGGAGAAGCCGCTGTGCATCGTCAACGGAAGCGGCACATTCAATATTCCCGGCAGTTCCGGGGTCAATTACCGTGCAGGCGACCCGGAGCCGATTCCCGAGATTGCCCTGCCCGTCGAGGACCTCGGCCGTATGGTCCGTCTTATCCAGAAAGGCCAGAAGGTCGAAATGGAGATGGAACTTATCAACCGTTTCTCCGACGACTGCGAAGTCCATAATATCTATGCCGAGATTCCCGGCACCGATCCCAAGCTCAAGGACGAGATTGTCCTGATCGGCGCCCACTTCGACTCCTGGCACGGCGGCACCGGCGCAGCAGACAATGGCTCCGGCTGCATTGTGATGGTAGAGGCTATGCGTATCCTCAAGGAACTGGGATTCAAGCCCAAACGCACCATCCGCCTGGCCCTCTGGGGCGGAGAAGAGCAGGGGCTTTTCGGTTCCAGGGGCTATCTGAACCAGTACCTGTACAACGATGGAAAGAAGCTGCCCGGGTTCGACAAATTCGCCCTGTACTTGAATATGGACAACGGTTCCGGCCGCTTCCGCGGAATCTATCTGGAGCGGAACGACGGAGCGGTCCCGTTCTTCGAGGCTTGGATGAAGAACATCGAATCGCTGGGATTCAAATACCTTTCCCCCAGGACTACCGGCGGCACCGACCACGTCGCGTTCACCCGCGTCGGCCTACCCGCCTACCAGTTTATTCAGGACGAGCTGGAATACTTCCGCACCTATCACTCCGTGATGGATACCTATGAGCGCCTGTCGATGAGCGACCTTAAGATTGACGCCACCATCGTGGCCTGGCTGGTGGCCTGCGCCGCAAACGATCCCGGACGTATTCCCGTCAACCCCGCGGTCAACCTGAATCAGTAATAACGCCCGTTCTTAACATTTCCGCCCGGCAGTGATTATTGCCGGGCGGAAATGTTTTACTTCTTCTTCCAGATGACCCAAAGAAAAAGCTTTCTCAGCGGGAAGTTGCCGACCTGAGCAGATAGAGTACCGGAAATATCTCCAAACGGCCTATCATCATTTCCAGCAGGCTGGTTACCTTAAGGAAGGCGGGAAATGACGCGTAATTGGACATCGATCCAATATCCCCGAATCCGGGCCCCACATTGCCCATACACGCCACCGAGGCTGTAACACCCGTGATGAAATCCTGCCCGAAAGCAATATTAACTGCCGCAAAAAAGACTATGATAAGCAAATAGCAGAAAATATAGCCGTAAGCGTCGCTGACCTGTTCTTCTGTTTTAATCTTTCCGTCCACCCTCACAAAATAGACGGCGTTGGGCGCCACGGTCAGTTTCACTTTACGGTGGATTCCCTTTGCGGCGATGATGGCGCGGTCGACCTTGATACCACCCGAAGTTGAGCCGCTGCAGCCGCATATGAGCGAGCAGAAGAGAAGAGTAGCCATACAGAGCGGCGGCCACAGAGTGGTGTCCTGCGTTGCGAATCCCGTGGTGGTAGATATGGACGCTACCTGAAAAGATGCATCACGAAGCGCCGTCCAGAAAGAGGTGTAATTGCCTTCTGCCAGCAGGTCCACGGTAACGACCACGATAGCGATGGAAACCAGCGCAAGGAACATTTTAATCACTTCCGACCTCAAGAAATACTTGGGCCGTCCCCTCAGAAAGGCAAGGAACAGGATGCCGAAATGAATTCCGGCCGCAAGCATTGCAACGGTCAGGACAATCTCGGCGGCAGGGTTAGCATAAAAAGCGATGCTGGTATTCCGGGTACAGAAACCGCAGGTGCTGCAAGCCGACATTGCATTGGTGGCAGCATCGAACCAGTCCATACCTGTCAGTTTGAGGGAGAAGAAAGTGATGACTGTCAGCACCACATAAGTGAGCAGCATCTTATTGGCGAAACTGCCGTTCCTTTCTCCGGCAAAGCTGTCCCTGGCCACGCTGGAGATCTCTGCTCCCGAAAGAGTGGATTTTTCGGATCCGGCCGTCAGCATCGAAAACAGAGTAACTATGCCTATACCTCCCACCCAGGCGGTGGAGATGCGCCAGAACTGCATACCGCGCGGGAGTGCCTCGATATCGTTGAGTATCGACGCTCCCGTGGTGGTAAATCCCGAGACACTCTCGAAGAGAGCGTTTATGAACGTAAACTCGTGGCCGAAAAGCAGGAAGGGAATCATTCCGAAGAAGCACGCCAGGGTCCAGGCTCCCACTACTATGCTGTTTCCCTCCTTGAATGTGAGATTATGGGCGCCTCTTTTGACGAAGATGAGCGGATAAAAGCCCACAGTGCCGGTAAGAACAGCCGACAGAAGCAAAGGAATCCTGCTCTCGTCACCCGGTGTGCACAGGGCGATCACTCCGGACACGGTCATAAGCGCCGCCACCAAAAGCAGCGATATTCCAGTATACCAAGTGATGATCTTCCAGTTCATTGTTTTGTTCCGACAGGCAAAGATATACCTGCAATATTCATTTATCAATACAAAAATGTTTATCTTTGCATTGATATAATCAATCGAATATGACACTGCAGCAACTACGGTACATCGTCGCCATCGATCAATACCGTCATTTCGGCAAGGCGGCCGAGGCTTGCGGCCTTACCCAATCGACCTTGAGCCTGATGGTCAAGAAGTTGGAAGAAGAATTGGACATATTGCTATTTAACCGGGACGAGCACCCCGTGACACCCACCGAAATAGGCCGCAAAGTAATCGACCAGGCCAAAGTAACCATTTATAACGTAGAGCAGATTATCCACATTACCCAGTCAGAGAAGGAGATGCTCTCCGGCCCCCTGAGAATCGCTATGATATCAACCGTAGCGCCGGTGCTGACCCCTGGCTTGTTCAAGCACATAGGTCAGAAGTACCCGTCTATCTCCCTGCAGGTCGAAGAGATGCTCACCGAAACCGTCAAAGACAAACTCCGGAAAGCCGAAGTCGATATGGGCATTATTGCAGTGCCGCTGAAGGATCCGGAATTTCTGGAAATACCGCTCTACCACGAGGATTTTCTCGCCTATGTCTCTCCTGACAATCCATCGTATTCCCAAAAATCACTTCAAGCAGGATCTTTCCCCGGGCAGGGCGTCTGGATTATCCGCGGCGGACTTCGGAAACTTGACTCCTCTGACTTGAAGGAAGGCAAATTTACCTACGACCAATTCTTCGAAGGCGGACGGGTAGGCACCCTGATACAAGTAGTAAACGACACCGGCGGCATTACAATCATTCCCCAGACTCACACCAACCTTATTCTGTACAGCCAGCAAGCTTGCCTCAGGCCTATCATAAACCCGGTGCCCGGCAGGACCGTCTCGCTGGTCATCAGGAAAGATTATATGCACGAGGCAAAGCTCAACGCCGTAGTAGATGCCGTCAGGGGCATTATCCCGGGAAATCTGCTCGAAGGCCCGGTAAAGAAGGGTTATATCAAGTTATAATCACTTTTTTTCGGAATAAACCTTGCCCATCAACAATAATGAGGTTATCTTTGCGAATTCAAAAAAATCATTAAACATGAAGAATGTTTCAGCTGTATTATCGGTCCTCGCCCTGCTCGTCGTGTCTTGTACGCAGGAGCGGATCGATGTCGGGCGACTCGTAGAGAACTATTCACAGGTAACCATCCCGGCACCGGATCTGACCGGTATCACCGACAATGGAAAAGAAGTCCTGAAGCTTTACCGTATGGCGGCCGATGAAGTAGATAAGATCTACTGGCAGCAGTATTTCGGCGACGGGCAGGCCCTGCTGGGCTCGCTTTCCGACCCCGATGAAAAACTGTACGCCCAAATCAACTACGGCCCGTGGGACCGCATTGACGGAAAAGCTTTTCTTCCCGGATACGGCAGCAAGCCCGAAGGAGCTTGCTTCTATCCTGCCGACCTGACCAGGGAGGAATTCGACACCTGGGATGATCCCTGCAAAGACAGTCCTTATACGCTTGTAAGGCGCAATGCCGACGGCTCTCTCAAGACCGTTTGGTATCACGATGCTTACTCTCAATCCATAGGCACCATTGAAGGATATCTGCAAAGGGCTGCCGACGTTACGATCAAGGAGAGCGTGCGCAACTACCTTCTCAAACTGATAGAAGGCCTCAAGACAGACGATTACTACGAGAGCAACAAAGCCTGGCTTGAGATGAACGACAGCAAGATGGACCTCGTTATCGGGCCGATCGAGGCCGCCGACGACGGTCTTTACGGAAAGAAGGCCTCGTACGGAGCCTACGTCCTGCTCAAGAATCTTCAGCGCACCGAGGAGCTCAGCGCCATTTCGGCCCGTATGCCCGAGCTTCAGGCTCTGTTGCCCGGCGATCCCGCCAACCACGATTTCGTTCCGGGAGCCGAATCGGACATCTTCTCCTGCAACGTGCTTTACTGCGGCGGTTATACCAATGCAGGATTCAAGGTCATCGGCATCAACTTCCCCTACGACACCAAGGTACAGGAAGAATTGGGCACCCGTACCATTATCTTCGACAATGTAATCCGCGAGAAGTTCAACCGCACCGTACACCCCGTGGGCAGTGCCCTTCTGGAGGATGTGTATCAGCCGCACGTAGACGCCAGCGCCTTCTACTGGCTCATCGTTTTCCGCGAGATTGCCAAAGGACTGGGCGTGAAAGAAACCGTTAACGGAAAAGGCACCGTGGCCGAGGCTCTCGCCGATGAGGCCCTGGCTGTGGAGAAGGCCAAATCAAATGTCCTGGGTGCCTGGCTATGC
This sequence comes from Bacteroidales bacterium, assembly GCA_017651465.1. Classification (GTDB taxonomy): domain Bacteria; phylum Bacteroidota; class Bacteroidia; order Bacteroidales; family UBA932; genus Cryptobacteroides. The sequence goes on from JAGCCX010000084.1 coordinate 57,676, forward strand.
GCCCAGGAGGCCGAGGCTTATCACATTTCGGCCCTCTTCCAGAAGGAAGACGTGATTACCACCTTCGTTACCAACACCATACGTTCCGCCAGGTTCGGCGCCGCCGACCCTACGGGCATCGCCAACATCATAGTTTACAACTATCTGCTTGAGAGCAAAGCCATTACCTGGAATGCTTCGGGACGCTACAGCATCGACTACGACAAGACCTGGCAGACGCTGGAATATCTTGGTTCGGAGATTCTCCGCATCCAGGCACACGGCGACGTAGAGGCAGCCCGCAACTGGGCGGCAAAATACGGCATCGCAGGACCCGAGAGCCTGTCCGACAAACGGGTTCTGGAGAGGGCCGGCATTCCCGTCGATATACGCTTTACCTATGAATAATCTGTTCACGCAATTATACTAAACTATGTTCAAGATATTTACAGGTTTCAATCTGGTCGATCAGATGCACAAGTTGCGTCAGAACAACAGATTCAACCTCTCTATACTAAAGAAAAAGAGCATCGGGCTCATTTTCGTCGCCATCATCGTCCTCGTACTCTGGATGCTGCCGACGGAATCGTTCGGAATAGACGGCCTCACCCAAGTCCAGCAAAGGATCATCGCCATTTTCGTTTACGCTACCCTGATGTGGGTATTTGAACTGGTGCCCGCCTGGGCCACGTCGGTTTCGATAATGGTCTTCTTGCTGCTGCTCACCTCCGACTCGGGCATCAAATGGATTTGCAATCCCGAGTCGGCCGGACAGCTCCTCAGCTACAAGCAGGTTATGGCGAGTTTCGCCGATCCGGTGATAATGCTCTTCATAGGCGGCTTCGTCCTGGCCATCTCAGCCACCAAGACGGGCCTCGACGTGCACCTGGCCCGAGTGCTTCTCACCCCCTTCGGCAAGAAAACCGAGAACATCCTTCTGGGCTTTATGCTGGTGACCGCCCTCTTCTCGATGTTCATCAGCAATACTGCCACTACGGCTATGATGCTCACCTTCCTGACGCCTGTATTCAAACAGCTTTCCGATGCCGGAAAAGGCCGGATAGGACTGGCCCTCAGCATACCTATCGCCGCCAACCTTGGCGGTATGGGAACGCCCATCGGCACGCCGCCCAACACCATCGCTTTGAAATATCTGAACGACCCGGACGGCCTCAATATGGGCATAGGCTTCGGCCAGTGGATGCTTTTTATGGTTCCCCTGGTGATAATTATGATCCTCATAGCCTGGACCTTGCTCAGGAAGATTTTCCCCTTCACCCAGAAGACCATCGAGTTAAAGATCGACGGCGAGATGAAGCGCGGCAAGTCAACCACCCTGGTCATAGTCACTATGATCGTCACCATCTTGCTCTGGATGATGGATACCCTCACCGGTATCAATACATATACGGTAGCGCTGATTCCATTCGCGGTCTTTGCGATGGCCGGCGTGGTCACAAAATACGACCTTGAAGAAATCAACTGGTCGGTTATCTGGATGGTTGCCGGCGGATTCGCACTCGGGTATGCTATGAACGGCTCGGGTCTCGCAGCCTTGGTGGTCCGTGCCATACCTTTCGGCAACTTCTCGCCGCTCCTGATAGTCATACTCTCCGGCCTGCTCTGTTACGGGCTTTCCAACCTTATCTCCCACTCCGCCACGGCAGCCCTGCTGATGCCCATCCTGGTGGTAGTCTGTACGGCTATGGGAGACAAGCTCGCAGCCATCGGAGGCACTTCCACTGTGCTCATCGGTGTAGCGATAGCTTCCAGCAGTGCAATGATCCTGCCCATATCCACCCCGCCGAATGCCCTGGCATACGCCACCAACCTCATCCAGCAGAAAGATATGATCAAGATGGGTGTTATCGTAGGGTTAATCAGCGTCGTTCTGGGCTACCTGGTACTCTTTGCGGCCGGTTCGTTAAACATTGTCTAATATAGCAGCGTGAATCTATGAAAAAGAATCTGATTCTGACCGCCATAACCGTGATTGCGGTGGTCTCGTGCAACGAAACAAAATCTCCCTTTACACGCAACGTCGAGGACTATTCGGTGGTGACCATCACCGCACCGGACCTGAGCGGCATAACGGACAATGGCAAAGAGGTGCTCAACCTCTACCGCTTTGCCGCCGACGAGGTGGACGCCATTTACTGGGAGCAGTTCTTCGGGGACAAGCAGGCCCTGCTGGACGGCATCTCCGACCCTGTACAAAAAACCTTTGCCGAGATTAACTACGGTCCCTGGGACCGCACTACAGGCAAGTCGTTTGTAGAGGGCTACCCCGACTGCCCTCCGGGCGCAGGCTTCTACCCTGCCGATATGACTAAAGAAGAATTCGACGCCTGGGACAACCCCGACAAGAACAGTCCCTATACCCTCATCAGGCGCAGTGGCGACAATTCTCTTGAAGCCATATGGTATCACGATGCCTATAAAGAACATATCGACAAGATCGCCAACTATCTTAAGGCTGCGGCGGACATCACCATCAAGCCCAGCGTAGCCAAGTACTTGCTCAGCAAGGCGGAGGCGCTCAAGACCGACGACTACTACGAGAGTTCCCTCGCCTGGCTCGATATGGACGACAGCAAGATGGACCTTGTGATCGGGCCCAACGAGGCCGCCGACGACCAGCTGCTGGGTATCAAGCGTTCCTATGAGGCCTTCGTCCTTCTCAAGAACGAGGCCCGCACCAATGAGTTGATGCAGTATGTATCACGTATCGAGGAGTTCCAGCAGGACCTTCCCGGCGATGACGCTTACAAGGCCTTCCAGCCCGGCACCGGTTCCAACATCTTCTCCTGCGACGCTCTCTACTATGCCGGCAAGGCCAATGCAGGCGTGAAAGTCATCGCCCTCAACCTGCCGTTCGATTCCGACGTCCAGCGCGACCACGGAACCCGTACCATCCTGCTCGAGAACATCATCAACGCCAAGTACAACCATATCGTGAATCCCAGCGGAGAAATCCTCCTGGCACGCGAATACTCCTCCCACCTCTCGGCGGACGCCTTCTTCTGGAACATAGTCTTCCGTGAGGTGGCGCACGGCCTGGGAGTGAAGGAGACAGTCAACGGCAAGGGCAGCGTGGTGGAAGCCCTGGGCAGCGCGGGAATCACTCTTGAGGAAGTCAAGGCCAATACTGCCGGAGTGCTTCTTGTGTGCAATCTTCAGAAGCATTACGACATCCATCACCTCTTCACCAAGGAAGACGCTCTTGCGACCTTCTTTGCTTCGCTGCTGCGTTCCGAGCGCTTTGGCGAGGGCACCGCTCTGGGCCGCGCCAACATCATAATATACAACTATCTTGCAGAGGCCGGAGCCTTCAAGCGCAACGACTCCGGGCAGTACTCCCTGGATTTCAAGAAGATGGAAGAAGCACTCGAGGGCATTACCGCCCTGGTGCTCAAGACCCAGGCCACCGGCGACAAGGCATTTGCCGATGAGTTCGAGGCGCAATACTCAAAGCGCAGCGCCAATTATGACGCCGACTGCCTGAGCCTTGGTCTCGAGAAGATTCCTGCGGATATAAGATTTAACTTTACTCGGTAGAGTAATTATCGAAATAGCCCTGGACGAGCACCACGGGAGTGCCTTTGTCGCCGGAGCCGCTGGTAAGGTCACACAGTGAACCTATCAAGTCGGTGAGCTGGCGGGGCGTGGTTCCCTCCGATGCCATCTTGCCCTTAAGATTTGCATCTTTGAGGCGTATGCTCTCGGAGATGGCGTTACGCAGCTCCTCCCCTTTGAGGCTGGCAAACTGGCTGTCCGCCAGGTATTTGATCTTGAGCTCGTTGGGAGTGCCGCGAAGGCCCTCGGTGAATCCGGGCGACACTACCGGGTCGGCGAGTTCCCAAATCTTGCCCTGCGGGTCCTTGAAAGCTCCGTCGCCGTACACCATAACCTCAACGTGCTTGCCGGTGGCTTGGAGTATGCGGTCCTGCACCTCGTGGACTACCGCGCTGCAATTGCGGGGAAACAGTTTGACTTTGTCTTCCGTGGCCTTGTTGGAGCCCAGCAGGCCGTAGTTCTCGTTGTAGCCGCTTCCGTCCACGGGGGCGGTCAATATCTGGTCGAGGCCTATCGCCAACCTGGCTCCGGCCTTCTGCAGGAGGCGGCGGGTGCGGAAACGCGTATGAATGTCGCAGTTGATAACCGTATCGGTGTACTGGAGGATTACTTCGGGCCTGTTGGCGAATACGAACTCCACCTCGGCGCCCTCCGAACGCACAAGCTCGGAATAATACTCCACATAATCTACGCCGGTGAATTCGTGCAGGTTGACCCCGAACAGCTCGCGGTAGCGCTCTAGCGTCAGCACGTCGGAATACGGGTTCACGCCGGCCTCATCCAGGCGGTCGAGGCTCATAAGCGAATTACCTACCTCGTCGGAGGGGTAAGAGAGCATCAGAACCACTTTGCTGCACCCTTTTGCTATACCCTTGAGGCAGATGGCGAAACGGTTGCGGCTCAAAATGGGGAAAATCACACCCACGGTTCCGCCTCCGGTGCGGGCCTTGACGTCTTTTGCAATATCGTCGACGGTAGCATAATTACCCTCGGACCTTGCAACCACCGACTCGGTTATGGCGATGACGTCGCGGTCGCGGATTTCGAAATCTTCTTCACGGGAAGCGTCAAGGACGCATTCTGAAACAATTGCCGGGAGAGAATCCCCCTGACGGATGATGGGGCAGCGGATACCCCGCACTACTGTGCCGGTTTTTCTTACGCGTGTTTTCATTTTTTAGTGCGTTACATACAAAGTTATATCCAATTCTCGTTTGTGCAAGGGATATTAATAGAATTTTATTAACACCCGATTGTTGATAATTATCGCAAATACTATATTGTAAGTATCGGAGATTAATTGTAGCTTTGTTCCTTGTTTTGATAGGCTAACCTTCTTCAATCATATTATGAGAAAAGTTTATACTGGCAAAACCAAAGATGTCTTCGCTCTGGAAGACGGCAACTATCTTCTCAAATTCAAAGATGACTGCACCGGCAAGGACGGAGTGTTCGATCCCGGCGAGAATTCAATCGGCCTGACCATCGAGGGCGTAGGCGACGTAAACCTCAGGATGTCTGTCTATTACTTCGAGAAACTCAATGCCGCAGGCATCCGTACTCACTTTATTTCCGCCAACCTGGCGGACACTACGATGGAAGTCCTTCCCGCCAAGGTTTTCGGCCACGGTCTGGAAGTAATCTGCCGCAACAAAGCCGTCGGCAGCTTCATCCGCCGTTACGGAGAATACATAGAGGAAGGGGCAGACCTGCCCTCCTATGTAGAGATGACCTTCAAGAACGACGCCAAGGGCGATCCTCTCGTGACCAAGGAAGGCCTGGTGGTCCTGGGAATAATGAACGAGCGCCAGTATGACGACATCGCGGAAATGACACGCCGCATCACCAAGGTAGTGGCCGACGATATGCTGGAGAAGGGCCTGGTGCTGTATGATATCAAATTTGAGTTCGGATACGACGCCGAGGGCAAGGTTATGCTCATCGACGAGATAGCTTCCGGAAATATGCGCGTCTATAAAGACGGCAAATACATCGAGCCGATGACCCTGTCAAAACTGTTCTTCCAGAAATGAAAGTAGCTGTCATTATGGGAAGCGCCAGCGACTGGGACGTTATGTCGCCCTGCTGCGCAACCCTGGAAGAATTCGGCATTCCCTACGAGAAGCGGGTACTCAGCGCTCACCGCAATCCCGGTCCCCTGGCAGAATACGTAGCATCCCTCAGGGAGAAAGGCTGCGAGATTGTTATTGCGGGAGCCGGCGGAGCCGCACATCTGCCCGGAGTCATCGCCGCCCTTACCACACTGCCGGTCATCGGCATCCCCGTCAAGTCCAAGGCGCTCTCCGGGATGGATTCGCTCCTCTCAATAGTTCAAATGCCGTCCGGCATCCCCGTTGCCACTATGGCCATTGACGGGGCAAAGAACGCTGCGCTCTTTGCCGTCGCGATACTCGCTCTGAAGGACGAGGGCCTCTGTCAAAAACTCCAGCAGTTCCGCAAGGACCAGAGCGACAAAGTTTTGAACACGGTAATATAACTGCCCACCCCCGCCTGCGCGCCGGTGGGCTGCTTTTTTAATTGAATGGATACGCCTAAAAGAATATTTGTAGAAAAACGGGAAGGGTTCCGTGTGGAAGCCTCAAGCCTGCTGCGCGATTTCAACGAGAACCTCTCACTTTCGCTGCGCTCGCTGCGGCTCTTCAAAGTCTATGACCTGTTCGGTTTTTCTCCCGAGCTTCTGGACAAGTGCCGCTATACCGTTTTCGGCGAAATAGTTACCGACCTGGTGAGCGACAGCTTTCCCCAGGATTGCAAGTATCTTGCCGTCGAGTATCTTCCCGGCCAATTCGACCAGTGTGCATCATCGGCCGTCGATTGCGTGCATCTGATTGATCCACGGGCAGATATACGCATCAAAAGCTCCCGCCTGCTGCTATTCGACGCCGACACTCCGGATCAGACTCTCGAGCGTATAGCCGCATACTACATCAACCCTGTGGAGTGCCGTCCAAAAGACCTTTCGCAGATCCAGGAGAGCGAAAAAGCCGCCGTCAAGCCGGTAGAAGACCTGTCGGGCTTCTGCGCTATGCCTCCTTCCGCCTACACTGCATTCTGCAAGGAAAAGGGCCTGGCGATGAACGAAGACGACCTCGCAGAGGTTGCGGCATACTTCAAGGCCGAAGGCCGTGACCCTTCCGGGACCGAACTGCGTATTCTCGACACTTATTGGAGCGACCACTGCCGCCATACCACTTTCACCTCCGAGATACAGGAAATCACCATAGACGAGTCGTTCCTGAAAAGCGAACTGGAAGATTCGCTCGAGCTGTTCCGCCAGATGCGCAGCAGCCTTGGACGCGAGCATAAGCCCCTGTGTCTTATGGAGTTAGCCACCATAGGAGCCCGCTACCTCAAATCGAAGGGCCTACTTGACGACCAGGAGCAGAGCGAAGAGAACAATGCCTGCAGCATTTATGTAAACGTCGATGTGGACGGGCAGATGCAGAAGTGGCTCCTGATGTTCAAGAACGAGACGCACAACCATCCCACCGAAATCGAGCCCTTCGGAGGTGCGGCTACCTGCCTGGGCGGAGCCATCAGGGATCCCCTGTCGGGCCGCGCCTACGTTTACCAGGCTATGCGCGTTACCGGAGCCGGAGACATTACTGCAAAAGTATCCGATACCATCCCCGGCAAGCTCCCGCAGCGTATGATTTCGTCCAAGGCTGCTTCGGGATATTCCAGCTACGGAAATCAGATAGGCCTCGCCACTACCCACGTAAGGGAAATATATTCCGAAGGTTATACCGCCAAAAGAATGGAAATCGGAGCCGTCGTCGGTGCTGTCAAGGCATCGTCCGTACGCCGCGAGACTCCCCTCCCCGGCGATGTGATCCTGCTTCTGGGAGGCCGCACCGGACGCGACGGCATAGGCGGAGCCACCGGCTCCTCCAAGCAGCACACCGAGTCGTCCCTGGAGACCTGCGGCAGCGAAGTCCAGAAGGGTAACGCTCCCGAAGAGCGCCAGCTCCAGAGACTGTTCCGCCGCAAGGAGGTAACCTCCCTTATCAAGAAATCCAACGACTTCGGCGCCGGAGGAGTGAGCGTGGCCATAGGCGAACTTGCTGCCGGGCTCGACATCTACCTCGACCGCGTCCCTGTCAAATACGACGGTCTGAACGCCACCGAACTGGCCATCAGCGAGTCGCAGGAGCGTATGGCCGTGGTCATCGAAGCTGCTGACGAAGAAAAGTTTACGGCCCTTTGTGCGGCCGACAACGTAGAAGTTACGCACGTTGCCGACGTTACGCCGAGCGGCCGTATGCGTATGTTCTTCCACAGGCAGAAAGTGTGCGACCTCAAGCGCGATTTCATCGACAGTGCAGGGGCAAGGCACTTTGCCAAGGTGGCTGTAGCTGCCGTGGAAGAGCTTAACCCCCTCGAGCGCAAGCCCCAGGGAGCCACGCTCGAAGAGAAGATGCTCTCGGTAATGGCGTCCCCCAACGTCGCATCCCAGAAAGGCCTGGTGGAGATGTTCGACTCCACAATCGGCCGCTCCACCGTGCTGATGCCTTACGGAGGCAGCCGCAACGCTACCGAAACCCAGGTATCCGCCCAGAAGCTCCCCGTTGACGGATACACCCACACAGCCAGCATAATGGCATTCGGGTATAATCCCGACATAGCCCTCTGGAGCCCCTACCACAGCGCCGCTTATGCGGTGGTGGAGGCCTGCACCAAAGTGGCCTGTTCGGGAGCCGACTGGAGCGGAATGCGCTTTTCGTACCAGGAGTATTTCGAGCGTATGACTTCCGATCCCCATACCTGGGGAAAGCCTTTCAGCGCACTGCTCGGAGCGCTTAAGATGCAGGCCGCCCTCGGTCTTCCGTCAATCGGCGGAAAGGACTCTATGAGCGGCACATTCGAGCATATTCACGTGCCTCCTACCCTGGTGGCATTCGGAATCACCACCGCCGACGCCCGCGAGATCATCTCGCCCGAATTCAAAAAGGCGGGGAACAAGATATACCTCCTCAAGCACACGCCGCTTAAGAACTATATGCCCGATACCGATCAGCTGAAGAAAAACTGGAACGCCCTGCGGGAGTGGATAAAGGCCGGCAAGGTGGTATCGGCGTGGTCGCTGAGCTACGGAGGCGTAGCCGAGGCTCTGGTCAAGATGTCTTTGGGTAACGGCCTGGGCGTCAATGTCAACATTCCCGAAGGCGAGTTGTTCTCGCTGGGATACGGCTCCGTGGTACTTGAATCGACTTGCGCCCTGGAAGGGGCTCAGCTGCTCGGAGAAGTCACCGGAAGCGGCATCTGCATTAACGGATGCTGCATTTCGCTGGAGGCCCTGGAGAAGGCCTATGAAGGCCGTTACTTCAAGCTCTATCCCCCGAGGGTTGAAGCTCACGCCAAGAGCGCTGTCATCCCCGGCTGCCACCCGGAGTCCGCCACCACTGCCAATCTCGTTTACCCTGGCTCCCCGGTGGAGCATCCGGTAGTATGTATGCCCGTCTTCCCCGGCACCAACTGCGACTACGACACCGCCAAGGCTTTCCGCTTAGCGGGCGCCCAAGTACGTCCCTTCGTGTTCCGCAACCTCTGCAGCGAAGATGTGCTCAACTCCATCGATGAGCTCGGCAGCCGCATCGACGACTGCCATATACTGGCCTTCTGCGGCGGTTTCTCTTCCGGAGACGAGCCCGACGGCAGCGGGAAATTCATAGCCAGCGTTATCGGGAACGAGAGGATCAGCGCCGCGATCGACGCCCTTATCAAACGGGGAGGGCTCATCCTGGGCATCTGCAACGGCTTCCAGGCCCTTATCAAGAGCGGTCTGCTTCCCTATGGCAAGACCGGCTGCGTGACGCCTCTCTCCCCCACCCTGTTCCGCAACGACATCAACCGCCACATATCCCAGATTGCCCGCACCCAGGTAACCTCCGTAAACTCTCCCTGGCTTGCGGGAATGTCCGTCGGAGAAGTTCACAGCATTGCTTTCAGCCACGGCGAGGGCAAATTCGTGGTGGGAGAGAAAGTTGCCGAAGAACTCTTTGCCCGCGGGCAGGTCGCTTTTCGTTACCTCGACAACCCCAACGGCTCCGACTATGACATCGAAGGCATCCTGAGCCCCGACGGTCACATCCTCGGCAAGATGGGCCACTCCGAGCGCTACGAGGAGTCACTCTACAAGAATGTAAGCGGAAACTGCCGCCAGCCAATATTTGAAAACGCCGTCCATTATTTCAGAAAAGACCGATGAAAAAAGAGCTTATTTTTGAAGGCAACGAAAAGCGGGTCTATGCCACCGAGAATCCCGACCAGGTAATCTTCCGCTTCAAAGACGTGATGGTTGCATACAACAATGTCAAGCGTGCCCGCCTGACAGGCAAAGGTGTAGTAACCAACAAGATATCGGCCTTCCTGCTGGGATATCTGAACGACTGCGGCATACCCACGCACTTTATCAAGCGCCTCGACGACCGCGAGCAGCTCTGCCGCAAGATCGAAATTATCCCGCTGGAAGTAGTGGTACACAACCGTATGGCCGGCACCCTGGCTGCAAAACTGGGAGTGGAAGACGGTTTCAAGCCTTCCAATACCATAGTCGATTTATGCTACAACAACGATGAACTGGGAGACCCCCTGGTGAACAGCGATCAGGCCGTAGCCTTGGGGCTCGCAAGCTACAAAGAGCTGGAAATTATGTTTTCCATTGCCAAACGTGCCGGACAGCTGCTTACGGAACTCTTCCACAAGGCCGGCATCGAGCTGGTTGATGCAAAAATTGAGTTCGGCCGCGCTTCCGACACCGGCGAAATCATTATTTCCGACGAGATCAGCCCCGATACCTGCCGTCTGTGGGACGAGCAGACCGGGGAGCGCTTTGACAAAGACCGTTTCCGGCTCGACCTCGGAGACATTATCCCTGCATATAATATAGTACTCGAAAGACTGGAATCTATCTAATGGGAGTTTTGGCAGTATTCGGCGTCAAGAACGCCGCGACACGGATCTATTATGGTCTGCACAATCTTCAGCACCGCGGACAGGAGGGCGGCGGTATAGCCACCTTCGACGAGGAAGGAAAGTATTACCGCTACCGTGGCCTGGGCCTTCTGAGCGACATCTTCACTAACGGGGAGGTTTCTCATCTGAAAGGCACCCTGGGCATAGGCAGCGTAAAGTATGCAAATGACTCCAAAGGGGGTCTGGACAACGTGGAGCCGTTGTTTTTCCATCACCGCAGCGGCGACTTCGCCGTGGCCGCCGACGGTAATGTCATCAATGCAGCACAGATTGCCGGCTATCTCGAAAAGCGCGGTACCATTTTCCAGACCAACATACACAGCGAGCTGCTCGCGCATCTTATCAAGAAGAACGCCGGCGAAGACCGTATCGTCAATATCGTCAAGGCCCTCAATATGATGGAAGGCGGATTCGCATTTGTAATTATGACTCCGAGCCGTATCTACGCCTGCCGCGACAAGCACGGGATCAAGCCTCTGTGCCTCGGCGAGCTGGACGGCGGATATGTGGTCAGCAGCGAGTCCTGCGCCTTCGACATAATGGGCGCCAAGTTCCTGCGTGACGTCAATCCCGGCGAGATCGTTTCGCTCGACCGTCACGGGATACGCAGCACCACCTATTCCCATTACTGCCGCCACCATATGTGCGCAATGGAGTACATCTACTTCGCCCGTCCCGACAGCGACATCGACGGCTGCAACGTGCACTCCTACCGCAAGGAGGCGGGACGCCGCCTGGCCCGGGAGTGCCCCGTGGAGGCGGATATCGTGGTGGGAGTCCCCGAATCGGGCCTGAGCGCCGCAATGGGATACAGCGAAGAGAGCGGAATCCCCTACGAAATGGGCCTCGTGAAGCACAAATACGTAGGCCGTACCTTCATCGAGCCCACCCAGTCGATGCGCGAACTGGGAGTCAAAATGAAACTCTCGCCCGTGCAGAGCATCGTAAAGGGCAAGAGGATTGTGCTGGTGGACGATTCGATAGTCCGCGGCACCACCTCGCTGAAGATAGTAAAGCTGCTGCGTGACGCAGGGGCCTCACAAGTGCACGTCCGCATCGCCAGCCCTATGATGCGTTTCCCCTGCCACTACGGAGTTGACACATCCACTCTCGAAGAGCTCCTATGCTCGCACCGCACGCTGGAAGAAGCTTGCGCGGCTATAGGCGCCGATTCTCTGGGCTACCTGAGCCCCGAATCCACACGTGACTCGTGCTTCGGCTGCGCCGACCCCTGCCAGGCTTGCTTCACCGGCGAGTATCCCACCCTCTTGTACGACGATGTAAATAACGAAGATTGAAATGGCAAAATCTTACGAACAATCCGGTGTAAACCTGGAAGCCGGTTACGAAGTGGTGCGCCGCATCAAACAGCACGTTGCGTCCACATCCCGCAAGGGTTCGATGGGCAATATCGGTTCATTCGGCGGTATGTTCGACCTCTCGGCTCTCGGCATTAAGGAACCTGTGCTCGTGAGCGGAACCGACGGCGTAGGCACCAAGCTCAAGATCGCCTTCGCAATGGATAAGCACGACACCATAGGCATAGACGCCGTGGCTATGTGCGTGAACGACGTTCTGGCCCAGGGGGCGGAACCGCTGTTCTTCCTAGATTACGTAGCCCTGGGGCACAATGTCCCGGCCAAGGTGGAGGCTATAGTGGCCGGAGTGGCCGAAGGATGCCGCCAGGCCGGATGCGCCCTCGTGGGCGGCGAGACGGCCGAGATGCCCGGAATGTATGAGGGCGAAGAATACGATATCGCCGGCTATACCACCGGCGTAGTCGAGAAGTCAAAACTCATCGACGGAAGCAAAGTCAAAGTCGGAGACGTCCTTGTGGGCGTTGCATCCAGCGGAGTGCATTCGAACGGATTCAGCCTTGTCAGGAAAATAGTTGCCGACTGCGGCTTTTCGTACCAAGATCCCATTCCCGAGTTCGGCGGACGCAAGCTCGGAGAGGTACTCCTCACCCCCACCAGGATATATGTCAAGCAGATGCTCAAGGTAATCGAAGAGTGCGACGTACACGGCATCTGTCATATCACCGGCGGCGGCTTCGACGAGAATATCCCCCGGGTCCTCCAACCGGGCCAGGGCCTGGAAATCCACGAGGGCAGCTGGGAGATACTCCCCGTATTCAAGATGCTGGAAAAGTGGGGTGGCGTTCCGCACCGCGAGATGTTCAACATCTTCAATATGGGAATAGGAATGATAGCCGTATTGGATGCTTCCGAGGCGCCCAAGGCCGTATCGATTCTTGATTCTTTTGGCGAGAAGGCCTCCGTCATAGGCAAAGTCACTCAAACCCAAGGGGTTAATATCATTATGCAATGAAGCAGTTAGCAGTATTTGCAAGCGGAACGGGCACCAATTTCGTGGCCATTGCAAAGGCCTGCCAGAGCGGGCAGCTGGACGCCCGGGTGGCCCTGATGGTGTGCGACCATCCCGGCGCCGCCGTGGTTGACCGGGCTGCCGAGATGGGAATCGAGAGCTTTGTGTTCTCCCCCAAGGATTATACTTCCAAAGCCGGCTATGAAGCGATAATAGTCAAGCTCCTTGACGAGAAGCACATCGACCTGGTGTGCCTTGCGGGCTATATGAGGATAGTGGGTGAAACCCTGCTGAACTCTTACGAGGGCAAGATCATCAATATTCACCCCTCGCTGCTACCCGCTTTCAAGGGCGCGCACGCGGTCGAAGACGCCGTGGCCTATGGCGTCAAAGTGTACGGCATTACCATCCACTGGGTCGACTACCAGCTGGACGGCGGCAAGATCATAGCCCAGAGGGCTTTCCCCTACGAGGGCTCCGACCCTGCCGAAGTGCACCGTATAGGCCAGAAGATTGAGCACGAATTATATGTACAAACAATAAAAGAACTGTTATGCGAGCGTTAGTAAGTGTCAGCGACAAAACAGGTCTGGTTCCTTTCGTCAAGGGGCTGGTCGATCTTGGCTGGGAAATCATCGCTACGGGCGGCACCCAAAAGCTGCTGGAGTCCGAGGGCGTAAAAACAATAGGGATCAGCGAAGTAACGGGCTTCCCCGAAATCTGCGACGGGCGGGTAAAGACCCTGCATCCAAAGGTCCACGGAGGAATCCTGGCCCGCCGGGACGTCCCCGAGCATATGGAGACTCTCAAGGAGAACGGCATACAGACCATCGAACTGGTGTGCGTCAACCTCTACCCTTTCCGTCAGACCATCGCCAAGGAAGGCGTTACCCTGGAGGACGCCATCGAGAATATCGACATAGGCGGCCCTTCGATGGTGCGCAGTGCTGCCAAGAACTGGAAAGACGTTACCATCGTGTGCGATCCCTCCGACTACGACAGCGTACTGTCGGAACTCCGTGCCAACGGCAGCACTTCGCCTCAGACCAGGCTCAAACTATCCGCCAAGGCCTACACCCATACTGCCGAATACGATATGTGCATAGCGGCATATATGCGCAAGGCGGCAGGCCTGAACGAGAAACTGTTCCTCGAATACGACCTCAAGCAAGGCCTGCGCTATGGCGAGAACCCCCACCAGGACGCCAGTTTCTACGCCGCGCTCGAGCCCGCTCCTTTCTCCCTTGCCTTCGCGACCCAGATCCAGGGCAAAGAACTGTCGTACAATAACATTCAGGATGCCAACGCAGCCCTGAACGTACTGCGCGACTTCGAGGAGCCATTCTGCGTGGCCCTCAAGCATATGAACCCGTGCGGGGCGGCCACCGGCAAGACCATCGAAGAAGCGTGGCAAGCCGCTTACGAAGCCGACAAGGTGAGCATCTACGGCGGCATAGTGGGAGTGAACCGTGAGCTTACTGCCGAAATCGCCCTTGGGATGAAGCCCATCTTCCTCGAAATAGTGATAGCCCCGTCTTTTTCGCCCGAGGCGCTCGAGATCCTGTCCGCCAAGAAGAACCTCCGCGTTTTGCAGGTAGATATGACCCGTTCCGACGCTCCCGTGCAGCAGTACATCAGCGTGAACGGGGGGCTCCTGTCGCAACATCTTGACACACAGATTGAGACTATAGTCCCGGAGATGTGCGTCACCGCCGTCAAGCCCACAGCCGGGCAACTCGCCGATGCCAATTTCGGCTGGAAGATTGTCAAGCACGTGAAATCCAATGCCATAGCAGTCGTGCGCGACGGCCACACCATAGGCATAGGCGCCGGACAGACCAACCGCGTAGGCTCAGCCCGCATCGCGCTCGAGGAGGCGCGCAACGCCGGCTTTACCACGGGCCTGGTACTGGCTTCCGACGGCTTCCTGCCTTTCGACGACACAGTGGCACTTGCCGCGCAATACGGCGTCACCGCCATAGTCCAGCCGGGCGGCAGCATACGTGATGAGGATGCGGTAAAGAAGGCCGATGAGCTGGGCATAACAATGATGTTTACTGGCGTACGCCATTTCAAGCATTAGTCCAAAATGAACAAAACAGTACTGGTCATAGGAGGCGGAGGCAGGGAGCACGCCATCGTGGACGCCTTGAGCCGCAGCCATCAGGTGGGCAAGATTTATTGCGCTCCCGGTAACGCAGGCATTGGCTTGCAGGCTTGCAATGTGTCCCTCAAAGACACTGATGTAGAAGGCCTTAAGGCGTTTGCTCTTGAACACGGAGTAGATCTTACCGTGGTGGGCCCCGAAGCTTCGCTGGCGGCCGGGATAGTGGATTCTTTCCGCGCTGCAGGATTAAAGATTTTCGGCCACACGCAGGCTGCTACTGCCATAGAGAGTTCCAAGGAGTTCGCAAAAAGGCTTATGGACAAATATGGCATCCCTACTGCGGCGTACCGGAGTTTTACCGACTACAAAGAGGCTCTTGCCTATGTGTCCGGGAGGCCCTTCCCCGCTGTTCTTAAATACGATGGCCTTGCCGCCGGCAAGGGTGTGGTAATAGCCTCCGACCTGGAAGAGGCCCGCAAAGCCCTTTCCGATATGCTTCTCGACCATAGCTTCGGAGCGGGTAAGGTGGTGATTGAAGATTACCTCACAGGGCCGGAATTCTCTTTCCTGTGCTTCGTGGACGGAGATCGGGTGTACCCTATGCCCCTCTCGCAGGACCACAAACGTGCTTTCGATGGAGACAAGGGGCCCAACACCGGAGGTATGGGAGCTTATACCGGACTCCCCTTCATCACCGACGAAGACCGCCGTTTTGCCTATACTCAAATTATGTGCAAGGCGGCTTCGGCTATGGCCGCCGAGGGCCTGCCCCTCTCCGGCGTTCTGTACGGAGGCCTTATGAAGACTCCGCAGGGCATAAAGGTAATTGAATTTAACGCCCGCTTTGGCGATCCCGAGACGGAAGTGGTCCTGCCGCTGCTCAGGAGCGATATCTACACCATCTTCGAAGCAGTAGCTACCGGCACTCCCGCAGCCTTGCCGGAATGGGAGGATGGAGTCACGATGGGTGTAGTACTCGCATCAAAAGGCTATCCGGGCCATTACCAGAAAGGCTTCAGCATAAACGGGTTGGAGAGTGTGGACGCCCAGGTGTACCATATGGGCACCGCTGTCAGCGAAGGCCGCTTTGTGACCAACGGAGGCCGGGTACTGATGGTTGTGAGCGCCGGGGCAGACCTCGCCCAGGCCAGCAAGAAAGTTTACGAGCAAATCAGCAAGATTGAATGCGATAATCTGTTCTACAGGAACGATATCGCCCACATAGGATTGTTATGGGAAAAATAATTGACGGAAAAGCCCTCAGCCAGATTGTCAAGGATGAGGTAAAGGCCGAAGTCCAGGAGCTGGAAACCAGGTACGGGCGCAAGCCTTGCCTGGCGGTGATAATCGTGGGAGAGAACCCTGCAAGCCAGGTCTATGTACGCAACAAGGTCAAGGCGGCAGCATACACAGGTATGGAGTCACGTTTGGTGGAACTCCCTGCCGACACGAGCGAAGAGGCTCTGCTGCAGCAGATTACAGCCCTGAACAACGACCCCCTCACCGACGGCATCCTGGTCCAGCTGCCCCTGCCCCCGCACATCGACGAAGAAAAAGTCATCGATACCATCTCGCACGGGAAAGATGTCGACGGCTTCCATCCCCTCAACGTGGCCGGCCTGTGGCAGGGAAAAGACTGCATAGTGCCCTGCACCCCTGCCGGCATAATGCGTATGCTGGACAGCATAGGTATCGAACTCAAGGGCAAGAAAGCGGTCGTAGTGGGCCGCAGCAACATAGTAGGCAAACCCGTGGCCAAGCTGCTTCTCGACCGCAACGCCACCGTAACCATAGCACACTCACGCACCCAGGACTTGGGTGAGGTGTGCCGCAGTGCAGATGTGCTGGTGGTTGCCGTGGGCAAGGCACGGCTGGTAAAAGGAGATATGATCAAGCCGGGCGCAGTGGTCATCGACGTTGGGATGAACCGCGATGAGGAAGGAAAACTCTGCGGAGACGTTGACTTCGCATCCGCCGAGCCCGTGAGTTCCTGGATTACTCCTGTCCCGGGTGGCGTAGGGCCTATGACTATCGCGATGCTGATGAAGAATACAATTGCTTGCTTCCTCTCGCATCAGAAAGATTATTGAATCTCGAACAGGTTAAGGAATCCTGTCATCATAAATACGGTCCGGATGTCATTCGTGATATTCCGGACTATTATTTTGCCTCCCTTTTCGGCGGCAGCCTTGCGGAACGCGAGGAATATCCTGAGCCCCGAGCTGGAAATGTAACTAAGCTCTCCGCAGTCCATTATGATGGTTCCGGAAGCCTCGTTCTTGAGAGGTTCAAGTTCTGCAGCAACTTCCTGGGCGGCAGGAGTGTCCAAACGTCCTTTCAGGAATACCGTTACTTCGGCCTTTTCTTTTAAAACTTTGATTTCCATATTGTTATATATTCTTTATCATCGTTAGAACATTCTTCCCGCCCTTCCTCTCATAGCTCACGGAATCCATAATTGTCTTAACAAGATGGATGCCAAGTCCGCCTATCTTACGATCCTCGAGCGAAGCTTCGACATTAACATCGGGGGCCTTGGTAGGATCGAACTCAATTCCGCTGTCGGACAAAATGAACTCCAGGCGTCCGTCCACATACTGCGAATCCAGATCGATACGCCCATTCTTCCCCTGGGGATAAGCGTACAGCACAACATTCGTAACTGCCTCTTCCAGCGCCAGATTGATGCCTGACGCATCTGCCTCTGACAAGCCGTGCCGCGAAGCAATGGCATTCACAAAGCCCTCCAGACGCGGGATCTGCTTGATATCGTTGTCGAGGGTAATACGGTTTTCGTGACTGTTGCCCAGATAATGGATGAACAGCATCGTGAGATCGTCGCTCTGCGGGGCGCTGCCCACAAAGGCGGCAACCTCATTCTGGATATTATTCAGATGCTCCATCGAACCCTTGCGGCCGTGCAGA
>JAGCCX010000085.1 GCA_017651465.1 Bacteroidales bacterium
CGATGGATATAATGGCATCAAGGTTATAATACTTGACTTTCTCTTCAGATGTGCCTCTGGCGCCACTCTGCGCGGTAATTAAAAAATCTTTAACTACCGTGCCGGCACCCAGTTCTCCGCTTTCAAATATCTTCTTGAAATGGTAAGAGATATTCGGCACGGTAACATCGAACAATGCGGCTATCGCTTTTTGATTGGCCCAGATTGTTTCGTTCACCGGGTCAACAATCGCTTCCATCTTGACCAGCCCACCGCCGCCGCAATCGACATCCGTGCCGACTACGTGGCCAAGAACGGTGCTCCCAGCGCTGCGGCTCCGAAGATTTTCTTCCGCTACTACTACGTCAACTCCTCCACCGGTGAGAAGTCTGGCGTGATGCTGGCGGAGACCACCTGGACCGCTGGAGCCTAAGCCACCCACGGACCGGTTCCGTTCTCAAGACGAACCCTCCTTGCAGAGATGCAGGGAGGGTTTTTCGTGTGTATGTCAGAACTTTGTGGTATATTTGTAATTGTAAAAAAGAATACCGTCACCCTTACATGAAAAGAAAAGTTCTGAAATATTGGTGGACACTCCCAATACTGCTATGCGTCCTAATGTTGGGGTTGATGTTCTTGTTTACCACGGTCCCCTCAGTTTTCGAAAGCATTGTCGGTATATTGCTACTATTGGTAGTGATTGCTCTCCCGGTATCGTGGGTAATTTTGCTTGTCAACAAAAAATGGTGGCAATGCCTCCTGTCTTTAGGGCTTTCAGTCATTATAGTAATCTGGCTATGGATTCCCCTGGTCATGGGTGCGATGTCAGGTCCAGACGGCTTCGGCAGAAAGCATCGTATTCCTGATGGATTAGAGTATAGTTTACCGTTTGACTTCGAATCGGGTCAGGAGGTATCTATCGACAGCCTTGACTCAAAAACATATTTACAAGTATGGAATAGTTTCCAGGGTGGTATCTACAAATATGATTTTTACTATCCGGCCCTTCCTTCAGGAGAAGTGTTTCTTCGTTGCTATGAGGTCACAAAAAACATACAATTATCTGAAGATAGATTGCCGGAACGAAGCACCGTATCAATTAACGCCACGTCTTCTTTCTCTCAAGTAGTCGAGCAGAAAGAGTTTACAATCTATGAGGGAGATTGGGAAGATTATTATGCGGCTCGGATAGAAGTATGGTTTAGAGACGCTGAAACTAAGCAAGAGAAGAAATTGTGCGAAAAAGTGTACCGAGTCGAAGGATGGATGCGGTAAGTGTGATAATAGCCTAACTTGAGAATGGCTCTCCTGGCATCCAAGCCGGGAGAGTTTTTTATTGAGCTACCTGCAGCAAGAAAGACTTCTGCTGGTACTGGCTCCTGCCGCCGCCTCGCACGGGAGTTCGAAGGTAGGACTCTCGCAACTTACTGACGGAGCGTACTTAACTTTTTTCCTTGTGAAAAAGTCCTTCGTGGGGCTTGTCTTTGTCCGGAGCATACTTGACCATATCGTCGCGGTACTCCTTCAGGATGCCCTTGTAGCCCGGTCTGGGTTTGGGTATTCTTTTCAGGAATAGTTTGATTACCTCAGGAACTCCCTCGGCGTAATGCCGGTTACCTTTTTGAAGATGCGGGTGAAGTGGTGCGGGAAGTCAAAGCCCAGCATGTGGGCCGTTTCGTTCACATTGTGGCCGTTCATCAGACTTCACCAAACAGGGATAAACAATCGTCTATTTTGACGAAGACGGCTCTTCTTTTTTCGTTGCCGTATATCCCGATTTATTTATGGTTTCGACAAATGTTTTTTCCTCAATCTTGGAAGGATCGAACTTGAGGGTGACGGTCTTTTTGGTGAGGGATATCTTGCAATCCTTCACGCCTTTAAGGAATGAGAGACGGTCTGTAAGTTTATCCACGCAGTTTTGACAGTGCATGTCCACTACATAGGTTACGGTTTCGGTCTTGGGTTTGGCCTTGGATTTTGTATCTTGCGCCATACCGACAGCCACGCTGGCAACCACGAGAAACAGGGTAAGAAGTAGTTTTTTCATAATAGTTTTTATTTCCAGATGTTTAAACGGAATCCTAAATAGAACCTTGCACCCATGAGGGGACCCCAGACAGATGCGGCATCGAATGTATCGGCAAAAGGAGTCTTGGCGTCTACTATGGGATGCATCTGCATGGAGCCGGTGAGGTTTTCTCCGCCCAGATAGATGTCGAAGCCCCGGAACCGCCGTGTAACCTGCGCATAAAGCAGGGGATAGACAGGCGTCCGTCCATTGGGATAAAGCAACATGCCCTCTTCGTCCTTCAATTCCTTCATAAAGTCATAAACCCTGGAGGAACCGGTCAAAGAAGCCGTAAAGTCAAAGATCCAACGGTTCGCTCCCAGTTTGTACTGGGCATTGAAAACAGCCTTGAAGCGCGGGGTAAGCGGGAGTTCCCGCACCTCAGATGAGGGCTGCCATACCCTTGCATCGGTGTATCGGCCCGTAAGGGTGAGGGAAAGCCTGTCCACGGGCTCGATACTGAAATCGGCCTGGATATTCTGCGACCAGGCGTTGTGGCCGTCAAGCGAATAGAAGGAAATGGTGTTGGCCGATTCACGGTCTGTCAGATAGGCAGACACAAACCGGGTTTGGAAGTAATCCAAACTCAGATAGACGTTTTCCGTAAAATAGTAAGTGACGTTTCCGCCAAAGGTCCACGCATCGTCCAGCACCCGCTGCGTCAAATCTCCCAAAATCGTTTTCCCGGTAGATAGTATGCCGATATTGTCGGCTATCGGATGGGAGAAACGGACGCCTCTTCCACCATTCAGCCGGAATACGAGCGGCTCTACTGGCTGATACTTGAGAGTAAGGCGCGGCGCAGGATAGAAGCCGTGGCGCGGAATGACGGTAGCACTCACTCCGGCAATAACGGACAGGGTTTCTCCCTGTTGGAATGTATATTCCGCGTAAGGGGCAATCTGCGCTAGCGTTTGTCTGGAGCCTTCAACGCTCTGTCCCCCGCCAAGGATTTCTTCGCCCAGCCAATCAACGGTTGTATTGATGCCAACAGTGAGAATATGGCTGTCAGAGAAGGCGTTACGGCAGATAAGATTGGCAAAGACACTATGCTGACGGGCGTTATACAGATTGAGGCCGAAGGTTGAGGCCGTCTGCTGGAGGGTATAATCGGCCACAATGGCGATACTGGAAGAACCGTCTCCCCGAATGGACCGTCCCACTTTGAAATAGGCGTTGGCTAGATTGTTCGTAATGGCCGATTTCCAGGGCCCCTCCATCTGCCCGCCCTGCCGCTTGTCGTGAATATACCGGACGCCCCAATGGGCTTGTACTTCAGGGGAATACCAAAGCCAGCGGTTAGAGACGTTGACATTCAGTAGCGAAGGGTCATCGGCAAAACCATCTCCATTTGTGTCAAATGTGCGGAAGTTGCCATCGGCATGCCCCAAAAGGATGGTGTAAAGGTTGTCTGCCACTTGAAGTGAGGACGATACATTGAAGTCTGTCTTGGTGTCGTTCATGACGGAAGCGTTCAGGAACAGCGGCTTCTCATTTGTGGGCTTTTGGTACTCCAGATTGATGGAACCGGTGATGGACTCTGCTCCGTTGACTACAGAAGGCGATCCTTTCCCAACCTGGATGCTTTCGAGCCAGGGGCCGGGTGTATAGGAAAGGGCATAGGGCGCGGTGATACCACGCATGACGGGGCGGTTCTCGTCCAGCATCTGCGTATAGATGCCCGACAAGCCCAGCAGGCGAATTTGACGGGCACCGGTAGTGGCATCGGCATATCCGACGGTTACGCTGGCCGAGTTCTCAAAGCTTTCTGCCAGCGTGCAGCAGGCCATCTTCATGAGTCCGGCCGATGATATTACCTCCGTGCGGAGTTCTTTCCCTTTAGACAGGTAATTGGCATTTGTGCGACTGGTAAAGACGGCGGCCTCCAGGGAATCGGTCCGCTCTCCGTAGATGCCGGTGGTATCTACCTGTGCCAGTCCTTGGGCTCCCATAATGCATAGGAGCCATAACGATAAATAGATTTTTTTCATTTAATAGGATATTGATTCATTAAACCGTTAGTAAAACAATACGGTAAGAATCAATTCCTGAATACAAATTGTGTATGTGAAATTCTGCCCGGGGGAAACGCGGACAAGGCAGGATTTTCATAATTCGACGTCAAGATGGACCCATCCAGAAGGATGTGTGGCGGGAGAATGGCCCAGATTGGAAGGGGAGTACTCCGGAATTGAATATCCTCGGGTGAGATATCGGATACTTTGAATGTGAAAAACAGCTCGCATTCGGAATCCTCGCACATTCCGCAGTCTTCGGGAGCATGTGCCTCTGCCAGGGAAAACCGTCCAGAATGGGTACAGCGCACAATAGTGATGCCGCATGCCTGCATTACCAGAAGACCTAGTAAGCACACGACGACTGATATATTCAACACTTTGCGCACGGCCTGTTTTCTCTACAAAAAATACGCCAAAAA